>NZ_JACBXA010000106.1 GCF_013870515.1 Streptomyces albidus (ex Kaewkla and Franco 2022) | reverse complement strand
GGCGGGCCATCCACGGCCGCGCTGGGCGGGTTTTCGATGAGACCGGTACGAGACCACTGAGGACGCGCTCCTTCCGTGAGGGCGTGTCCTCGGAATCACCGCTCGGCCGCCCGTCGGGCGTCGCTGCGGTCCTCAACACACGCCCTTGGCGAACTGCGCGGCGAATCTAGCCGCACAGCCGGGAAGGAATCACGAACCGGGCGCGACACGACAGTCGGCCGAAACGTGCCGACCCCGCCGAACGACGCAGGTCATCGGCGGGGTCAGGGGGTTCTCACGGGGTCTTCGGCGTCACCCGTACGAACGACGTTGCACGTGGCCTGTGATGACGCGCGTGCTGTCGGAGCAGTGAGTCTGCGTTCGTGTCAGCCGATCCGCACGCCGAACTGGAACGGCATGTTGTTGACCGACTCGTAGCGCACTCCGGCGCCCGGCTTCGGGGCGTGCAGGACCTGGCCGTTGCCGGCGTAGAAGCCGACGTGGTGCTGGTCGCCGTAGAAGATGATCAGGTCGCCCGGGGCGAGTTCGCCACGGCCGACCTGGGTTCCGGCGTTGGCCTGTGCCTGGGAGGTGCGGGGAAGGGAGACACCCGCCTGGTTGTACGCCCAGGAAGTGAGACCGGAGCAGTCGAAGGAGCTGGGACCGGTCGCGCCCCACACGTAGGGCGAACCTATCTTGCTCTTCGCCGCGGAGAGCGCGGCGGCGGCACGCTGCGAAGCGGATGCGTCGCTGCCGAGGTCGACACGGGACGCGGAGGCGCGGTCCGCGCGCGCCTGCTGCGCGGCGAGCTTGGCGCGGTCCTTCGCAGTCAGCGAGTTGAGGAGCGAGCGCGCCTCGGACAGCTTGTCCTGGATCTTCTTCTTCTTCTCGCCGAGCTCCTTACGGGTGTCGGCGAGGTCCTCGAGCTTGTCCGCGGCTTCCTTGCGCTGCTGCGCCAGGTTGCGCTGCTTGCTCTGGATCTTCTTCAGCGCCTCGGCCTGCTTGGTGCTCAACTGGTCGAGCGTGGAGGCCTTCTCGAGGTAGCTGTCCGGGTCCGAGGAGAGGAAGAGCTGCACGGACGGGTCCACACCGCCGGTGCGGTACTGCGCGGTGGCCATCGAACCGAGGCCGTTGCGCATGTCGTTGAGGTCGTCCTGCCCGCGCGCCACGCTGTCCTGCAGGTTGCCCACCTGCTTTTCCAGCTTCTTCTGCTTCTCCTTGGCGCCGTTGTACTTCTCCGTTGCCCCTTCGGCGTCCTCGTAGAGCTTGTCGACCTTCTCCTTGACCTCCTTCTTGGAAGCCTTGGGTTCGGCCTGAGCCGCCTGAGAAGTGAGTGCGACGGCCGCCGCGGCGGTCGCCGTGAGCACGGTCACGCGGCGGGTGCGGCTGGGCTGCTTGGGACGACGGTGGGACGCCACTTGGGCGAGCTCCTTCTTCCTCAGCCGCCTGCCGGACTGACACTCCGGCTCCACTTCGCCTGGGCGGGCTCCGTGGAACGAGGCGGTCCTCCGCTGCCGCCCCGGGTGGACGGCCAAACTCGCAGAGGTTCGGGGCCAGACATTAGCCACGCGTAATCGTTCGATCAAATCCCTCTGGAAAAAAACTTGTCACACGAGAGGATTCTTTACTCGCTTCACACTGGGAGCAATGGTCGCGTCACGCAGTGGTGCGAACGGGACCCTTCTGCGCGATCGTTGAGTCCCGTCACCCGCTGCACCCCTGGCCACGAAGGCCGCGTAACGGACCGGGAGTCGTGATCGCGTCCGGGACGCGCCCGGGACGACTCCGGGAGAAATCACCCTTCTTCGCGCGTCCTCGGGGCGCTCCCGCCACACAGAGGAGTCAACTCCTCTGTGACGGAGGACACCTGGCACCCGGCACGGCCCCGCGGAGAGGCCGAGGCCCCTTTGCACCCGGCTTGCCCCGGTCGCCACAACGGTGCCCGCACGAGTGTCACCGAAGGTCCGGGCGTGCCCTATCACCCCTGCGCACGAGGGGAGCTGACGTACAGGAAGCGCCCGGAGACCCCAACGCCCGTGCGCACAGCCCGGGAAGAGGAGATCACCTGACGGGCGCAGCCCTCGGCACCATCAGCAGGAAGCAGGAAGCAGGAAGCCGGACGAACGGCGAGATCCCCTACGTACGTCCGAGGCGGCGCAGAAGGAGAGTCGAGGCGACTGGGCGGGCACCGGCCGCCGCACAGCCGTCCGCCACTTCACGGTCCGAGGAGACGACCACGACCGGCCGGCCCTCCGGCTCCGCCCGAACGAGCCGGCGGATGAGTTCGTCGGCCGTCTGACCCGGCTTGCTGAACAGGACGCGCACTCCGCGCGGCGGGGCCAGCAGCACCGGCGCCGCGAGCTCGGCCCCGTCGAAGACGCAGGTGACCTCTGCACCGGACTGCGCCGCCAGCCCGGCGAGCCCGCCCAGCAGCCGCAGCCGCTGCTTGTCCAACGGCATCGTCGGATAACCGGTCTTGGTGACGTTGTAGCCGTCGACGACCAGGTGCGACTGGGGCAAGGAGAGGAGCTGGTCGAGCAGTTCGGGATCTGTCTCCGAGAGCGCACGGGCCGCGATGTCCCGCGGAGTCATGCTCCCCGGCTCCACGGCGTCGACCGTCTCGGCAGGCCGGCTCGTCGTGGGCGGCAGCGCCAACTCCCTGCGCAGGCCCTGCGCCGCGTCCAGCACCGTGTCCAACAGCAGCCGCACACGCATGTCCTCGACGCTGCGGCCCTCACGTGCCGCACGGCGCCCCGCCTCCAGCGCCGACTCGGCCTCGGCGAGCCGGGCGCGCAACCGCCTGCTCTCGCTGTCGGCCGACGTCCTCTCCGCCGCGGCGGAGGAGCGCAGCGCCTCCAGGTCCGAGCGGAGCTTCCGCGTCTCGGCCTCACCGCGCTTCACATCGCTCTGCGCGCTGCGCAACTTGCGCTGTGTTGACTCGAGTTCCTTACGGACGGCCTCCAACTCGCCGCGGCCGCGCTCGGTCTCGGTCCGTACGGCTGTCCGCGCTGCGGCGAGTTCGCTGCGGAGCCTGGCCAGTTCGCGCTGCGCCTCCTCGCCTGCCTGCTCGGCCTGGGCGCGCTGGGCCTCCTCACCGGCGGCGGCGACGAGCTTGTGCCAGTCGACGGGGCGCAGCACGTAGGCGACGGCCGCCACGTCGACGGGGTCCGCTGCGGGCGGCGGCGTGCCCGAGGTGAGCGCCTCGGTCAGCTCCGGCAGGCGTTCGCGCAGCTGCTCGGCGATGCGCTCCCGGAAGGCCCCATCGCCCTCCAGGGAGGCGGCCATCGCGTTCGCACCGAACTTGGTGCGGCGTTGCGGGGTGAAGCGTGCGTACTGGCGCAGCGGTGCCGGGAGCTCGTTGACGGTCAGCCCTCCGAGCGCTTCCCCGGTGAGGGCCACGACTCGGCGGCGGACCTTCTCGGGGAGCGGCCTCTCGAACCCTTCGGCATCGGCCCCGCCCTGGCTCCGGCTCTGGCCGTGTCCTTCACCGTGGCCGTGGCTCTGTCCTTGGCCGTGTCCCTGGCCCTGCTCCGGCGCACGCCCGGCCTCCGCCGGGCCTCGCGGGGACTCCGGACGGTCCGGTGAGGCTGCGTGCGACGTCGACGGCTCACGCTCCTCGCCGTCGCCCGTCCCTTGCACCACGGTTCACACCCGCCGTTTCTCAGACCTCTGCGCCCGGCCGGTCCACGAGCTCGACCTGGTCGGCGGCGTCGCACCATCGGCAGCGCACGGATTCGATGCTCTCACTGAGCACCTCCTGCTCCTCGATCCTCGCCTCACCCGCCAGGTCCAGATGGACGAACTCGACGACCTTGCTGGAGCGCGTCACATCGAAGCGCGTCAGGTTGCCGCAGAGCGTGCAGCGCCACCGGGTGCCGGACGTGGGCGTGGGGACCGTCATGGTCTCGACCTCATTCCTTCGAGCGTTCACGGGCTTCTGCGCGGTGCAGGCGTGGACGCGTGCGGTAACCGGGCGGAAGCGCAGCAGCGCATGCCGTAACCCTAAGACCTGCCGCGCGACACGTGTGTCGAGGAGTCTGCCCCGTGGCCGAGCCGTCATGATCCGCCTCATGCCGAAGCGCCCTGTGCTGACCTGTTCGCTCATCCTCCTCTGCTTTCTGATCTTCCTCATCAGCCCGGCCTCCGGCTTCATGCCCACCTACGGCACCGGCACCGCCCTGCACCGCGCGCAGACGGAGTGGTTCCAGCGCTGGGGCGTGCTCCCGTACACGATGTGGGACGGAGCGGTACGGCCCCTCTTCTCCCCTCTCACCGCACTTTTCCTGCACGCGAACTGGCTTCATCTCCTCGGCAACATGCTCTTCCTCTACGTCTTCGGAGCCCCTGTCGAGCGCCGCATGGGCCGGGTGCGCTTCGCCCTGTGCTACGTGAGCGTCGGCTACATCGCCATGCTCTGCTACGCGGTGGTGCACCACCACTCGACGCAGACCCTCGTCGGGGCCTCCGGCGCCGTCTCCGGGATGCTGGGTGCCTTCCTCTATCTCTATCCGCGCGCCAGGGTCACCAGCGTCTTCCCGTTCCTCTTCTTCCTGCCCCTGCGCTTCCCCGCGTGGCTCGTTCTGCTGTTCTGGCTCGCGCTTCAGTGGGTCGCGGCACGCCAGGAGACCGACGGGCCGGGCGTGGCCTACCTGGCCCACGTGGTCGGATTCACGCTGGGCTTCCTCTACGCATGGCTGCGATTCCGTGCGGCTACAGTGGGCACGCCCGCTCCGGCGACCCAGGGAGAGCTCACACCGTGATCACCTCGATCGTGCTCATCAAGACCAGCACCGACCGCATTCCCGAGATCGCCGAGCAGATCGCCGCGCTGGACAGCGTCAGCGAGGTCTATTCGGTCACCGGTGCGCACGATCTGATCGCGATGGTGCGCGTGGTGGACCACGACGACCTCGCCGACGTGATTCCGGGCCGGATCAGCAAGGTGCCGGGGGTGCTCTCGACCGAGACGCACATCGCTTTCCGCACCTACTCCCAGCACGACCTGGAGTCGGCCTTCGCCATCGGCCTGGACGCCTGACGGCCGACGGGCGCCCGGTCACCGGCAGGAACGACCCCCGTACGACCCGATTCGCGCCCTGACGCTTCAGCGGGCCAACGCGACCTCTTCGCGGGCTCCTTCACCGGCCTCTTCGCGGACCGCGTGCGTGCCCTCGCCCCCGGCCGGCTCCCGGCCCTGGGTCTGCTCGCGCTCCGGCACGCAGCGCCCGTCCTCCGTGCGGTAGCGCCAGCGGGCCCCGTTGCGTACCAGTTCGCGCACCGCCCGTACGAACCGCTCCACATGCTCGTCGGGTGTGCCCGCACCGATGCTCACCCGCACCGCGTTCAGGGACTTCGCTCCGGAACCGGACCCGCCGCCCGCACCGGCCGGCGCCCCGCAGCCGCCTGGCTCCTCAGGCCCGGCACCGAGCAGTGTCCGCACCAGCGGGTGAGCGCAGAACAGTCCGTCGCGGACACCGATCCCGTACTCCGCGGAGAGCGCGGCGGCCAGGTGCGAGCTGTTCCAGCCGTCGACCACGAAAGAGATCACTCCCACCCTGCCCTCGGCCGGGTCGTCGCCGCACTCGTCGAAGAGTGAGAGCACGCCGACCTCCGGCAGCTGGGCCAGCCCCGTCAGCAGCCTGCGCGTCAACTTCCGCTCACGGGCGATCAGTTCGTCGAAGCCGGCATCCGACAGCGCACGGCAGGCGGAGGCCACGGCGTACGCGCCGATCACGTTCGGGGAACCGGCCTCGTGCCGGGCGGACCCGCTGCGCCACTCCACCTCCACGCCTCCGTCCGCGCGCCTGGCGACCTTGCCGCTGGCTCCGCCGCCGGCCAGGTACGGCTCCGCCGCCTGCAGCCAGTCGGAGCGCCCAGCCAGCACGCCGGCGCCGAAGGGCGCGTACAGCTTGTGCCCGGAGAAGGCCACCCAGTCCACGTCCAGTTCGCCGATGTGGACGGGATGGTGCGGGGCTAGCTGCGCCGCGTCGAGGACGATGCGGGCGCCGTGCCGGTGCGCCGCCTCAGCCAGCCGCTGTACGGGCCAGATCTCACCCGTGACGTTCGAAGCCCCCGTCACGCACACCAGCTTGGGCCCCTTCGGTGCCACGTGCAGTGCCTCGTCCAGCGCGGCGACGGCCTGCTCCGGGGAGCGCGGCGCGTCGAGGAAGGTGGTCTCGCTCTCCAGCCACGGCAGCAGCGCCGCGTGGTGCTCGGTCTCGAAGACGTAGACGCGTGTGCCCTCGGGCAGGGCGGAGGCAAGCAGATTCAGCGAGTCCGTCGTGGACCGGGTGAAGACGACCTCGTCCTCGTCGCGACAGCCGAGGAAGCGCGCCACGGTTGCCCGACTCTCCTCGAAAAGGGCGGTCGAGTGCTGGGAGAGGTAGCCGGCGCCCCTGTGGACGCTGCCGTAGTAGGGGGCGTAGGCGGCCACTTCGTCCCATACGCGCTGGAGGACGGGCGCGCTGGCGGCGTAGTCCAGGGCCGCGTAGGGGGCTTCGCCACCCGTCACGAGCGGTGCGCGCACGTCGAGGCCCAGCACGGGCAGCGGGGCGGAACCGGACGGAGCGGCGGAGCGGAAGGCGGCGGACGCGACGTGCAGACTCACGGGAGTCTCCCTCAAGACCAGGGACCCCTGGCGATGAAGCCTCCCCGCCGAAGGCAGGGGTGTGGGATCCGTGCTTGCCGCACGACCCTGCTGTCATGCGGCCCGGTCATCACCCGGGGCACCCCACCACGGAAGGAGGGTTGCCGGACAGCGGGCCGGGGCCTTGATCGCTGTCACTCGTGACCTGGCCGGAAGTATGGCACAACGCTCAGGAGGTTCCATCCCGCCGTCCGCATCGCGGACAGCGCCGCCGGCCACCAGGGCAGGTGACCGACGGCGCCTGTACGACGGGGACTTCGCCCGGCCTCACACGTGGCTGGCGGAGACCCAGCGGTCGAGTGCGGCACGGGCGGCACCGCTGTCCACGGACTCGGCGGCCCTCGCCATCGCCAGTTGGACCTGCTCGGCGAGCGGTGCGTCACCCGGTTCGAGGGCGACCAGAGCCGCCGCCGAGTTGAGGAGGACGGCATCGCGCACGGGGCCCTTCTCTCCGTCCAACAGCCGCCGGGCGACATCCGCGTTGTAGGCGGCGTCGGCACCGCGCAGCGCCTCCACCGGCACGATCTCCAGGCCGACGTCGCGCGGGTCGAAGGACTCCTTGCGGACCGTGCCGTCGCGCACGACCCAGACCGTGGACGTGGCCGTCGTCGTCAACTCGTCGAGGCCGTCGTCCCCGCGGAAGACGAGCGCCGAGGAACCGCGCTCCGCGAGCACACCCGCCATGATCGGCGCCATGCGCGCGTCCGCGACACCCGTCGCCTGCGACTGCACCCGTGCGGGATTCGTCAGCGGCCCGAGGAAATTGAAGGAGGTGGGGATGCCCAACTCCCGCCGTGCACCGGCCACATGGCGCAGTGACGGGTGGAACTTCACCGCGAAGCAGAAGGTGATTCCCGCCTCGGAGGCGACCTCCGCCACCCGCTGCGGGGTCAACTCGAGATTGACGCCCAGCTTTTCCAGTACGTCCGTCGCCCCGCTGGCGCTCGACGCCGCGCGGTTGCCGTGCTTGACGACCTTCGCTCCGGCGCCCGCCGCCACGATGGCGGACATGGTGGAGATGTTGACCGTCTTCGCGCGGTCGCCGCCCGTACCGACGATGTCCACCGTGGGGCCTGGCACGTCGATCACGTTGGCGTGTGCGTACATCGCCTCGACGAGGCCCGCGATCTCCTCCACGGTCTCGCCCTTGGCGCGCAGCGCCACCGCGAACCCGGCGATCTGGGCGTCGCTCGCCTCACCGCGCATGATGTGGTCCATCGCCCACGCAGTGGCTTCCGCGCTCAGATCCTCACCGGCCAGCAGCGAGCTCAGTACGTCGGGCCAGGTGCGGAGACCCCCGGCGGGAGAGCCGGCAGACGGAACGGCACTCATGATCCCTCCTGGGGTGCTCGAAGCGACAGGAAACGCACGGCCACACCGACGACGAACCGTGCCGACGGCGGCGTGAAACACCGGCCGCAGCATTGTGGACGCGGATGTGGGAACGGGCCCGCCTGGATCTCCGAGCCCGATCCCACCCTAGAGCACGCACCGCCTGCGACGTGCACACACGAGGGCCGGGCCCCCCGAAGGGAAGCCCGGCCCAGGTGTGAAGCGGCTCAGTGGTGGCCGTGGCCGCTGGTGATCTCGCGGTACTCCTCGGCGGTGGGCTTCGGAATCTGCGCCTGCTCGCCGTAGTAGCCCTTCGAGAGCCTGGCCCGCAGCTTGTTGCTGCGGCCGACCTTGCGCTGGACTCCGTTCTCGTCCGTCTCGGGACCGACCTCGTACGGCTTGTTCTGGTCGTGCGAGGTGAGCGTGTGCAGCTGCTCCTGCGAGAGTTGCTCGTGCACTTCGATGAACTCGCCGTGCGGCAGGCGCTTGATGATGCCGGACTCGCGTCCGTGCAGCACCTTGTCCTTGTCGCGGCGCTGGAGGCCGAGACAGATCCGCCGCGTCGCGAAGAAGACGATGACGGGCACGACGAAGAAGGCGATCCGCACGAACCACGTGATCGAGTTGATCGACAGGTCGAAGTGCGTGGCCACCAGGTCGTTGCCGCCGCCGATCAGCATCACCGTGTACCAGGCGATCCAGGCCGCCCCGAAGGCCGTACGGGTCGGGGCGTTCCGCGGGCGGTCGGCGATGTGGTGCTCACGCTTGTCGCCCGTCACCCACGACTCGATGAACGGATAGACCGCGATCGCCGCCAGCACCATCGGGAAGACCATGAGCGGGATGAACACGCCCAGCACGAGCGTGTGCCCCCACAGGTGGATCTCCCAGCCCGGCATGATGCGGATCAGACCCTCGGAGAAGCCCATGTACCAGTCGGGCTGCGCGTTGGTCGACACCTGGTCCGGACGGTAGGGGCCCAGCGCCCAGATCGGGTTGACCGTGAAGGTCGCCGCGATGACGGAGATGACACCGAAGACGAGGAAGAAGAAACCGCCCGCCTTGGCCATGTAGACCGGCAGCAGCGGCATGCCGACCACGTTCTTGTTCGTACGGCCGGGCCCGGCGAACTGCGTGTGCTTGTGGTAGAAGACCAGGATCAGGTGCGCCACCAGCAGGCCCAGCATGATGCCGGGCAGCAGCAGTACGTGCACGGAGAAGAACCGCGCCACGAAGTCGTGCCCCGGGAACTCCCCGCCGAAGAGGAACATCGACAGGTACGTGCCCACGATCGGCACGGACAGCATCGCGCCTTCCATGAACCGGACACCGGTGCCCGAGAGCAGGTCGTCCGGCAGCGAGTAGCCCGTGAAGCCGGTGAACATGCCGAGCACGAACAGCAGGAAGCCGAACAGCCAGTTGATCTCGCGCGGCTTGCGGAAGGCGCCGGTGAAGAAGACGCGCATCATGTGCACGAACATCGCACCAAGGAAGATCAGCGCCGCCCAGTGGTGGATCTGCCGCACCAGCAGGCCGCCGCGGACGTCGAAGCTGATGTCGAGGGTGGAGGCGAAGGCCTCCGACATCCGCACGCCCTGCATCGGCACGTAACTGCCGTGGTACTCCACCTCGTTCATCGACGGGTGGAAGAACAGCGTCAGATAGACACCCGTCAGGATGATGATGATGAAACTGTAGAGCGCGACCTCGCCCAGCATGAAGGACCAGTGGTCCGGGAAGATCTTGCGCATGTTGGCCTTGGCCAGGCTGTAGATGCCCAGCCGGCCGTCGGCCCAGTCGGCCACCCGCTCGCCTGCGGGTGCCTTCCGCCCGGCGGCGGTGCTCTCGCTGCTTGCTGTACTCATGCTCGACGCTCCCAGTAGGCCGGGCCCACGGGTTCTTCGAAGTCGCCCTGCGCTTCGAGGAATCCGTCGTTGTTGACGCTGATCTTCAACTGCGGCAGCGCGTGACCGGCCGGACCGAAGATCACTCGCGCACCGTCCGACAGGTCGAATGTCGACTGGTGGCACGGGCAGAGCACATGGTGCGTCTGCTGCTCGTAGAGGCTGACGGGACAGCCGACGTGGGTGCAGATCTTGGAGTAGGCCACGATCCCCTCGTGGGACCAGTCCAACTCGCGCTTGTCCTTGATGTCCTCGGGCTCGAGCCGTACGAGCATCAGGGCCGCCTTGGCGATCTCCCTCTGGAACTCCTCGTCGTGCTCTTCCAGTCCCTCGGGCATCGCGAAGGTCAGTGACCCGACGCTGATGTCCTCGGGACGCAGCGGTTCCTGGGTGTTCTCGTTGACCAGAAGTTTACCCTTGGACCAGAGCGTGTGCTCCAGCTTGTCCTCGGGGAGCGGGCCCAGGTCGCGCAGCAGCACGACACCGGAGAGCGGCACCAGCGAGAGCGCGCCGAACATGGTCCGGCGGATGAGCGGACGACGGCCGAGCGCGGACTCCTTGGCGCCCTCCCGGAAGTCGTCCATGACCTTCGTACGGGTCTCCTGGTCCGCGGCCACCGGGTGCCGGTCGTCGGCCAGTTCGTGGTCCGACATCAGGGTGCGTGCCCAGTGGACGGCGCCCGCGCCGATGCAGAACAGGGCGACGCCGAGCGTCGTGCCCAGCGCGAAGTTCAGCGCGCCGATCTTCCCGATCGGCCAGATGTAGACGAACTTGTCCACCGGGACGACCACGAAGCTGGCGATGAAGCCCAGCGTCGCGAGCATCGAGACCACGAAGAGCATGGCCACGACGCGCTCGGAGCGCTTGGCCGCCCGCTCGTCGACGTCCTGGATGCGCGGCTCGTGCGGCGGCAGTCCCGGGTCGGCGAACGGACTGTCGGTGCCGGCTACGGCACCGTGACCGTTTTCCTGCTCTTTGGGCAGCTTCTCGTCTGACACGTTCTCGTGTGATCCAGTCTCGCTCATGACTTCTTGGCCTTTGCGGTCCGAGCTGCGACCCAGATGGCGACGATGATGAGCGCGCCGAGGCCGAAGATCCAGGCGAACAGGCCCTCGACGACCGGGCCCAGACCGCCCAGCTTGTAGCCGCCGGGGTTCTCGGCGTCCTTGCTGTTCACCGTCTTCAGGTAAGCGGCGATGTCGCGCTTGTCCTGCTCCGGCATCACCTTGTCGGGGAAGGACGGCATGTTCTGCGGGCCGGTCTGCATGGCTTCGTAGACGTGCTTGGGGTCCACGTCGCCGAGCCCCGGTGCGTACTTGCCGTGCGTGAGAGCGCCGCCCTCACCCGTGAAGTTGTGGCACTGGGCGCAGTTGGTACGGAAGAGCTGACCGCCGTTCGCGATGTCGGCGCCGCTGGGGTCGTACTGGCTCTTGGTGGGCTTGATCGGGCCGGATCCCAGCGAAGCGACGTACGCCGCGAGCTGGTTGATCTCGTCCTCGCTGTAGATCTTCTTCTTCTCGGGCACCTGCGCGCCCGGCTGCTGCGCGGGCATACGGCCGGTGCCGACCTGGAAGTCCACGGCGGCGGAGCCGACGCCCACGAGGCTCGGGCCGTCGCTGCTTCCCTGGCCACCGGTTCCGTGGCAACTGGAACAGCCGACGTCGTAGAGCTTCTTGCCCTCCTCGATGGCGAGGGACTGGCTCGACGCCTGGTCGGCCTTCGCTTCACCTGCGGGGGCGAACGCGGCGTACAGCCCCCCGGTGGCCGCCAGCGCGAAGAGTAGAACGACGAGCGCCGCCAGCGGATGGCGCCGTCGTGCGGAGAGCTTTTTCACGGATTACCCCGGTGTCAGGATCTTCTGCGTCGATGCTTCTGTTTGTGTCTGTCACTGTCCGGTCGTCGGCCGGACCGCCGTCCGATCAGCTACTTGATCAGGTAGATCGTGGCGAAGAGGCCGATCCAGACGACATCGACGAAGTGCCAGTAGTAGGACACGACGATGGCCGCAGTGGCCTGCTGATGGGTGAAGCGCTTGGCCGCGTACGTCCTTCCGAGCAGGAGCAGGAACGCGATCAGACCACCCGTGACGTGCATCCCGTGGAAACCGGTGGTCAGGTAGAACACCGAACCGTAGGGATCCGAGGAGAGCGAGATTCCGTCCTTCTCCACCAGCTCCGTGTACTCGAAGACCTGGCCGCCGATGAAGATCGCGCCCATCACGAAGGTGATGATGAACCAGGACCGGAGCTTCTTCACGTCACCCCGTTCAGCGGCGAAGACGCCGAGCTGACAGGTGAGCGAGGAGAGCACGAGGATCGTGGTGTTCGTCGCCGAGAACGGAATGTTCAGCGCCTCGGCGTGTTCCTTCCAGAAGTCCGCACCCGTCACGGACCGAAGGGTGAAGTACATCGCGAAGAGGGCCGCGAAGAACATCAGCTCGGAACTCAGCCAGATGATGGTTCCGACGCTGGTGAGGTTCGGCCGGTTGACCGACGGGTGCGCGTGCCCGGTTTCTACTGCTGTTGCTGTCGCCACGCCGACATTATGTCGGTCGCTCATCCGGCCCTTACTGCCGGGGTGCCGTTCGGTGTGTCTGTGACGTGTGTACAGCTCAAACAAGCCGTCGCGCAGGCGAGGGCAGCTGTGTTGACGCTTCGGCCGAAGGAGTAACATCCGCGCAGCGGTCCCTGTCGCAAAGGGACCACGCGACAGACCCATCAGGTCCGGCTCGCACCGGACCTCACACGTGGTCGTGCGATCACGTGCGAGACCTTCAGCGGAGGAACCATGCAGCCGACGGCCACGGTGCTGGTCTACAGCGACGACGCCAACACCCGCGAGCAGGTCCGGCTCGCCGCCGGTCGCCGTCCCGCCTCGGACGTGCCCGCCGTCGAGTACGTGGAGTGCGCGACCCTGCCCGCAGTGCTGTCCGCCCTGGAGAATCAGCACATCGACGTCTGCGTGCTGGACGGCGAGACCGCCCCGGCCGGAGGCATGGGCGTGTGCCGGCAGATCAAGGACGAGATCTTCGACTGCCCCCCGGTGCTGCTGCTGATCGGCCGCCCACAGGACTCCTGGCTGGCGTCCTGGAGCCGTGCGGAGGCCGCCGTCTCCCACCCGATCGACCCCGTCGCCCTCGCGGGCGCCCTGGCGGGGCTGCTCCGTGAGGGTGACGGGGCATCGGCGCAGGTCCAGCCTCTCTGAGCGTCCCGGCCGGCTGCTTCCATCCTTTCTTCTCTCCACTCCTCCCCGGGACGCTCAGGCCGTACGGCCGGCCTGGACGTCGTCAGAACTGGGGACGGAGCCTGCTCACCTCGGCGGCCTGGCCACCGCTGTCCTTGGCACCGGACTGCAGCGCGCTGCCTTCCTTCCACTTCGACCAGGACAGGTTCCAGTCGCCGAATCCGTTGCCGAAGGGGGCCATGTCGTCGCCGTCGGAGTTGACGTGCGTGACAGGGACTCCGTTGCGTACGTGCTCGAAGAACCACTGGGCGTTCTCGGTGCTCATGCCCGTACAGCCGTGGCTGGAGTTCGAGACGCCGTGCGAGCCGGAGGACCAGGGCGCTGCGTGCACGTACTCGCCGCTCCAGGTCAGCCGCGTGGCCCAGTGGACGCCCAGGTCGTAGGACTCCCCGCCGCCGATGCCGACGCTGCCGCTGCGCATCCGCACGAACGACTCCCGGCCCAGGATCACCTTCGTGCCGTTGCGGGTCTCGAAGCCCGCCTTGCCCGTGGTGATCGGGATCTCCTTGATGACCTTGCCGTCCTTGCGGACCTTCATGCTCAGGCTTGAGGCGTCGGCGACGGCCTCCAGACGGCTGCCGGTCTTCAGCTTCAACGACTTGCCCTCGTCGCCGTAGAGACCCTTGCGGACCTTGAGACCGTTCAGACGTGACTGGACGCTGATGGTGGAGTGGGCGGGCCAGTACTCCTTCGGGCGGTAGTGCAGCTCCTTGCTGTCCACCCAGTGCCAGGTGCCCTCGACCCGCGGGCTGGAGCGGACGATCAGTGCCCGCTCGACGAGCTTGCGCTGCTCGGCGCTCTTGATCTTGTGGCTCAGCTCGGCGGTGACGGGCTGGGCGACGCCGTACGTACCGGCGTCGGGGCCGAAGGTCACACCGAGCCGCTTGGCGTGGGCCGGCTTGGTCTGGAAGTTCAGCGTCCGGCGGCCTTGCTCGCCCTCGCCGTTCTCGGTGCTGATGCGGACGGTGTAGCGCACGCCCGCTGCCAGGGGTGTCGTGCTCTGCCACTGGCGGCCGTCGTCGGTGAGCTTGCCGCTGAGGAAGCGGCCTGCGGTGTCGACGGCGGTGACGTCGGCTATTCGTCCTTCGCCGCCCGTGCTGGTCACCTTCAGGGGGCGGGAGGGGTCGACGGTGCTCCCCTCCTCGCCCGCGCTCACCGAGATCTGGTTGCTCGCGTCGTACGGGGCGCCCGCGAGCGGGTTGCCGCCGCTGCCTGCACACGAGGTGAGTCCGACAGCCAGGGGCGCGAGGGTCAGGGCACAGCCGGCCGAAATCCGGCGCTTCGTTTTCGAGGAGTGATTCATAGGCCCAAGGTAGGAACTGACAGCGTTCTGGGCCTGTTGGGCGCAGGCAAATGGGTCGGCCCCCGGACGTGGTCCGGGGGCCGACCCGTTTGCAGGCTGGCTGAGGCCTGAGGGACTACTCAGGCCCGAGCGCTACTGGGTGCGATTTTCGCCGTGGTAGTACT
Source organism: Streptomyces albidus (ex Kaewkla and Franco 2022) (assembly GCF_013870515.1). Classification (GTDB taxonomy): domain Bacteria; phylum Actinomycetota; class Actinomycetes; order Streptomycetales; family Streptomycetaceae; genus Streptomyces; species Streptomyces albidus. Next base: position 3,752 of record NZ_JACBXA010000106.1, on the reverse strand, counting down.
CGAAGACCCATCCGAAGAGGCCGACGAAGAGCAGCGGCGCCGAGACGTACACGAGCCACCAGCCGAAGGCGACGCCCAGGAACGCGAACGCGGCACCGAGGCCGAGGGCGAGCGGCTGCCAGCTGTGCGGGCTGAAGAACCCGATCTCGCCGGCGTCGTCCGCGACGTCCGCTTCCTTGTTGTCCTGCGCCCCCGCGTCCACGCGGCGGGCGGTGAACGCCAGGTAGTAGCCGATCATCACGGCGAGACCGAAGGCGAGGAACAGCCCGGTCGTACCGACCGGCTCCTTCGACCAGGAGCCGTAGATGATCGCCGTGGCCAGCAGGAAGACGGCCAGGCCGAGGAACATCTTGCCCTGGATCTTCACTTTCCGTCCTCCTTACCGCCGACGAGCGACCGTGCGCCCGCGGCCTCGTACTCACCCAGCTGATCAAGAGTTGCGATCTCGGGGTGGTGCAGATCGAAGGCCGGGGACTCCGAACGGATGCGCGGCAGCGAGAGGAAGTTGTGCCGCGGGGGCGGGCAGCTCGTCGCCCATTCGAGCGAACGGCCGTAGCCCCACGGATCGTCGGTCTCGACCTTCTTGCCGTGCTTGGCCGTCTTCCAGACGTTGTAGAGGAACGGCAGGACCGACAGGCCCAGCAGGAAGGAGCTGATCGTCGAGACGGTGTTCAGGGCGGTGAAGCCGTCCGCCGCCAGGTAGTCGGCGTAGCGGCGCGGCATGCCCTCGGCACCCAGCCAGTGCTGCACGAGGAAGGTGCCGTGGAAGCCGATGAACAGCGTCCAGAAGGTGATCTTGCCGAGGCGCTCGTCGAGCATCTTCCCGGTGAACTTCGGCCACCAGAAGTGGAATCCGGCGAACATCGCGAAGACGACTGTTCCGAAGACGACGTAGTGGAAGTGCGCCACCACGAAGTACGAGTCGGAGACGTGGAAGTCCATCGGCGGCGAAGCCAGGATGACGCCCGTCAGACCACCGAAGACGAAGGTGATCAGGAATCCGATGGTCCATAGCATCGGCGTCTCGAAGGACAGCGAGCCCTTCCACATGGTGCCGATCCAGTTGAAGAACTTCACGCCCGTCGGCACCGCGATCAGGAAGGTCATGAAGGCGAAGAAGGGCAACAGCACGCCGCCTGTGACGTACATGTGGTGGGCCCAGACCGTCACCGAGAGGCCGGCGATCGCGATGGTCGCGCCGACCAGGCCGATGTAGCCGAACATCGGCTTGCGGCTGAAGACCGGAATGACCTCGGAGACGATGCCGAAGAACGGCAACGCGATGATGTAGACCTCTGGATGGCCGAAGAACCAGAACAGGTGCTGCCATAGCAACGCGCCGCCGTTGGCCGCGTCGAAGACGTGCGCCCCGAACTTCCTGTCGGCCTCCAGCGCGAACAGCGCCGCGGCGAGCACCGGGAAGGCCAGCAGCACGAGCACACCGGTGAGCAGCACGTTCCAGGTGAAGATCGGCATCCGGAACATCGTCATGCCGGGTGCGCGCATGCAGATGATCGTCGTGATGAAGTTGACGGAGCCGAGGATGGTGCCGAAGCCGGAGAGCGCCAGGCCCATGATCCACAGATCCGCGCCGATGCCGGGCGAACGGATCGCATCCGAGAGCGGCGAGTAGGCGAACCAGCCGAAGTCCGCGGCGCCCTGCGGGGTGAGGAATCCACCGACCGCGATGAGCGAACCGAAGAGGTACAGCCAGTACGCCAGCATGTTCAGCCGCGGGAAGGCCACATCGGGCGAACCGATCTGCAGCGGCATGATCCAGTTCGCGAAGCCCGCGAACAGCGGGGTGGCGAACATCAGCAGCATGATCGTGCCGTGCATGGTGAACGCCTGGTTGAACTGCTCGCTCGACATCACCTGCATGCCCGGCCGGGCCAGCTCGGCGCGCATGAACAGAGCCATGACGCCGCCGAGGCAGAAGAAGACGAAGGACGTGACGAAGTACAGCGTCCCGATCTTCTTGTGGTCCGTGGTGGTCATCCAGTCCACGGCCATGGCGCCGGGTGTCTTGGGTCGTACGGGCGGTGCTGCCTCAGCCGTCGCGGCGGCACCCTTGGACTCGTTGAGGATGCTCACGGGTTATTCGTCTCCGCATTCTTGGCGTCGCCCGTGGTGGGCGTGCCCGACGGGATGTAGCCGGTCTGGCCCTTCTTGGCCAGGTCCTCCAGGTGCTTCTGGTAGCGCTCCGGGGAGACGACCTTCACGTTGAAGAGCATCCGGGAGTGGTCGACGCCGCACAGTTCGGCGCACTTGCCCATGAAGGTGCCCTCCTTGTTGGGGGTCACCTCGAAGCGGTTGACATGGCCTGGAATGACGTCCTGCTTCATCAGGAACGGAACCACCCAGAAGGAGTGGATGACGTCGCGGGAGGTCAGGATGAACTGGACCTTCTCGCCCTTGGGCAGCCAGAGGGTCGGCCCCGGGTTGCCGTTCTGGGGGTTCCGCTCGCCGGGGGTGCCCACCGTGTAGACGCCGTCGGCGCCCTTGGGGAAGCTCTCCGTCATCCGGTCGGGGATGGCGGACAGTTCCTTGGCACCGGTGCTGGAGGTGGAGGCCTTGCCGTCCACGTCCTCGATGTAGTTGAAGCCCCAGCTCCACTGGAAGCCCACGACGTTGACCACGTGGGCCGGCTTCTTCGTCGTGGCGAGGAGCTTGGTCTCGTCCCGCGCCGTGAAGTAGAAGAGCACCGCCACGATGATGATCGGGGCGACCGTGTACAAGGCCTCGATGGGCATGTTGTACCGGGTCTGCGGAGGGACGTCGACCTTGGTCCTGGAACGCCGGTGGAAGACGATGCTCCACACGATCAGGCCCCAGACCAGGACGCCCACGGCCAGGGCTGCCGCCCAGGAGCCCTGCCACAGGGAGAGGATCCGCGGAGCCTCGTCCGTGACGGGGGTGGGCATGCCGAGGCGGGGGAAGTCCTTCGAAGTGCAACCGGTGGCGGTCGCCAGAACCAGGCCCGCGGCGAGCGCCTGCTGCAGCTTCCGCCGCATCGGGCGCCGCGACATGGGGGTACCACCCACGCCCGGCGGGCGGTGGGGGAGGTCGGAGCCGTTGGGACTCACGTAGCGCCTTCCCGAGAGTCTCGCCCGCCCATCCGGGCTCGGCCTTTTGCTGGTCGGGCACGGGCCCTGGCGCGGGCAGGGGTTTGGATGTTTATGCGGGGCAAACCTTACTGGACCGTTCTCGGGCTCCTGCGGGGAGGGTCCCCAACGCGCCGCGAGGCCTTGTACAGGCGCGACGGCGCACGGTCGGCGGACGACGGACGAAGGGAAAACGCGGGCAGGCACGGGGAGTGCACGGAGGAGTAGCGGCCCTGTGAGCGGGCGTTGACGTGCCGTCCGCAGCGCGCCGTCCGAGTGCGCCGGCTCGGCACCGCTCCCCCGCTGCGGGCCTGGGCTCAGGCCGCGGTGCTGCGGCCCCGCCCCGCAACTCCCCGCCGGCGACGGCCTGATGACGCCTCGCCCTTCCTCACCTGAGACGGGCCTCATCGGTAGGCGGGCGCCGGGGGCTGCCACGCGGGAAGCAGGGCCCGTCGTACGGCGTCGTAGCGCGTTAGCGTTCCCGTGTGCCCTACTTCGATGCCGCATCCTCCGTGCCCCTGCACCCCGTCGCCCGGCAGGCGTTGGCCGCCGCGCTGGACGAGGGATGGGCGGACCCCTCGCGTCTGCACCGGGAGGGCCGGCGGGCGCGGATGCTGCTGGACGCCGCGCGCGAGACCGCCGCTGAAG
>NZ_JACBXA010000105.1 GCF_013870515.1 Streptomyces albidus (ex Kaewkla and Franco 2022) | reverse complement strand
GAAGTGCCCGCCACCGGCGGGCAGTTGTGGTTCGCCCGCATCGACTCCGGCGAACACTTCCGCGGCAGCGCCACGGCGCTCCAGGAACGGTCCCGTACCGTCCTCGACCTGCTCGGGGCGGAACCGCTGGACGAGGACGAGCTGACCCAACTGCCGGGCGCCGACGCCTTCGCGCTGCTGCGCACGCTGTACGCGGCGCACACCGCGGGGGAGTGGGACACCCTGGTGGTCGACCTGCCGCACACGCCGGAGGCGTTGCACCTTCTGGCGCTGCCCGCCCAGCTGCGCCGCTATCTGCGCAGGCTCCTGCCCCCCGAGCGGCAGGCCGCCCGCGCCCTGCGTCCCGCTCTCGCCCAGCTGGCGGGGGTGCCGATGCCCACGGCCGCGCTGTACGGGACGGCCGCCCGCTGGGAAGCCGAACTCGCTTCCGTCCAGGGCGTTCTGGAGTCGCCCGACACGGCCGTGCGGATCGTCGCCGAACCGGGCCCTCTCGCCGCGGAGGCCCTGCGGCAGGCGCGCGCCGGACTCGGCCTGTACGGGCTGTCGCTGGGTGCGGTCGTGGCCAACAGGGTGCTTCCGACGGGGAGTTCGGACCCCTGGCTGACCTCGGCCTCCGGCCGCCAGCAGAAAGCGCTCGCGGCGCTGCGTGCGGAGTGCGAGGCGGAGGACGTGCCTCTGCGTGAACTGCCGCACCTCGGACGTGATCCGGGCGGTGTCGACGATCTGGACGGGCTGGCCTCCGCGGTCGGTGCCCAAGGGCCCGCCGCGACGGCCCGGCGCGGCGTCCCCGTACGCAGCCCCGGCAGCGTCGAGGACCGGCTGGCCGAGGACGGGCTGCTCGTGTGGCGGATGCCGCTGCCGTCGGTGCGCAAGGACGAGCTCGGGCTCGTGAGGCGCGGCGACGAGTTGATCATCGGCGTCGGCCCGTACCGGCGCGCGGTCCCCCTGCCCTCCGCCCTGCGCAGGTGCCGGGTGGTCGGCGCCGCACTGGAGCGGGGGGAGTTGCGGGTGCGCTGTGCCCCTGACCCCGCCCTGTGGCCGGAGGGCACCCAGAGCTGACGCACAATCCTGCCGCCGGGCCGTGAACGCCTTCGGCAGGGTCCGGTAACGTCGAAGAAGAGCCTTCCACTCCTCTGGTCACAGGAGCCCGTCATGAGTGATGCCGCCCAACCCCCCGCGTCCGACGACGACGCCTGGGCGAAGGCCTGCGAGGAGGACCTGGCCGCAGAGAAGGCCCGCCGGCGTGCGGAGTCCGGACAGCAGTACGGCAGTCCGGCCGAAGAGCTTCGCCGTCTCGCGGACGCCGTCTCCGAGAGGGTGGCCGAGCTGGGCAAGCCGTTCGCGGGGACGGTGGCCTCCGCGGCGGCCCAGGGAGTGGCCCAGCAGCTGATCGCGCAGGCCAAGGCAGCCATCGAGCCGGTCGTCGAACGCAATCCTCAGGTCTTCGACCACCTCGCTGCCGCCGGCGGAGAGCTGCTCGCCGCCTACCGGTCCGCGGTGCAGGAGGCCGAGGGGCGCTGGACGGCCGGCACCTCGGCGCCTTCCGCCCCCGACACCGCCGGCGAGGGGCGCGATGCCGCACCCGCCGGTCTCGAGCGGATCGACCTCGACAAGGATCCCGGCGAGCGCACGGAGCCCGGGGGTTCCGCGAAGCCGGAGCCTCACGACGGTGGGGAGAGCACCTCCGGTCCCGAGAGTTCCGGGGGTTCCGGCAGCACCGACGGCCCGGACGATCCGTACGGTCCCGGCGGGCGGTCCGGAGGGCCCGGTACGGGATCCGGCGAGTGAGCACCGGCCACTGGGCGCGGTAAGGCGGCACACCCCCTCCGGTACGGTGTTCCGCAGCGGGGTAAGACCGAATACCGAGGGACACATGGGACTCACAATCGGCGTCGACATCGGCGGCACCAAGATCGCGGCCGGCGTGGTCGATGAGCACGGATCGATCCTGGAAACCAGTACCGTGCCGACCCCTCCCACAGCGGACGGCGTCATAGACGCCATCGCCGACGCGGTACGGGACGCGAGCGCCGAGTACGAGGTGGACGCCGTCGGCATCGGCGCGCCGGGCTACGTCGACGACAAGCGGGCGACGGTCCTCTTCACACCGAATCTGAGCTGGCGCCACGAAGCGCTGAAGGACAAGGTCGAGCAGCGCATCGACCTGCCGGTCGTCATCGAGAACGACGCCAACGCCGCCGCCTGGGGCGAGTACAAGTTCGGTGTCGGCACCGGTCACGAAGACGTCGTCTGCATCACGATCGGCACCGGCCTCGGCGGCGGCGTGATCATCGGCGGCAAGCTCCACCGCGGACGCTTCGGCGTCGCCGCCGAGTTCGGCCACATCCGCATGGTGCCGGACGGCCTGCTGTGCGGCTGCGGCAACCAGGGCTGCTGGGAGCAGTACGCATCCGGCAGCGCGCTCGTGCGCTACGCGCGGCAGCGCGCGACAGCCACACCCGAGAACGCCGCGATCCTGCTGGCACTTGGCGACGGCACCCCCGAGGGAGTCGAGGGCAAGCACATCAGCGAGGCCGCCCGGCAGGGCTGCCCGGTCGCCGTCGACTCCTTCAGGGAGCTTGCCCGTTGGGCGGGCGCCGGCCTCGCCGACCTCGCCTCGCTCTTCGACCCGGGGGCCTTCATCGTCGGCGGCGGCGTCTCGGACGAGGGCGACTTGGTGCTCGACCCGATCCGCAAGTCCTACCGCCGCTGGCTGGTCGGCAGCCGCTGGCGGCCGCACGCCGAGGTGCTCGCGGCCCAACTGGGCGGCAAGGCAGGCATGGTGGGCGTGGCCGACCTCGCCCGTCAGGGCTGAGGGCCCGCCCGCCGAGGCCGTCCGGCGCGAGAGCCGGACGGCCGCATCACGCCCGACGAGCAGCCGAGACAGGGATTGTGAGCCGCGCCGATGACGCTCGCGGATCTGCCAGCCGCACGAACCGAGTCCGACGGTACGGCCGTCGTCCGTCTGCTCAGCTACAACATCCGCTCCATGCGCGACGATCGGAGAGCGCTCGCCCGGGTCATCCGGGCGTGCGCCCCCGACGTGGTCTGCGTACAGGAGGCCCCGCGTTTCTTCCGCTGGCGCAAGCACGCCGCCAGGCTCGCCCGTGAGTGCGGGCTGGTGTACGTGACGGGCGGTGCCCCCGCCACCGGCCCGATGATCCTCACCACGCTGCGGGCCACCGTCGAGTACGCCGAGGACGTGCTGCTGCCTCATACGCCCGGACTGCACCGCAGGGGCTTCGCCACGGCTGTGCTGCGCTTCGGCCCGTCCTCCCGGCTCGGGGTGCTCAGCTGCCACCTGAGCCTTCAGACCGACGAGCGGCAGGCGCAGGGCCGGATGCTCCTCGAGCGGCTCGCCGGCCTCGGCACCCGGCACTTTGTCGCCGCGGGAGACCTCAACGAGCGCCCGGGCGGCCGCACCTTCCGGCGCCTCGCGAAGGAGCTCCAGGACGGCTGGGCCGTCAAGCCCTGGGGAGGTGAGTACACCTCGACACCGCAGCACCCGCAGCAGCGCATCGACGCGGTGCTCGCCTCGAAGGGCGTCGAGGTGCTCGGCTGCGGCGTACCGGCCGGGCTCGACGGGGTCTCCGAATCCGACCTGCGGATCGCCACCGATCATCTGCCCGTACTGGCGGTGCTGCGCGTGCCTCCGGAGACCACGACGGAAAGCCCCGCCGGGCCCACCGCCTGACCGCCCGTCGGCACCTCCGGGTTGCGCCGCCCGAGGAAGCCCGCAGCTCTGAGAGCCGGGGGCTTCAGACCACCGCGCCGCGCCCCGGGTCGTCCCAGTCGTCCTCGTCGCGGCCGTCCCGCATGCGGGCGACCAGGGTGGCGAATCCGCCGAGGAAACCGCCCAGACCGAGGGTCGCGATCCACCAGGTGAAGTCCTGCTGGAAGAGGATGGTGAAGATCAGCAGCAGCGGACCGCCGACGACGGCGAGCCAGGCGAACCTCGTCGTGGGATCCGACTCGGGCAGCGGCGGCGGCTCCGGCGGCACGAAGTGGCCCTCGTCCCCGTCCTCGGCGCCGCCCTCGTCCTGGTCGTCGCCTGCCGGAGCAGCCCAGTCGCGAGGCCCCGAACCCGCCGAGTAGACGGTGAAGCTGCGCACGGCCGTGCCGCCCTCGTCACCCTCGCCCTCGCCTTCCGGGCCGGCGCCCGATCCGGCGGGGCGTGCGGGGGACCGGGCGTCTCCGCCCGGCTCGGCCGCCGGAGCCATCTCGTCCGCCCGCGGCTGCTCGCCGTAGGCGGCGACGATTGCAGCCCAGGCGGCCTCCTCGTCCAGCGGCAGTGCCTCCGGGTCGTGCTCGGGCTCCGGGTCCTCGCCGGGGCCGTGGTCCTCAGCGCCAGGGTTACGCTCCATCGCGGACTGTCTTCCTCGCTGCGAGCCGGGTGATGAATCCGTGGGAGTCCGCGAAGATGCGCTCCGCGTCGTGGTCCAGCGTGGCCACGTGAAAGCTGTCTTCGAGAACCGTCTCCGTCACGTCGCTGGAGGAGACCTTGCTGAGCACGAGTGCCGAGTCCGAGGGCGGCACCACATGGTCCGTCCTGCTGTGCATGACCAGCAGCGGCTGTGTGACCTGGGGCAGTTCGCCGAGGACGCGGCGGAAGAAGTCGCGGGCGGAGTAGGCGGCGTGGGTCGGCACCCGCTCGTAACCCACCTCATACGTGCCGGGTTTGGCGATGTCGCTCGTGATGCCCGGGGCCGAGCGCAGCAGGAAACGGCCCACAGGAAGTGCGTATCCCTGGAGCCGGGGGAAGGTCACCGCGGGATTCACCACGGCGATTCCACTCACCGCGTCCCCGTGCCGGGCCGCCAGGCGCAGGGCCAGCGCGCCCCCCATCGAGAGGCCGCACACGAAGACCTGCTCGCAGCGGCTGATGAGCGTACGCAGCTCGCGGTCCACCGTTGCGTACCAGTCCTGCCAGCCCGTGACGGCCAGGTCCTCCCATCGCGTGCCGTGCCCGGGGAGCAGCGGAAGGGAGACCGTCAGCCCCTGCGCGGCCAGGTGGTCGGCCCACGGGCGTACGGACTGGGGGGAGCCGGTGAAGCCGTGGCACACCAGGACCCCGGTCTCCGATCCGTCATGGTGCATGGGCTCGGCTCCGGGAAGGATGGACACGTGGCCTCCAGCCGGTCGGTCTCAAGTCGTCGGCGTCTCGGGGCGGTGCTGCCGCTGCGGGCGCCCCGCCGGGGGCGGGGTGCTGCAAGCCTACGCGGGGGGACGGACAGCGGGTAGTTCCGCTTGCCTGACGGAGGAGCGCTGGTTCCGCGATGGCGAGATAGGGTCGCCGTGTAGGAAACAGGAGGTCCTCGGTTGTTCTACGGAGCGATGAAGATGTCGGTCGGCAACGGGCTCAAGCTTGCCTTCCGGCCCTGGGTCGAAGGGCTTGAGCACGTGCCCGAGGAAGGGCCCGCGATTCTCGCCAGCAACCATCTGTCCTTCTCGGACTCCTTCTTCCTCCCCTCGGTTCTCGACCGCAAGGTCACATTCATCGCCAAGGCCGAGTACTTCACGTCCCCGGGGGTGAAGGGCAAGCTCACCGCGGCGTTCTTCAAGGGCGTCGGGCAGCTGCCGGTCGACCGGTCGGGCGCGCGGGGCGCGGGTGAGGCGGCGATCAGCAGCGGTCTCGAAGTGCTCTCGCGCGGCGAGTTGTTCGGCATCTACCCGGAGGGCACGCGCTCCCCGGACGGGCGTCTCTACCGCGGGAAGCCAGGGGGGCTCGCCCGCGTGGCGCTGCGATCGGGAGCACCCGTGCTGCCCGTCGCCATGATCGACACCGAAAAGATCCAGCCACCCGGGCAGGTCGTACCCAAGCTGATGCGGCCGGGCATCCGGATCGGCAGGCCTCTCGACTTCAGCCGGTACCAGGGCATGGAGAACGACCGCTTCATCCAGCGGGCCCTGACCGACGAGGTCATGTACGAGATCATGAAGCTGTCCGGCCAGGAGTACGTCGACATGTACGCCACCGCTGCCAAACGGCAACTCGCCGAGGAGGCCAAGCGGAAGGCGGACGAGGAGAAGGCCGCCGCGGAGGCGGAGAAGGCCGTGGACACGGAGACGCAGCCGGACGGAGCCGGGGCCGCGTTCCCGGCGACCCCCGGCCGGAGGAGCGGATCGGCTCCGGCCAGGCGCAAGCGCAACGAGCGGAACAGAGCCGCGTAGGCAGGCGGCGCAGAACACGGACGAGCGCACGGCCGGCCGCGGGGAGGCGGACGCCGGCAAGCGCCTGGCACAACCAGGGGGCGGGGCAGCGAAGATGGCCGCGAGGATGTCTGTCGAGCAGCCGTTGTGGCGTGCGCTGACGGGGTATCGGCTGCTGGGGCTGGGTTACGCGATCACGGTGTACGTGTGGGCGTTCGACCGCTACGCCCATCCGGTCCCGGGCGTCGTCTACCTGGCCCTGCTCACCGTCTGGACGCTGGTCACCCTGCCCCGGGTCTCCTCGGCCCGTCGGTGCACCAACGGATTCCTCGCGCTCGACATCACGCTCGCCGTCGCCGGGATCCTGCTGTCCGTGTACGTCGACGCGCACGGCAGCATCGGCCCCACGATCCCCTCCATCTGGGTCGCGGGCCCCGTGCTGGCCTTCGCGATCAAGGGCGGCTGGCGCTGGGGCGCGGTGGGCGCTGCCCTGGTGGGGGTCGCCAACGTCGTCGAGCAGGGCGCGATCACCCGTCCCACCCTGCACAACGTGCTGCTCGTGTGCGTGGCCAGCATCGGCATCGGCTACGTCGTCGAGGTGGCCCGGGCCAGCGAACGCACCCTCGCCCACGCCCTGCAGATCGAGGCCGCCACCCGGGAGCGCGAGCGGCTCGCCCGCGACATCCACGACAGCGTGCTGCAGGTCCTCGCGATGGTGCAGCGCCGGGGCACGGCGATGGGCGGTGAGGCCGCCGAACTGGGCAGGATGGCGGGCGAGCAGGAGGTGGCGCTGCGCACGCTCGTCTCGAGCGGGCTGATTCCGGCGCAGTCCGTCTCGCAGAAGGAGGCGGCGCTCACCGGGAGCCTGGCGGCCGGAGGCGCCGAGGGCCCGGCGGGCACCGCCGACTGCGATCTGCGGACGCTGCTCTCCCCGCACGCCGGTGCCCGCGTCACCATCGTCGAGCCGGGCGCTCCCGTGATGCTTGCGGCATCCGGGGCACGGGAGTTGGCCGCGGCTGTCAGTGCGGCCCTCGACAATGTGCGGCAGCATGCCACCGGGCCGGACGGAGAGCCGGCGCAGGCGTGGATCCTCCTCGAGGACGAACCGGACGCGGTGCTCGTGACCGTTCGGGACGACGGCCCCGGGCTTCCGGCCGGACGGCTCGCTGACGCGGAGGCCGAGGGCAGGATGGGCGTCGCGCTCTCGATCCGCGGGCGCCTGCGCGATCTGGGCGGCAGCGCCGAGTTGCTGTCCGTGCCGGGCCAGGGCACCGAGGTCGAGCTGCGGGTGCCGAAGCAGGCCGGGGGCGGCCGTGGGAAAGCATGACGGACGCGACGGACGCGACGGAAGCGACGGACGGAACGGTGCGACAGAGAGGTCGGCGGGGGAGATGACGAAGGACATGAAGGCTGAAGCCGGCGCGGCGGACGAGCAGCGCCCGGTGAAGGTGATGGTCGTCGACGACCATCCGATGTGGCGGGACGCGGTCGCCCGCGATCTGAGCGAGGCGGGCTTCGAGGTGGTGGCCACCGCGGGCGACGGCCCGCAAGCGGTGCGCCGCGCCCGTGCCGCCGCACCCGACGTGCTCGTCCTCGATCTGAACCTGCCCGGCCTGCCCGGAGTCGAGGTGTGCCGTCAGCTGGTCGGTGCCGGCTCCGATCTGCGCGTACTGGTGCTCTCGGCGAGCGGGGAGCACGCGGACGTGCTGGAGGCGGTGAAGTCGGGGGCCACGGGCTATCTCGTGAAGTCGGCGAGCATGGAGGAGCTTCAGGACGCCGTGCGGCGTACGGCTGTCGGCGACCCGGTCTTCACGCCGGGCCTGGCCGGGCTGGTCCTCGGCGAGTACCGCAGGCTGGCCGCCGATCCGGCTCCCGCGGCGGGTCCGGACGACCCCGCCGTGCCGCAGCTGACGGAGCGCGAGACGGAGGTGCTGCGCCTGGTGGCCAAGGGGCTCAGCTACCGGCAGGTCGCGGAGCGTCTGGTCATCTCGCACCGCACCGTGCAGAACCACGTGCAGAACACCCTCGGCAAGCTCCAGCTCCACAACCGCGTGGAGCTCGTGCGCTACGCGATCCAGCGCGGCTTGGACGAGGAGTGATCCGACGGTAGCGGCCGGTTCTTCCCGTACGTCCCTCCAACTGATCCAAAAACGGCCCCGCGCCCCATCCCTTGTGATGTGGATCACCGCTAGCGTGGCGGCAGTTCGTACAGAGTCGCGCGTAGCGCGGCGGTGAGAAGGGAGATCCCATGCGGGTCGGAGTGCTGACCGGAGGCGGCGACTGCCCCGGGCTCAATGCCGTCATGAGGGCCGTCGTCCGTAAGGGCGTTCAGCAGTACAACTACGAGTTCCTCGGTTTCCGGGACGGCTGGCGCGGCCCGCTGGAAGGGGACACGGTCCGGCTCGACATCCCCGCGGTGCGCGGCACTCTGCCGCGCGGCGGCACCATTCTGGGCTCCTCCCGGACCAACCCCTTCAAGGAGGAGAACGGCGTCCGCCGCATTCAGGAGAACCTCGTCAAGCACGAGGTCGACGCCCTCATCGCCATCGGCGGCGAGGACACCCTCGGTGTCGCGGCCCGTCTCACCGACGAGTTCGGGGTCAAGTGCATCGGTGTGCCCAAGACGATCGACAACGACCTTTCCGGCACCGACTACACCTTCGGTTTCGACACGGCCGTCAACGTCGCCACCGAGGCCATCGACCGCCTGCACACGACTGCCGAGTCGCACATGCGCGTCCTCGTCGTGGAGGTGATGGGACGGCACGCGGGATGGATCGCTCTGCACTCCGGGCTCGCCGGAGGCGCCAACTGCATCCTCATCCCCGAGCAGCGGTTCGACGTCGACGAGGTCTGCCGCTACGTCGAGTCCCGGTTCAAGGCCAGCTACGCCCCGATCGTCGTCATCGCCGAGGGCGCCATGCCCAAGGACGGCGACATGGTCCTCAAGGACGATTCGCACGACTCCTTCGGGCACGTGCGGCTCTCGGGCGTCGGCGAGTGGCTCTCTAAGGAGATCGAGAGGCGCACCGGCAAGGAGTCGCGTACGACCGTCCTCGGTCACACCCAGCGCGGCGGCACTCCGACGCCCTTCGACCGCTGGCTGGCCACCCGCTTCGGGCTGCACGCGATCGATGCCGTACGTGACCAGGACTGGGGCAAGATGGTCGCGCTCCAGGGCACGAAGATCGTCCGCGTGCCCATCGCCGAGGCCACGGCGAAGCTGAAGACGGTCGATCCCGAACTGTACGAGGAGGCCTCGGTCTTCTTCGGCTGAGCCCGGCGGGGTGGCGGCGCGCTGTCCGCCGCCACCCCGTCACCGAGGGCTCGCCCCGTGCGGCCGCAGCTCCCGCCGCACGCTCAGCCGACGGCCACCGCCGCCAGCAGCTCCGTCACGATCCGCGGACCGCCGAGCGTCAGCACCGACTCCGGATGGAACTGCACACCGGCGAACCCGGGCCCGCGCAGCGCGTGCACCTCCCCGCTCCCGCCGTCGAGGCTCATCTCGATCCCCTCCAGGGCGCGCTCCTGCGCCGTTTGCGGATCGCAGTGCACCGCATAGGAGTTGTAGAAGCCCACGGTCTCCGGCCGTCCGAAGAAGTCGATGCGCTCCTGCGCGCCCTGGTACGGCCGGGCCTTCCGTACGATCTCCAACCCCAGCTCGACGGCGAGCAGTTCGTGCCCGAGACAGACCCCCAGCAGCCCCTGCCGGCGGTGCCTCATCAGCTCGGCGGTCAGCCCGCGCAGCACACGCATCTTCGGGGACGAAGCATCGCGCGGGTCTCCCGGCCCGGGCCCCAGGACGACCGGCCCTTCGTGCCCGAGCGCCGCCTCCCGCAGCCCCTCCTCGTCGTACCGCCGCACGTCGACGCCCGCGCCACTCGCACGCAGCAGGTGGGCGAGCATCGAGGTGAAGGTGTCCTCACCGTCCACGACGAGGACACTGCCGCGCAGCGGGCCGCGTTCCTCCGCGGTCTGCATGCGCAGCCAGAACGGCGCCAGGTGGGCACGCCGGGCCTCCAGCGCCGCCCGGACCCGTGCGTCGTCCGCGAGCCGTGCCCGCGGGCCCTTCTCTCGTACGGGCGCCTCGCGGACGCCGAGCGCCGTCAGCACCCCGGCGGCCTTCGCATGGGTCTCGGCGACCTCGCTCGCCGGGTCGGAGGCCCGCACGAGGGTCGCGCCGACGGGGACCCTGAGCCGCCCGCTGCTCGCGTCGATGTCGGCGGTCCTGATGAGGATGGGCGAGTCGAGCGTCTGCGCTCCTCCGGGGTCCCGTCCGACGAGCGCGAGCGCCCCCGCGTAGTAGCCGCGGCCGCCGCGCTCGTACCGCTCGATGACGCGGCAGGCGTTCTCGACGGGCGAGCCGGTCACCGTGGCGGCGAACATCGTCTCCCGCAGCACGTCGCGCACGTCGAGCGTGCTGCGCCCCCGCAGCTCGTACTCGGTGTGCGCCAGGTGCGCCATCTCCTTCAGCCGCGGCCCGACCACCACCCCGCCCATGTCGCCGACGGTGCACATCATCTTCAGCTCCTCGTCGACGACCATGGACAGCTCCTCGCTCTCCTTGCGGTCGGCGAGGAAGTCCAGCAGTGTCCCGACGCCGGGACCCTCCGGGGGATGGCGGTACGTGCCGCTGATGGGGTTCATCACGACCGTGCCGCCCGCCATCCGCACGTGGACCTCGGGGCTCGCCCCCGCCAGCGCCCTGTCGCCGGTGTGCACGACGAAGGTCCAGTACGCACCCTTCTCGCCGAGGAGCAGCCGCCGGAAGAGAGCGAGCGCGTCGCCGCGCCCGAAGCCCGGGATCCGCCCCTCGAAGGTCCGCCGCACCACGAAATTGGCACCCTCACCGGCCCCGATCTCGTCCTCGACGACCCGGCGCACGGTCTCCTCGTACTCCGCGTCCCCGACGTCGAAGGTCCCGCCCTCGACACGTACGCGGTGGCCGGGCAGTGCCGCGAGGACGTCCTCCAGCGGCAGCTCGTGCACCTCCTGCGGCACGAGCACGGCCAGGGGCGTCCCGTCGTCCCGCACGCCGAAGCCCCGCTCGCGGATCTGGCGGAAGGGCACCAGGGCGAGCGCGCCCCGCTCGCCGTCGGGGATGTCGGCGAGGCGGGCGACCTCGCGGACCGGCCCGGTCAGGAGCTCGACGGTCTCCTCGTCGCGGCCGGGGGTTCGTCTGCGCAGCAGCGCGAAGGGAGGGGCGTCCTCGCGCAGCAGTCGCTGCAGGAGCGCGGAAGCGGTGGTGGGGGCGGGCGCGTCGGCGGATCGGGGCATCGGTGGGTTCCTTCCTGGGCACCGGCGAGGTCACGCAGGGGAGGAACGGCCGCACACACACACCGAAGGCCGCCCCTCGGGCGGCCTTCGCGTCTGTCGCTGAGTGTGGTGCGCGCGCAGTCAGTGGGCCGCCGGATGAGCGGTCCACCACCAGTTGCTGGTGAGAGTCTGCGCGAACATGGCACGGAGCGTACACGAGCCCCTGGGCAGCCGAGTGCTTTCCGTCTCACCACTCGGGCAGCTCGAAAGTACGGTCGGGGTGACCCCGTAACCTGGAGCGCGTGAATGTGAACGCCAACCCCGACGCCGGTGCCCGCACCTGGCGAGACCTTCCCGCGGCGCAGCAGCCCGACTGGCCGGACCAAGAGGCTCTGCGCGAGACCGTCGCCGAGCTCGAGTCCTATCCGCCCCTCGTCTTCGCAGGCGAGTGCGACCAGCTGCGTGCCCGTCTGGGTTCGGTCGCACGGGGCGAGGCGTTCCTGCTCCAGGGCGGTGACTGCGCGGAGGCCTTCGACCAGGTCAGCGCCGAGCACATCCGGAACAAGCTCAAGACGCTGCTGCAGATGGGCGCCGTGCTGACGTACGCCGGCTCCGTGCCGGTGGTCAAGGTCGGCCGCATCGCCGGGCAGTACAGCAAGCCGCGTTCGAAGCCGACGGAGACCAGGGGCGGGGTGACCCTCCCGTCGTACCGGGGCGACTCGGTCAACGGCGTCGACTTCACCGAGGCCGCGCGCACGCCGGACCCGGAGCGGCTGAAGCGGATGTACCACGCGTCCGCCTCCACGCTGAACCTGGTGCGGGCCTTCACCACCGGCGGCTACGCCGATCTGCGTCAGGTGCACGCCTGGAACCAGGACTTCGTGAAGCGGTCGCCCTCGGGGCAGCGCTACGAGGCGCTCGCGCGTGAGATCGACCAGGCGCTGAAGTTCATGCACGCCTGCGGCACGGACCCGGAGGAGCTCAAGACCGTCGAGTTCTTCGCGTCGCACGAGGCCCTGCTGCTCGACTACGAGTCGGCCATGACCCGTACGGACTCGCGCAGCGGCAAGCTGTACGACGTCTCCGGGCACATGGTCTGGATCGGTGAGCGCACGCGCCAACTGGACGGCGCGCACATCGAGTTCGCCTCCCAGGTGCGCAACCCGATCGGTGTGAAGCTCGGCCCGACCACGACGCCCGAAGAGGCGCTCACGCTGATCGACCGGCTCGACCCGAACCGGGAGCCCGGCCGGCTCACCTTCATCACCCGAATGGGCGCCGACACCGTACGGGATCGGCTTCCCACGCTGGTGGAGAAGGTGACGGCTTCGGGCGCCCAGGTGGTGTGGGTCTGCGACCCGATGCACGGCAACACCTTCGAGGCGGAGAGCGGGCACAAGACCCGCCGCTTCGACGACGTGCTGGACGAGGTCAAGGGCTTCTTCGAGGTGCACAAGGGCTCGGGCACGCACCCCGGCGGCATCCATGTGGAGCTGACCGGCGACGACGTGACGGAGTGCGTGGGCGGCGGCGACGAGATCTTCGTCGGCGACCTGCACCAGCGCTACGAGACGGCCTGCGATCCGCGCCTGAATCGCAGCCAGTCCCTCGATCTGGCGTTCCTGGTGGCGGAGATGTACCGGGACCAGTGAAGGTCCGGCAGAGCACGGGCGGCTGACAGCAGCCCGCGCATGCCGCTGTGAACACAGAAGTGGGGCCCGCATCACAGTGATGCGGGCCCCACTTCTGTGTTGTGGACACCGAGCGCCGGGTAAGGTTAGGTTAACCTCATCAAGCTATGGCGTCGTTGAGCTGACGAGATCCCGGCCCGGAAGGAGATCCGCGTGTACATCTGCTCCTGCTTCGGTATCACGGAGCGGCAGGTCCGCGAGCACGCGGAAGCCGGAGCCTGTACACCTCGCCAGATCGCCTCCGCCAGCAAGGCCGGCACCGACTGCGGCTCGTGCGTGCGCCGCATCCAGGGGCTCCTGGGGCGCGGCGCCTGCCCCCGGCGGCAGTTGGAAGCCGCCGCCGAGCTGCCGGCGCCGATGTCGGTGCCCGCATCCCTGGCCGCCGAGGTCGTCGGCGAAGCCGAGGAGAACGCCGGAGTGGCCGAAGCCGCCTGACCGGGCACCGGTGATGACGGTCCGTCGGCCGTCCTCTCAGCCCTCGGACGGTGCTTCCTGCTCGATGATCTGCGCGATGTAGAGCGCTTCACCGAGCTTCTCGATCAGTTCGAGCTGGGTGTCGAGGTAGTCGATGTGGTGTTCCTCGTCGGCCAGGATTTCCTCGAAGATGTTCGCCGAGGTGATGTCCCCCTTGGCGCGCATGACTTCCACTCCGCGCCGCAGGCGGTCGATGGCCTCGACCTCGATCTGCCGGTCCGCTGTGAACATCTCGACGAGCGTCTGTCCCACGTTGACGTGGAAGAGGCGCTGGTAGTTGGGCAGGCCGTCCAGGAAAAGAATGCGGTCGGTGAGTCGTTCGGCATGGCGCATCTCGTCCATCGACTCGGCCCGTGTGTAACGCGCGAGCTTCGTCCAGCCGAAGTGCTCCTGCATCTTGGCGTGCAGGAAGTACTGGTTGATGGCGGTCAGTTCGGCAGTCAACTGCTCGTTGAGGAATTCGATGACCTCGGGGTCGCCCTGCATGGCCGCGGGCTCCTTCCAGGGGGCGGAAAAGTACCAGGTGCTTGCGCGCGCCCGCGCATCCTCGCACCGTGTCGCGACCTGGTCCAGTAAGCGAAGGCTTACCGAAATCGCCCGAATTGATGAGCGAGGAGGAGCCGGGCAGTGGCGGTCCGGGGTGCCGGTAAGCGGCTGCACAAGGGTCTGTCACCATGGGGAGATGGGGCAGCCGGAGAGTCGCGAGGGGGAGCAGAAACCGCTTCCGCCCGGCCAGAGGCTCCAGCGCGGCTGGCCCGTCACCCACTACGGGCCGGTGCCGAAGTTCAAGCCGGACCGCTGGGACTTCCGGGTCTTCGGTGCGACCGCGGACGGTGAGAAGCACTCCTGGGACCACGAGGAGTTCACGGCCCTGCCGTACGAGACGGTCGTCGGCGACCTCCACTGCGTGACCAAGTTCAGCATGCTCGGCGCGGAGTGGGGCGGTGTGCTCGCCCGTACGGTCCTGGAGCTGGCTCCTCCCGCGAGCGACGTCACGCACGTCATGGTGTGGGCCGAGTACGGCTTCAGCTCGAACCTGCGGCTCTCGGACTTCGAAGCCCCCTCCACCCTCTTCGCCACGCACCGGGCGGGTGAGCTGCTCACCGCCGAACACGGCTTCCCGCTGCGGCTGGTGGTGCCGCAGCTGTACGCCTGGAAGGGCCCCAAATGGGTGCGCGGCGTGGAGTACATGACCACCGACCGCCGCGGCTTCTGGGAGGAGCGCGGCTACCACAACCTCGGTGACCCCTGGAAGGAACAGCGCTACTCCTACCAGGAGGAGCCCGGCGAGGGCCCGGAGCTGTAGCGGGCCCGCAGATCAGTGGTAGGCGTGCACCACCGCGTGGCCCTTGCCCCGCCCGATCATCCACCGGTTCACCGGTGTCGTGATGAGGAAGGCGACGAGGAAGGACAGCGCCAGGGACGACCAGAAGAGGATGTCCGCGAGATGCGCGTCCAGCGCGCCGGGCACCAGAGCCACGACCGCGTTGTCGGTCACCTCCATGACCACGATGGAGACGGTGTCGGCGGCCAGCGCGACCTTCACGGCGGCCCTCATCCCGAGGCCGGCGCGCAGGACCGCGTAGACGGTGAGGCTGTAGCCGAAGACGAAGGCCAGGCCGATGGCCGTGGCCATGGTCGGGACGTTGTGCCACCGCAGCGCCGTGCCGATGGCCATCCCGCTGACCTCTCCGATGGCGCAGCCCGTCAGGCAGTGCAGCGTCGCCCGGGCCGCTGTTCCCCAGGGGACCGGAGCGCGCTGCTGCATGGTCAGCTTCCGCCTTCCCTGAGTTCCTTCAGCCGGGCCACGTCCGCCGCGTGACCCTCCTTGCCGCCGGGCGTCTCGATGATGAGCGGGACGCCCTCGGTCGCCGGATGCGTCATCAGGTCGGCGAACGGGCCCTCGCCGATGTGGCCGGAGCCGATGTTCGCATGCCGGTCCTTGTGGGCGCCCGCGACATCCTTGGAGTCGTTCGCGTGGATGAGCTTCAGCCGTCCGGGGCCGGTCACGGATTCCAGCTCGTCCAGCGTCCGCTTCACCCCTCCGGGCGCCGCCAGGTCGTGACCCGCGGCGAAGATGTGGCAGGTGTCGAGGCAGACGCCGAGGCGCGGGTGGCGGCCCAGGACGTCGAAGTACGGCCCGAGGTCCTGTATTTGGGAGCAGAGCGAGGCTCCCTGCCCGGCGGTGGGCTCGAGCAGCAGCCACGGATCGTCCTCGTGCGTCAGCTCGTCCAGAAGCGGGGAGAGAAGCCGTCCCACTTGTGCGAGCGCGATCTCCCTTTCACGGCCGCCTGTGGCCGAACCCGTATGGACCACGACTCCGCGTGCTCCGATTTCACGCCCGCGCCTGAGCGAATGCCTCAGCGAGGAAACGGAGTTGTCCGCAGTGGCCTCGGTGTGCGAGCCGAAATTGATGAGATAGGGCGCGTGCACGTACGCGGGAAGCCCGCGTTCCTTGCACAGTTCACGGAATTCTTCGTCCTGTCGCGGAGAACCGGAAGTCGTCGCCCAGCCACGTGGATTGGCCACGAATACCTGGACGGTCTCCGCCCCGATGTCTCCCGCGTAGGAAATGCCAGTGGCGGCCAGTCCCCCTGCTACGGGGACGTGGCCGCCAATGGGATTGCGTCGTCGATTGGTCGTCACACGGTCAGTATGCCGAGTTCACGTTGTCCATCGAACCGTAGCGGTCCGCCGCGTAGTTGCAGGCGGCGACGATGTTCGCGACCGGGTCGGTCATGTTCGTCGAGGTGCCCTCGACGTGGTAGGCGTCGAAGGTCGGTTTGATGGTCTGCAGCAGGCCCTTGGACGGGGTGCCGTTCTGGGCGTTGATGTCCCAGTTGTTGACCGCGTTCGGGTTGCCGCCGGACTCGCGGATGATGTTCCGCTTGATGCCGTCGTAGGAGCCGGGGATGTTGTGCTTGGCCATGATGGCCCGCGCCTCGCGGATCCAGCCGTCCAGGTTGTTCGGGTAGGTCGGCTTGGCTGCGGCGCGCTTGGCGGCCCGGGAGGCCTTGGCCTTCGCCTCGGCCTTGCGCTCCTGCTCGGCCTTCTTCGCGGCGGCGACCTTCTTGGCGGCCTGGTCCTTGACGGCGGCGGCGCGCTCGTCGGCGAGGGCCTTCTGCTTGGCCAGGGCCTTTCTCTGGGCGTCGGCGTCGGTGCGCTGGACGTCGGGATCCAGAGTGCCCTGCTTGGCTGTCTTGAGCTGTGTCTTGGGGGCTCCGCCGTTGGCGGCGGCGTTGGAGGAGTTGACCTTCTTGGCCGGGGACTGGCTGCTGTCACCCGCGTCCGCCGAGCCGGGGATCACGGTGAAGGCGATGGCTGCGGCACTGACGGCCGAGATACCTGCGGCGGATATACGCGTGAACTTGGGGTTGCGGACGTAGCCGGGAATGCTGGGCATTGTGGCGAACCTTTCAATTGCGTGCGTCGCAGAGGCCGGAAAGGCAGGGTTCGCCGGTTCTGAATCCCGGCGAGTGCGACCGAGGGCAATTGTTAGAGGCTTGGAAAAGAGAAGACAAAAATGTGACGTACTATCCCACGTCGTTTATGGGCGGCCTTGTCGCAGACGGGACAGCGGTCATCGCCCAGGTTTGACCAGCCGGACGCGGGGTAACCCCGGGCCGCAATGCACTAAACCTCTTCGTACGTGACATCGGCCCTATGTCCGGAGTCACATTCGCCGCGCTTCATTTCGCACTGCGTGAGGGCATGCGCACACTCCGGCAGCGATGTTTCGGGCGGATCCGGTTACCGTGCGGCGGCCAGGTGGGCGCCGTGCCTCTCGGCGCCCCCTGCGGAGGCCGCCGAGGACGTGATCAGCGCAGCCAGAGGGTGACGCGGGAGCCCCTGGGGGCGTCCTCGCCGGCGTCCGGCGACTGGTTGAAGACCTTGTCGCCGATGAAGAGGCGGCGCACGACGACCTCGAAGCCCGCCTCCCGCAGCTTCCGCCGGGCCTTGTCCTTGCCCAGGTCCTCCACGTCCGGCACCTCCACCAGGTCCTCGCCCTTGGAGATGGTGAGCGTGACGGTGTCGCCCTTGGCGGCGGTGGTGCCTTCGGCGGGTGACTGGAGGGCGACCTTGCCCTCGTCCTCCTCGGAGAAGACCCGCTTGGACGCGACGCGGACCTCCAGGCCCTCCTCGCGGAGGTCCTCCAGCGCGGAGTCCTCGTCGTCCCCGACCACGTCCGGTACGTCGACCGGTGCGCCCCTGGAGACGGCGAGTGCGACAGAGGAGCCGGGGCGCCGCTTGGAACCCGCGGCGGGGTCGGTGCTGATCACGGAGCCCTGCGGCGTCTCGTCGCTGAACTCACGCTTCACCGTGCCGGGCTCCAGGCCCGCTTCCTTGAGCTTGCTCCTGGCCTCGTCCAGAGGCGTGCCGCCCAGGTCAGGGATCTTGACGATCTCCGGGCCGCGGGAGACGACCAGGGTCACGGTGCCGGTCTTGCGGATCCGGTCACCGGGGTCGGGGTTGGTGTCGATCACGTGGCCGCGCTCGACCCGCTCGCTGAAGTCGCGGCTGATCTTCACGTCGAGCCCGGATCCGTCCATGATCTTTCTGGCGTCGGGCTCGGTCTTGTCCAGGACGGCGGGTGTCCTGGTGAACTGGCCGGAGTTGATGTACCAGACACCGGTGCCGACCAGCATCAGCAGCACCGCTGCCAGCGCCACGATGAAGATCCGTCCACCGCCGCGGCGCCCGCCCGAGCCGTGCTGCGGCGGGCTGTCGGACGGCGGGGCGGCGTACCTGGCGGTGCGGTTCAGCTCGTCGTCGTGCCCGTAGGTCTCGTACTGGTGCGAGGGGCGGGGGAGGACGCTCGTGTGGTCCTCGGCGCTCTCGTGGATCCGGCCGACCGTGATGGGG
>NZ_JACBXA010000104.1 GCF_013870515.1 Streptomyces albidus (ex Kaewkla and Franco 2022) | reverse complement strand
CTACATCTTCTCCACCCAGGTCCTCCTCGACGCCCTGAGGGAGGACGAACCCGGGGCCGTACGGGGTGATCACCGCCGACGCCACCCGCCCGGCCTGGCAGCCGGGAACCTTCGACCGCGTCCTGGTCGACGTTCCCTGTACGGGCCTCGGCGCGCTGCGTCGGCGTCCCGAGGCCCGGTGGCGGCGCCGCCCCGAGGACGTCGCGGGGTTCGCTCCGCTCCAGCGCGACCTGCTCCGGCAGGCGCTGAACTCCGTACGCGTCGGCGGAGTCGTCGGCTACGCGACCTGCTCTCCGCATCCGGCCGAGACCCGCGCTGTCGTCGACGACCTGATCAAGGAGACGGGCGCCGAACTGATCGACGCCCGCCCGCTGTTGCCGGACATGCCGGAGCTGGGCGACGGGCCGGACGTACAGATGTGGCCGCACCTGCACGGCACCGACGCGATGTACCTCGCGCTGCTGCGCCGTACGTCCGCCTGACCGGCCTGCGCAGCGCCGACCCGTACGTCCGGTTCACGGCGTCGAGCCGCCGGGGAGTTGCCGGCCGACGGCGCATGCCGTCGAGCTGTCGGGCCGGGCCACCAGGAGGAGTGCGGGCGTGCCGGACGGTCGGCCGGCTACGTTCGTGCGACGTAGACGGTGTTGTCCGAAGTGCCGCCGCGCAGTCGATTGTCGAAGGTGACGACGTGCGCGGCGGACTCGGCGAAGACTTCCGCCAGCGCCGAAGTGAAGCTCACCTCCGGCGGGTCGTTCGACCACAGCGCGAACACACCGCCCGGGTGCAGCCGTTCAGCCAGCGCCCCCAGACCCGAGGGCTGGTAGAGGCTCGCGTGGCTCGGGTGCAGCAAGTGCTCGGGTGAGTGATCGATGTCCACCAGGACGGCGTGGAAGCGGCGACCCGGCACGTCCGGATCGAGGCCGCCCGGGCTCTGCGCCATGGAGAAGAAGTCGCCCGCGACCAGTCGGCAGCGGAGATCGGAGGTCAGTCGAGCCCCCAGCGGCACCAGGTGTCGCTCATGCCACTCGATCACCTCTTCGAGGGCGTCGACGACGGTCAGCGACCGTACGCGCGCGTCCTTCAGCACCGCGTCGGCGGTGTACCCGAGGCCGAGTCCGCCCACGACGACGTCGAGTTCGTCCTGCGCCAGCCGGGCCAGCCCGAGCTCGGCGAGGGCGACCTCTCCGGCGGTGAACAGGCTGGACATGAGGAAGTCGTCGCCCAGCTTGACCTCGTGGATGTCCGTTCCCGTGGCGGGATCCCTGCGGCGCCGGAGGCTGATCTCGCCCATGGGCGTCGGGCGCCAGTCGATCTCCTCGAAGCGTGCGCTCATGCAGTCCCCATATTCCTGTCGTGATGCTGCTCGTGCGTTCGGCAAGTATGAAGCCGCCGAGAACTCCGGCGAGCACGATCCGGTGCCGGTGAAGTGACCGACGGCTTCGGCCAGGTCGCCGTGCCCCGTCCGGGACGCTGCGGTGAGGTCGAACTGCCGCCTCCGTCAAGGGAGATGGCGCGACGGTGGCCGGCGTACGGGTGGAGCCGCGCCGCGCGCCGGCCGTTGTCGCAGCTCACGGACCGTCCTTCTGCGATGCCCTGACCGACGAGAGCCGCTCAATTCTCGAACTGCCAACTGTTGACAGTTTGCAGTTTGCGGGGTCAGTGTGTTGCCCCACCGAGGACACCCCGGTGGGGCCCCGAGCACACAGTCCGGATCGCATGAGGAGTGATCATGACCGACACCGTTCACTCCGCGGAGCTCCCGCGGAAGATATCGCCGCGGGTGATCGCAGCCGGGGCCGTCGGTTCCGTCGTCGAGTACTTCGACTTCGCCGTCTACGGGTACGTCGCCACCATCCTGGCGACGCACTTCTTCGTCAGCTCCGACTCCGACGCCGCGCTGCTGGCGACACTGGCGACGTTCGCACTCGCCTTCGTGCTGCGGCCCGTGGGCGGCATCGTCTTCGGCCACTTCGGCGACCGCTACGGCCGGAAGAACGCTCTCGCGGCGACAGTCGTGCTCATGGCCGTGGCCTCGGGCCTGATCGGGGTGCTCCCCACGTATGCGGCGATGGGCGTGGGCGCCACCGCACTGCTGGTGCTGGCCCGATGCGTCCAGGGGATCGCGGCGGGAGGCGAGCTGGGTGGCGCGGCGTCCTTCGTCGCCGAACACTCCCCGAACGCCCGACGAGGCCTGTACTGCTCCACCACGCAGACCGGGGCCCTGGCCGGGGCGCTGCTGGCGGCGCTGGCCGTCTCGCTGCTGAACACCACGCTGGGCGCCTCCGCGATGTCCGACTGGGGCTGGCGGCTGCCCTTCCTCGTCGCCATCCCGCTGGGAGTCGTCGGCCTGTGGATCCGCTCGCGGCTCTCGGACACACCTCACTTCCGCCAGGTCGAGAAGCAGGGCGAGAAGGCCCAGGCCCCGGTCGTGGAGATGTTTCGGGCGCACGCGGGCAACCTCGCCCGCTGCGTGGCCCTGTCCATCCTGCTCTTCTCCGCGTACTACGTCTTCTACGTCTACGTGAGCATCCACCTGCAGAAGGTCACAGGGCTGTCCGCGGGGGTGGCGTTCTGGTCCACGACGGCGACGCTGGCCGTCTCCACGCTGTGCATGCCGGCCTTCGGCGCACTCACCGACCGGGTGGGACGCAAACCGGTGTTCATCGGCGCCTCGATCGCCGGACTGCTGCTGCCCGTTCCGGGATTCATGCTCTTCGACGCGGGCACCGGCTGGGCGGTGCTCTCCCACATCGTGCTCGGGCTGATCGACGCCGCTCTCATGGGCGCGGCCTTCTCCACGTTCGCCGAACTCTTCCCCACCAGGGTCCGCTACACGGGCATCGCGCTGGGCTTCAACATCGGCAGCGCCGTCGCCGGGGGAAGCGCACCGTACATCTGCACCTGGCTCGTCGACGTCACCGGTTCGTCCGTGGCCCCCGCCTGGTTCGTGATGGCAACCGCGCTGATCACGTTGGTGGGCGCCTTCACTCTCCGGGAGACTTCCGGGACCGAACTGCGTGACGTCTGAGGAGAGATGATGTCCGAACCCGTCCGGAGCAGATCACTGCCGAGGAACAACACCTTTTCGCAGGCCACGGAGACCGTCCTGCGCGAGATGGTGCTCGACGGCACGATCGCCCCCGGGGCCAGGCTCAACGAGGTGTCCATCGCGGCGCAGTTGGGCATCAGCCGGGGCCCGTTGCGCGAAGCGATACAGCGCCTCAGCAGCGAAGGGCTTCTGACGGTCATCAGTCACCGGGGCGCCTTCGTGCGCACCTTCTCCCGGCAGGACATCGTCGAACTCTACGAACTGCGCTGCGCATTGGAGCTCCACGCGGTGCGCCTCGCCTGCGAGCGCGCCACCGATGAGGACCTGGACGAGCTGGACGCCATGCTGTCGGACACCGAGAGCCGCATCCGCGAATCGTCCGCGCACGCATACCCGCAGGAACTGGACTTCCATCTGCGCCTGGTGCTGGTGGCCGGCAACCAGGCGCTGATGCGGGCCGCCCAGGACGTGCAGAGGCAGCTCGCACTCGCCAGGTCGATGTCGGCGAAGCGGCCGATGCGCGCCCGGGCGGCCGTCATCGAACACGCCGACCTGGTCGCCGTGTTGCGCAGCCGGGATGTCGAGCAGGCAACGCTGATGATGAGCAGGCACCTCGACCACTCGATGCACAGCGCCCTGTCCGTGCTCGGGCTGCCGCAGGACGGCGCCACCGAGGAATCCGACACCGCACCCGATTCGGAGTGACCACTGCATGAGGACGACGACGAGACTCCGGCAGCTTCTCGACAGCGGGAGCCGGCCGCTGGTGCTGCCGGGGGCGCCCAACGCGCTGACCGCCAGGGTCGTCGAGGAGTCCGGTTTCGAGGCCGTCTACGTCTCGGGGGCCGGGGTGAGCAACACCTATCTCGGGATGCCCGATCTGGGCCTGCTCAGCATGAGCGAACTCGCCGCCCACGTCGCGGCGATGGCCGACGCCGTGTCGCTCCCGCTCGTCGTCGACGCCGACACCGGCTTCGGCAACCCGCTCAACGTGCAGCGCACCGTACGGGCGTTGGAGCGTGCCGGTGCGGCGGCAATCCAGATCGAGGACCAGGTGAGCCCCAAGAAGTGCGGCCACTTCGAGGGCAAGGAGATCGTCAGCACCGAGGAGATGACCGGGAAGATCCGGGCCGCGGTCGACGCCCGTACCGACGACGACCTCGTGGTGATCGCCCGTACGGACGCGCGTGCGGTCGAAGGCATCGAGGCCGCCTGCGAGCGGGCAGCGGCCTTCAGCGAAGCGGGTGCCGACGTGCTCTTCGTCGAGGCGCCGACGAGCGTGGAGGAGATGGCGCACATCACCCGCACCGTGCCCGGCCGGCATGTCGCCAACATGGTCGAGGGCGGTCTGACGCCGCTCCTGCCCAACGCGGAACTCGGCGAGCTGGGCTTCTCCGTGGCGCTCTACGCCAACGCGGCGATGCGGGGAGCGGTGACGGGGATGCGGGCCGTCCTGGACCACCTGGCCAAGCACGGCGACACCCGCAACGCCCAGGATCTGATGATCAGTTGGGCCGAGCGGCAGAACCTGGTGCGCAAGCCGCACTTCGACGAACTCGACAGCCGGTACGCGGCCGGCGACGCCCGCCCGGAGGTGGACGACGAATGAGCGACTACGACCTGCGGCTGCACGGCGGCCGCGTGTTCCTGCCCGACCTCGGTCCGACCCCGGTGGACCTGCTCGTCCGCGACGGCCTCATCGCGGGCATCGTCGGGCCCGAGGCCCCCGCTGCCGCCGCCGAGACGGTGGATCTGCGCGGCCGTACCGTCCTGCCGGGGGCGATCGACCCGCATGTGCACCTCGGCAAGGACATCAGGGTCCCCAAGGACCGCGACGACGCCGAACTGGAGACGGCCTCCGCCGTCGCGGGAGGCGTCACCTCGACGCTCGTCTACCTGATGAGCGCCGACCCGTACGAGAAGGTCCACGAGAGTGCGCGGGCCGTGATGGAGTCCGGCTCGCACACGGACTTCGGGTTCCACTTCGTGCTCGGCACAGAGGAACACGTCGCGTCGGTCCCGGCATACGTCCGCGAACTCGGCGTCTCCAGCTTCAAGTTCTTCATGAACTTCCGCGGCGACGAGGGTGCCTACCTCGGAATGCCCGGCAACGACGACGGCTTCATGTACGACCTCCTCGGTACGACGGCGGACGCCGGGGCGATGGTCAATCCACACCCGGAGAACATCGAGATCGTCCGGCGCCTGCGCCAGGACCCGCCGGACGAGTCCAAGGGCCCGCTGCACGCCTGGCACCTGACACGGCCCCCCGTGGTGGAGGCCGAGGCCGAGCAGCGCGTGGCCTGCCTGGCCGCGGCCACCGGTGCCTCGGCCTACGTCGTGCACAACTCCAGTGCCGCCGGGCTGGAGGCGATGCGCATGCAGCGTGCCGCGTACCCGAACCTGTTCGTGGAGACGTGCACCCACTACCTGACGCTGACGACGTCGGCGCCCTGCGGGATGTACGGCAAGGTGAACCCGCCGCTTCGGCCCGAGTCCGATCTCGAGGTGCTCTGGGAAGGCGTCGCGGACGCCAGCGTCGACACCGTCGGTTCCGATCACAACGCGCGGCACCGGTCGTTCAAGGAGAAGGACATCTGGTCCGCCTCGGCGGGCTTCCCCGGCGTCGGGGTGATGCTGCCGCTGACGCTCGGAGAGGGGCTGCGCCGGGGGCTGCCGCTGGAACGGCTCGTGGACGCGACGAGCACCCGCGCGGCGAAGCTGTTCGGGCTCTACCCCCGCAAGGGCGTCATCCGTGTGGGGTCCGACGCCGACCTGGTCGTGCTCGACCTCGACGGCACCACGGCCATCACCGCCTCCGACCAGCACTCCGGCGCCGGCTACACACCCTGGGAGGGGCGCCGGGCGCCGCTGCGGGTGGTGCACACCCTGGTGCGCGGGCACTTCGCCGTTCGCGACGGACAGGTCTCGGACGCACCCGGCGGAAGATATCTGACACGTCCTCACAGCGGAGCGACGGCTCTGGCCGTCGCGAACAGGGAGAGCGTCTGATGGCACACGAACAGCCCCCGGCCCAGCCCTGGACCGTCGGCGGTGCGGGCGCGATCGACGAGACCACGCGGAACCGCTACGAACTGGCCGGGTTCGGCAACCCCGCGGGCCTCGGAACCCGCCCGGCCCTGCTGATCATCGACGTCCAGTACCGGACGATCGGCACCCGGCCGCTGCCCTTCGAGGAGGCGACCGAGGAGTTCACCACGAGCTGCGGCCAGGTCGGCTGGGACGCCGTGCCCAACATCGCGAGGCTTCTAAAGGAGTTCCGCGCGGCAGGCCGGCCGGTGCTCTACCCGCACGTCGCGCCGAAGAAGAGCTACGACTCCGGCCGGCTGGGCGCGAAGGTGCCCGGAATCATGAACATCCCCGAGCACGGTTACGACTTCGTGGCGGCGGTGGCGCCTGCCGAGGGTGACGTACTGCTGCCCAAGCGCCATCCCAGCGCGTTCTTCGGCACGCCCCTGACGAGCTATCTGGTCGAGGCCGGCGTCGACACTCTTGTGATCACCGGATGCACGACGTCCGGCTGCGTGCGCTCCAGCGTCACCGACGCCTTCTCCCTCAACTTCCGCGTCGCCGTCCCCAGCGACGCGGTCTACGACCGCAGCCCCGTGGTCCACGAGGTGAACCTCTTCGACATGGCTCAGAAGTACGCGGACGTCTCGACGACGGAGGAGCTGCTGCCACGCCTGTGCGCGCTGCGCACCGGTTCAGACGGAGGCGCAGGGGCCGTGGACGGACACGACGGCGAAGGCGCGGCGTGAGCGGGCGAGACGTCGATGTCGTCGTCGTGGGCGCCGGCGGCGGTGGCCTGACCGCGGCGCTGGCCGCGGCCGAACAGGGCGCGAGCGTCGCGTTGTTGGAGAAGCTGGACCGTCCGGGCGGGAACACCTTCGTCAGCACCGGCTCCGTCCCGGCGGCGGGTACGCGCTATCAGCGGGAGGCCGGCATCGAGGACGGCCCCGAGCGGATGGTCGCCGATCTGTCGCGCCAGAGCGGTGCGCACGACGCCGAACACCTTCTCCGGCTGCTGGCGGCGGGGTCGGCACAACTGGTGGAGTGGCTGGTCGAGTCGCACTCCGTCGACCTGCGGCTGATCACCGACTACAAGCACGTCGGGCACAGCGTCCCGCGCCTCCACGCGCCACCGGACCGCCGGGGCCAGTCCCTGACCCGGGACCTCCTCGCCGCCACCCGGCGTCTGGACGTAGAGGTGGTGACCGGCAACCCCGTCGCAGGCCTGCTCTTCGAGGGCGGACGAGCCGCAGGGGTCACCGTCGACGGGCGCCGCTCCGGCACGTACGAACTGCGTGCGCCTGCCGTCGTACTGGCGGCGAACGGATTCGGCAACAACAAGGCGATGCTTGCCCGTTGGATCCCCGGGATCGCCGGCGCCCGCTACTCGGGAGCAGAGGGGTCCACGGGTGAGGCCATCGGCTGGGCCGCGGAACGGGGGGCGAGGCTCCTCAACATGGGCGCCTATCAGGGCTATGCCGCGCTCGCGCATCCGCACGGTTCGCTGGTCAGCTGGACCACGGTGGAGAAGGGCGGTTTCCTGCTCTCGCCGGACGGCGACCGGATGGGCGACGAGAGCGTCGGCTACTCCGGTTTCGCGCCGGTCGTCGCCGAAGCCGCCGGAGAGAGCGTGGTCGTCTTCGACACCCGTATCCGCGACTTCGTGAGCGCACACGAGCCGGAGTTCGCCGAACTCGGAGCGGCCGGCGGTGTCCGCGAGGCGGACGACGCCGAGCAGCTCGCCCGGATCATCGGCTGCGGAGTCCCCGCCGTGGAACGGGCGTTGAGCGACCAGCAGGACGCGGCCTCATCGGGCACCGCCGACTCCACCGGCCGCACGGACTTCCCGATGGGTCCGCTCCGTGCCCCGTACTGCGTCGTCCGCTCCGTCCCCGCGCTCTTCCACACCCAGGGCGGTGTCGACGTGGACGAGCACGCCGAAGTCCGGACGGGGGAGGGCGGGACCGTGCCGGGGCTGTGCGCCGTGGGCGGGGTGGCCTCGGGGATCTCCGGCCGGGACGGGGCGCGTGGCTACTCCTCGGGCAACGGCCTTCTCTGCGCGATCGGTCTCGGTCGCCTCGCGGGCCTCCACGCGGCGGCCACCGCGGCCGCTTGAACGCGTCGCGCGGTCAACTTCCCGTGCCGGGTGAACAGTTCCCCCGGTCCTGCCATCGCCGGGCCCGGCTCCCGGCCCGGAGCCGCAACGGGCAGCCGTACAGGAGCAGTTGGCCGGCGGGCGTCAGCGGCCTTCCCATACAGGTGGGCGCTTGTCCAGGAACGCGGCGACGCCCTCGTGGAAGTCCCGGCTGCCGTAGCACAGTTCGTAGAGGTCCTCGGCCGGTCCGGGTGCCGAAGCGGCGAGCACCCGGCGGTCCGCCTCCTTGAGGGCGGCGAGGGTGAGCGGGGCGCAGCGGGCGATGCGCTCGCAGAGCCGGGCGAGATGCTCGTCGAGGTCGCCGGGCTCGACGATCTCCTGGACGAGGCCCGCGTCGTGGGCTTCCTGGGCGGTGACGAGTTCTGCCGTGAGCAGGGCGCGCAGGGTACGGGCGCGGCCCAGCGAGGCGTAGAGGCGGGCGATGATGCCGGGGGCCAGGCAGTTGCCGAGCGTGCGGGCGATGGGCGCCCCGAAGACGGCGTCCGGGGTGCACAGGACCAGGTCGCAGCAGGCGGTCAGCGCGATGCCGGCGCCGACCGCGGGGCCTTCGACCGCGGCGATCACGGGCATGCGCAGCGCGGCGAGGCCTTCGACCGCGCGGCCCACGCGCTTCTCGTAGGCGACGCCGTCGGCGCCGGTCGTGAAGCTCCTGAACTCGCGGATGTCGGTGCCCGCCGCGAACGCGCGTCCGCCCGCGCCGCGCAGCACCGTCAGACGGATCTCCTCGTCGGCGTTGATCTCCTCGCAGGACTGCTCGAGCTGGTCGTACATGCCCAGGGTCAGCGCGTTGCGCTGGCGCGGGTTGGAGAGGGTCAGCCGCGCCGCGTACGAACTCGTGCCGGGCACGGCCGACTTGGTCCAGCCGACGGAGGGGGTCTCGTCTTCGGCGCTCATGCGTCTCCCAGGAGTTCTTCGTTGTGCTCGCCCAGCATGGGTGGATGCCGGCGCATGCGGGCCGGGGTGCGGCCGAACTTCACCGGGAAGCCGACGACCCGTGACCTGCCTTCGACGGGATGGTCGTAGTACTCGACCATGCCCCGTGCCGCGGCGTGCGGATCGCTTCCGAGGATCTGCTCGTAGTCGAGGATGGGTCCGGCGGGCACGCCGGCGTCCAGCAGCCGCGTCACACATTCCTCGGTGTTCTCCGTCGCCAGCCGCCCCTCGAGCAGGGCGATCAGCTCCGCCCGGTGCTCCATGCGGGCCGGGTTGGTGGCGAAGCGCTCGTCGTCGGCGAGGTGTTCCATCGAGAGCGCCTTGCACAGCCGCTGCCAGAGGCGCTCGTTGTTGGCGGCGACGGTCATGTAGCCGTCAGCGGTTCGGATGACCTGGTACGGGGCGGACATCCGGTGCGCCGAGCCGAGACGCTGCGGGGCACGCCCGGTGGAGAAGAGTTCGGTCGACTCCCACACCGACATCGCCAGCACGGCCTCGTACAGGGACGTCTCCAGATACTGGCCCTCGCCGGTGCGCAGCCGGTGCGTGTGCGCGCCGAGGATGCCGACGGCACACAGCATGCCTGCCCCCAGATCACCCACGGGCAGCCCGCACTTGACCGGTGTGCTCCCCGGATCGCCGGTGACGCTGACGGCGCCGGCCATGCCCTGGGCGATCAGGTCGTAGCCGGGGCGGTCGGCGTACGGACCGTACTGGCCGAAGCCCGAGATGGACGCGTAGACGATGTCCGGCCTGATCTCGCGCACGGCCTCATAGCCGATGCCGAGGCGTTCGGCGACGCCGGGCCGGAAGTTCTCCACGAGGACGTCGGCGTCGGCGAGCAGCTTGCGGAAGTGGGCCTTCCCCGCGTCCGAGCGCAGATCGAGCGTGACGCTGCGCTTGTTGCGGTTCAGCGAGTGGAAGGCGGCGGAGTCGCTGCCGGGGCGTGGATCGTCCCAGGACCGGCGCACCTGGTCGCCGGTGCCGGGCGGCTCGACCTTGATCACGTCTGCGCCGAGGTCTGCGAGGAGCATCGTGCAGTACGGCCCCGCCATCACCTGGGTGAGGTCGATGACGCGTACTCCGTCGAGGGCGCCGGTGGTCTGGCCGTCGGTCACTTGTCGGTCTCCCCTTCCGTCCCGTCGTGCGGGGACGCGGGCTGGAGCGCCCGGCGTATCAGCTCGACCGGATGCCAGGCGTTGCGTTCGGTTCCGTGGAAGATCTGCTGACGGCACGAGACGCCGGTCGCGGCGACGACCGTCTCGCCGGGTTCGGCGGTGATGGCGGGGAAGAGCCGGTCGTTGCCGACCGTCATGGAGACGTCGTAGTGCTCGGACTCGAATCCGAACGAGCCGGCCATGCCGCAGCATCCGGCGTCCAGTTCGACGACCTCGGCGCCGGGAATCCGCTTGAGGAGGGCGACGGTCGCGGCGGTGCCGACCTCGGCCTTCTGGTGGCAGTGGCCATGGTAGAGGATTCTGCGTCCGGCGGGCCAGGCGTCCTCGCTCAGCCGCAGACGGCCCTCGTCGATCGCCTCGGCGAGCAGCTCCTCGACCTGGCGTACGCGTCCGGCGACGTCCTGCACCGCCGGCTCGTCCGGGAGCATCGCACGGTGCTCGTCCCGCAGCGTCATCAGGCACGAGGGCTCGCACCCGACGACCGGCGAGCCCGGCGGAGTCGACTCCTTCAGCAGCCGCGCGAGATTGCGGGCCTGGTCCTTGGCCTCGTCGACGAGGCCCTTGGAGAAGCTGGCCCGGCCGCAGCAGCCCCGTGTCTCCAACGAGACGTTCCAGCCGGAGAGTTCGAGCAGCTCGATGGCGGCGCGGCCGATGCCGGGCTCGGTGTAGGTGGTGAAGGAGTCGGCGAGATAGGTGAGCGTGCCCTGCGTCCGCGCGGCCGCCTCGGGCCTGCGCCGTCGGAACCAGCGCACGAGGTTGCGGCGTACGAAGACCGGCAGCGGACGGGCCGGGGTGATGCCCAGGACGCGGTCCATCAGCAGCCGAATCGGCCGGAGGCGTCCGGGGAGGTTGGAGAGGGGGGCGGTGGCCGAACCGATCCTGTTGAGGAGGCGGATGGACCCGAACACCCGTGACCGGCGCGGGACTCCGTGCTCGTCGTGGTGGTGGGAGAGGGTCTCCGCCTTGAGTGTGGCCATGTCGACGCCGAGAGGGCATTCGCTCTTGCACGCCTTGCACATCAGGCACAGGTCGAGGATCTCGTGCAGGCGCTCGTCACCGAGAGCCTTGTGCGGCTCGGGGTCGGAGAGCGCCTTGACCAGGGCGTTGGCGCGGCCTCGCGTCGAGTCCTCCTCGTTGAGGGTCGCCATGTACGAGGGGCACATGGTGCCGCTGTCGCTCTTGCGGCACAGCCCGATGTTCATGCAGCGGTCGGCGGCGCCGCGCATGCCCCCGACGACCTCGAACTCCAGCCGGGTGCGCAGCGGTCCGGCCGGTGGGAGCGCCGGGTCGCGGAGGTTGTCCGTCATGGACGGCGCGTCGACGATCTTGCCCGGGTTGAGCAGGTCCGCCGGGTCGAAGAGGCCCTTGACGCGGCGCATCGCCTCGTAGAGGTCCTCGCCGAAGATCTCGCGGTTGAACTCGCTGCGGGCCAGACCGTCGCCGTGCTCGCTGGAGTTGACGCCGCCGTACTCCCTGACGAGGTCCTTGATCTCCTCGGCGACGGCACGCATCGTCGCGACCTGACCAGGGTCGGAGGCGTCGACGAAGGGCCGGATGTGGAGGCAGCCCACGGAGCAGTGGCCGTAGAAGCCCGCCGTCAGCTCGTGGCGGTCCAGGATCTGCTTGAACCGGCCGGTGTACTCGGCGAGATGGACCGGGTCGACGGCCGTGTCCTCCACGAAGGCCAGCGGACGCCGGGTGCCTTCACCGGCCGCCATGAGCAGGCCGAGGCTGGACTTGCGGACCTTCAGCAGGGCGCCCTGCTGGGCGGGGGTGACGGCCTCCAGGGTGTGGTAGCCGTGCCCGTGACGCTTCCAGAGGGAGGTGAGGCGCTGCAGCGAGGCGACGAGTTCAGGCTCGTCGTCGCCGGTGAACGTGACGAAGAGCAGTGCCTCGGGGTCGCCCTCCAGGATGCTGCTCAGCGACGCGTATTCGATCTTCTGCCGGGCCAGGTCGAGGATCTGGCGGTCCATGAGTTCGACGGCGGCGGGATCGCAGGCCAGGGCGTCCTCCGTCGCACCGATCGCGGCCGCCACCGACGTGAAGTGCCCGACGGCGATCACCGTACGGGTCGGCTTGGGCACCAGGTCCACCAGCGCCCGCGTCGCCAGCGCGAGGGTCCCCTCCGAACCGACGACGAACTTCGCCAGGTCGAAAGGAGCCTCGCCGGCGCCGTGCTTCGCCATCCGGTCCAGCCGGTAGCCGCATGCGCGGCGCCAGAACTGCGGGAAGCCTTCGGCGATCGCTTCGGCGTTCTCGCTCACGATCTCGGGGAGCCGGCGGTGGATGCGCCCTTCCAGCGTCGCCAGGCCCGCGCGCTGCCGGCGCAACTCCTCGTCGACGGGGGCCAGATGGGCCTGGGAGGCGTCCGAGAGCACGACGTCGAGTTCGCGTACGTGGTCGATGGTCATGCCGTAGCGGATCGAGCCGCTGCCCGCCGAGTTGTTGCCGATCATCCCGCCGACGGTGGCGCGGTTGCTGGTGGAGGTGTCGGGGCCGAACATCAGACCCAGCGGTGCAGCCGCCCTGTTGAGCTGGTCCTGCACCACGCCGGTCTCGACGAGCGCGGTCCCGCTCTCCTTGTCGATCTCCACGATCCGGTTCATGTGGCGCGAGAGGTCCAGTACGAGCCCGGGGCCGACGGTCTGGCCCGCCAGGCTCGTCCCCGCACCACGCGGCACGACGGGGATGCCGTACTCGCCGGCCGCCCTCACCACCGCCTGCACGTCGTCCGCGTTCCGTGGGAAGACCACGCCGAGCGGCTTGATGGCGTACATGCTGGCGTCGCGGGAGAACAGGTGCCGGGTGTAGTCGTCGAAGTGGACTTCGCCGCCTACGTCCCGCCGGAGCCGGTCCTGCACGTCACGGGCCGTCCCGTTCGCGACTGTCGGGGCGTCACCGCTGATCGCTGTCATGTGCTGCGAACTCCAAGGCTCGTGGATGCGGGTCGTACGGAGGGCGGGGCGGCGGACGGACGGCCCGTCCGGCGCTCAGCCGTGGGGCCTGCCGGCCGGGGGAGCCGGAGACTCCCGCCGAGCCGCGTCACTCGGTGCGCAGCAGGTCCAGCGCGTCACCGAGACCGTCCTTCTTGATGGGCACACCGGCCAGTTCGAGTCCCATCTGGACTCCGGCGAGGGTGCCCGCGAGCGTCAGGTCGTTGAAGCTGCCCAGGTGCCCGATGCGGAAGACGCGGCCAGCCAGCTTGCCCAGGCCCGCGCCGAGGGACATGTCGAAGCGCTCGAGAATGATCTTGCGCACCTCGTCGGCGTCGTGGCCCTCGGGCATCAGGACGGCAGTGAGCGATCCGGAGTGCTCCCGCTCGTCGAGGCAGAGCACTTCGAGGCCCCAGCCGCGGACTGCCGCACGGGTGGCAGCGGCGTGCCGGGCGTGCCGGGCGTAGACCTCCGGGAGGCCCTCCGCGTCCAGCAGGCGCAGGGCCTCCTCCAGCCCGTAGAGCAGATTCGTGGCCGGCGTGTAGGAGAAGGAGCCCTTCTTGTTCGCCTCGATGATCGGCTGCCAGTCCCAGAAGGACCTCGGCAGCCGGGCGGTCCGCGAGGCCTCGAGCGCCTTGCTGCTGACGGCGTTGAAGCTCAGGCCGGGCGGCAGCATGAGCCCCTTCTGCGAGCCGGCCACGGTGACGTCGACGCCCCACTCGTCGTGCCGGTAGTCGATGGAGCCGAGCGAGGAGATGGTGTCGACGAGCAGCAGAGCCGGATGCCCGGCCTCGTCCATGGCGCGCCGGATGTCGGCGATGCGGCTGGTGACGGCGGTCGAGGTCTCGTTGTGCACGACGCACACGGCTTTGATCTCCCGTGCGGTGTCCGCTGCGAGCCGTTCCGCGAGCACGTCCGGGTCGGCGCCGTGCCGCCAGTCGCCCGGCACGAAGTCGCGGTCGACCTCCAGGCCGAGGGAGCCGGCCATCTCCCGCCACAGCGTGGCGAAGTGGCCGGTCTCGAAGGCGAGTACGCGGTC
Source organism: Streptomyces albidus (ex Kaewkla and Franco 2022) (assembly GCF_013870515.1). Taxonomy (GTDB): domain Bacteria; phylum Actinomycetota; class Actinomycetes; order Streptomycetales; family Streptomycetaceae; genus Streptomyces; species Streptomyces albidus. Next base: position 4,161 of record NZ_JACBXA010000104.1, on the reverse strand, counting down.
ACCGGGGCTCAGCGTGTTGACCAGGGCGGCCTCCCACGCTCCGGTCCCGGAGGCGGGATAGATCACGACCGGTCCGGACGTGCCGAACACCGGCTTGATCGCTTCGAGGAGACGGAGTGTCAAGGCGGCGAACTCGGGGCCGCGGTGGTCGATGGTGGGCGCCGACATGGCGCGAAGTACCTGGTCGGGAACGTTGGTCGGGCCGGGGATCTGCAAGAAGTGGCGACCGGTTCGGGCTGTCATGGGTCGACTCCTCGAAAGACTTGTGCCGTTACATGGCACGCTGTATCGTCTGGCGGCACAGCGGAGCATAGGCTTCCCCGTCGGAACGAGTCAATGGATGCAGAACGTCGTCAACGCCCTGTGGACCCTCGAAGAGGTGGCCGAGCGGCAGCCGATCGGTGTCGCCGAACTTGCCCGTGCCATGGAGCTGCCCAAGAGCTCCGTGCAGCGCACGCTCGTCACGCTGCACGGAGCGGGATGGATCCGCCCGACCGGCGCCACCCCCACGCGATGGGTCGTCACCACCAAGGCACTGCACGTCGGACGGCACGCCACCGGCGAACTGGGCCTGCGCGACGTCGCCTTGCCGGTGATGGAGGATCTGCGCCGCCGGACCGACGAGACGATCCACCTGGCCGTACGTGAGGGCAGCAAGGTCGTCCTGGTCGAACGCCTGGAGACGACCCAACCGGTGCGGATCATCCTGCCGTTGGGGCAGAACTTGTCGATGCACGCCTCCGCCAACGGGAAGGCCGTGCTCGCCGCCGACCCGCCCGAGGCGGCCGAGCGCTACATCGAAGACGGGCTGCGCGGCTTCACCGGCACCACGATCACCGACCCTGGCCGGCTGCGCGGCGAACTGGCGGACACCCGGGAGCGCGGCTACGCGACCAACAGCGGCGAGTGGCGCTCGGACGTCTCGGCCGTCGCGTCTGCCGTCATCGGGGAGGCCGGTCTGCCGGTCGCGAGCATCAGCGTCAACGTGCCGACGAGCCGCATGACCGAGGACGCGCGGCCGGCGTACGGGGCTCTGGTGCGGAACGCGGCGAAGCAGATCAGTGCAGCTCTGGGACGCGCGCACGAGGGGGGCGGTGGTCGGTGAGAGATCCCGTCGCAAACCCTTGACGCGCCCGGACCCCCCTCCCATACTCACCCAAGGCGAAAACCGGATTCCGAATTACGGAATTGCCTTGCCGTTCGCGGGAATGCCCAACTGGGCGCGAAGCGAGCGGAGTCGAGGGGCCGGCAGATGTTTGCGAGGGCTTCTGATTTCCGTTCAGAAAGGTGCCGGCACGCCTGTGCAGTGACCGTTCGACCGAAGGCGAGGAAGCCTCGTGTCAGATCAAGTCATATCCATCATCGGATTGGTGCTGGTATTCGCCGTCGCCACAGTCTCATCTGTCCATATGGGCGCGCTCGCCATTGTCGCCGCATTCGTCATCGGAACCGCGGTGGTGGGTGAATCCGCGGACGACATATTCGGCGGTTTCCCGGGTGACCTGTTCGTCGTGCTCGTCGGTGTCACATTCCTCTTCGCCATCGCGAAGAACAACGGGACGGTCGACTGGCTCGTGCACCGGGCGACCGAGGCGGTGGGTGGCAGGATCGCACTCATTCCCTGGGTGATGTTCCTGGTCACAGCCGTGCTGACCGCTTCGGGCGCGGTCGTTCCCGCAGCCGTGGGAATCATCGCCCCGATAGGCATGGGATTCTGCGTGCGCTACCGCATCAATCCGGTGCTGATGGGCCTGCTCATCATCAACGGAGCGAGCGCCGGCGGATTCTCCCCGATCAGCATCTTCGGCAGCATCACGAACGGCGTCGTGGAGCGGAACGACCTCGCCGGGAACCCGACGCTGCTCTTCGTCAGCTCCTTTCTCTTCAACGTCGTGCTCAGCCTCGTCGTCTTCTTCCTCTTCGGCGGCCGGAGCCTGATCGGCCGGCGCGCGGAGGACGAAGTCCCGGAGGAGAGCGGTGAATCCGACGGCGGCGCCCTCGTCGCGGCCGGCGCACCCGCGGGAACCGGTTCCGACAAGCCGGAGCCGGGCGGCAACGGTACCTCCGGGGGCACCGCCCCCAAGAGCGGCGGTCCGGTACTGGCACCCGTCGGGCTCTCGGACGGTGAAGCCGTTGTTCCCGAAGAGCCGATGCGCCTCAACGCCGTCCGGGTGCTCACCCTCGTCGGTCTGCTCAGCCTGGTCGTCGGCTCCCTCTTCTTCGACCTCGACGTCGGACTGATGGCCCTCACTGTGACGGTGGTGCTCACCCTCGTCTCCCCGGAGTCGGCCAAGGGAGCGGTGGACCGCTGCGCGTGGTCCACGGTCCTGCTCGTCTGCGGCATCGTGACCTTCGTCAGCATGATGGAGCGCATCGGGACCATCGACTATCTCGGCGACAGCGTCGCCTCGATCGACGCCCCGCTGCTCGGCGCACTTCTGATCTGCATCATCGGCGCCGTGGTCTCCGCCTTCGCCTCGACGACGGGGATCCTGGGCGCGCTCATCCCGCTGGCCGTGCCCTTCCTGCAGGGCGGTCACGTCGGAGCGGTGGGCATGATCATCGCGCTGGCGATCTCCTCGTCCGTCGTGGACTCCTCGCCCTTCTCCACCAGTGGCGCGCTGGTCACCGCCAACGCTCCGGAGGAACAGCGGGACACCGTCTTCCGTCGCCTGATGGTCTGGGGCCTGAGCATGGCCGCGATCGCCCCGGCCGTGACGTGGGTGCTCTTCGTGGTGCCCGGCTGGCTGTGACGGTTCGGTTCACAGGGCTGCCGCCGGTCGTCACCGGCGGCAGCCCGGGACCGCCCGTGATCCCCGCCCGGACGACCGGGATACTGGTGCCATGGCTCAGATCAACCCCAGCATTCTCTCGGCCGACTTCGCCCACCTCGCCGACGAGGCGGAGGCGGTGCGTGGTGCCGACTGGCTCCATGTCGACGTCATGGACGCCCACTTCGTCCCCAACCTCACGCTCGGAGCTCCCGTCGTCGAGGCGTTGAGCAAGGCGACCGACATCCCGCTCGACTGCCACCTGATGATCGAGGACCCGGACCGCTGGGCGCCCCTGTACGTGGAGGCCGGGGCCGGATCCGTCACCTTCCACGCCGAGGCCGCGGCCGCCCCCGTGAGGCTGGCGCGGGAGATCAAGGCGGCCGGCGCCCGTGCGTCGATGGCCCTGAAGCCCGCCACCCCCGTCGAGCTGTACGAGGACCTGCTGCCCGAGCTGGACATGCTGCTGGTGATGACCGTCGAGCCCGGCTTCGGAGGGCAGGCGTTCCTCGACATCATGCTGCCCAAGATCCGCCGGGCCAGGAAGCTCATGGACAAGCACGGCCTTCAGATGTGGCTCCAGGTCGACGGCGGCGTCTCCGCGTCGACCATCGAGCAGTGCGCCGAGGCCGGCGCGGACGTCTTCGTCGCGGGCTCGTCCGTCTACGGCACCGACGACCCCGCCGCGGCCGTACGGGGCCTGCGGGAGCAGGCCGAGGAGGCCGCGCGCCGCGCCGGGACCACCGCGCAGGAGCGGGCGTGAGGCGGGTAAGGGGGATTCAGGTGCGTACGCGGCATGCGAGCACACTGGAGGCGGGCGCTCCGCGCGGCCGGAACGCATGGACCGTGCATGAGTGGGATCAAGGTCACCCGGGATCTGCAAGGATGAACGCCCAGCGCTGATGCGCACGTGAGGCAGAACAGTGAGGTGAGTGCGGTGTCGTCGGGTCGGACCACGCGAATGGGACCCGCCGAGCTCATGCAGGCGGCAGCTATGGCACGCCGCTTCTACCTCGAGGGCAAGTCCAAGATCCAGATCGCGGACGAGTTCGGGGTGAGCCGTTTCAAGGTGGCGAGGGTGCTGGAGACGGCTCTGGAGAGGGACCTGATCCGGATCGAGATCAGAGTGCCCGCAGAGCTGGACGCCGACCGCTCCGACGCGCTGCGGGCACGGTTCGGGCTGCGGCACGCGGTCGTCGTCGAGTCGCCCTCGGAGGCGGCGGACGACGGAGCCGATCCGGAGAACCTCGGTGAGGTCGCGGCCGACCTCCTCGGAGAGCTCGTCACCGACGGCGATGTGCTCGGCCTCGCCTGGGGGCGCTCCACCATCCACACGGCAGCCGCCCTGCGTCAGCTCCCGCCCTGCACCGTCGTGCAGCTCACCGGCGTC
>NZ_JACBXA010000103.1 GCF_013870515.1 Streptomyces albidus (ex Kaewkla and Franco 2022) | reverse complement strand
GTCCGCCCCGCCCGGCCGGTCGTCAGGGAGTGCGCCGAGGAGGCCCAGCCGCTTCCGCTCACGGCGTCCGATCAGATACGTGGCCAGCAGGACCCAGACGATGCCGCAGGCCATGGCGGGCAGCACCGGCACGAAGACCTCGGAGGTGTCCAGCTTGAGCGCGGCGGCGGCCCGTACGGTCGGGCCGCCCCACGGGATCATGTTCATCACGCCGGCGCCCAGGCAGATGATGCCGCTCAGGACCAGGGGACGCATTCCCAGTTGCCGGTAGACGGGCAGCAGCGCGGAGACGGTGATGAGGAAGGTGGATGCGCCGTCGCCGTCCAGCGCGACGCACATCGTGAGGACGGCCGTGCCCATGCATATCCGGAGCGGATCACGGCGGGCGAGGCGCAGGATGCCTCGTATGAGGGGGTCGAAGAGCCCGGCGTCCACCATGAGGCTGAAGTAGAGGACCGCGAAGGCGATCATGATTCCGGTGGGAGCCACCGTCGAGAGCCCCGCGAGGATCATCTCGCCCAGCCGGCTGCCGAATCCGCCGATGAGCCCCGCGAGCACCGGAAGCAGCACGAGGGCGACGAGGACCGACACCCGCTTGGTCATCGTGAGCAGCAGGAAGAGACCGATCGTGGAAAACCCCAGGGCTGCCAGCATGATCTCTCGCTCTCCTGTGTCACGGTTCCGGACGACGGCCTGCACGCGGCGCCGCGGCGTTGCCCGAGAGTTTCGGAGCCCGGTCGAATCGATGTCCAGCATCGAACCGGGATTCATTCATGCGACCTGTGCATGAGTGGGCCTGCGGCGCCTAGGCTCGCGGGCCATGGATGCCACATTGCGCCAGCTTTCCGCGTTCGCCGCCGTCGCCCGGGCAGCAAGCTTCACCGCGGCGGCGGCCCAACTCCACGTCTCGCAGTCGTCGCTGAGCCGTGCGGTCGCCGACCTGGAGCGCCTGCTCGGCAGCCAGCTGCTGGAACGCGACACACGCAACGTGCAGTTGACGGCTGCGGGCACCGAGACGCTGCGGATCGCGGACCAGATCGTCAATGCGCACAGGGCGGGCATGAAGGAGCTGGAGCGCTTCCTGCTCGGCGAATCGGGGACGGTCGCCGTGGCCACGCTGCCGTCGGTGGCCGCCGTCCTGCTGCCGCGAGTGATCTCCGGCTTCCGCAGGCAGCGCCCTCAGGTGGCCATGCGGATCATGGACGGACTGGAACGTTCCGTACTGGGACGGGTCCTGGCGGGCGACGCGGACTTCGCGATCACCACCCTCGGTGAGCCCTCGGGGCAGTTGGAGCACCGGCCTCTCGTCCGGGACCGGTTCGTCGCCGTGCTGCCGCCGGAACACCCGCTGGCGGAGGCCGAGGAGGTCGCTTGGGAGGACCTCGCACGGCACCCCTACCTGGCCGTCGGCCGGGACTCCAGCGTGCGGCGGCTGGCCGACGCGACGTTCGCACAGATCGACGCCCAGGTGGCGCCCGCGGCCGAGGCCGGCAATGTGGCGACGGTCGGAGGTCTGGTCGCCGCCGGGCTCGGAGTGTCCGCGATGCCCGCGCTCGTGCTGCCGCTCCTCGGCGCCGGCCCCCTCGTCTGGCGCCCGTTGACCCGCCCTGCCGTGCACCGGCGGCTCGACGTGGTGATGCGTGCGCGGCGCACCGTACCGCTCGCGGCGCACCGCTTCCTGGAGACGCTCGACGGGCTCAGGGAAAACGGAGCAGAGCTCCCCGAAGGCGTCTCCTGGGCCTGAGTGCCGGACTCGGGCAGCACTGCCATCCCATGCAAAAAGCGCATCGATTCATGGGGCTTTCTTGCTGGACAGGCATTTCTCTGTTCGGAGACGCTGAAGGCTCCTGAGGGCGGGCGGCCGTTGCCGTACGCCCATGGGCCGGAGCCGACCGAGGGAGCGCCGCTGTGCCGAACGACCACGGGGACCACGAAGGAAGCGGCCAGCTGTCCGACCTGAAAGTGGTCGAGTTCGCCCACGTCGTGGCCGGACCGCTGGCGGGCTCGATGCTCGCCGACCAGGGCGCCCAGGTCGTCCACGTGGAGCCACCCGGTTCAGGTGACGCGGCCCGCGCGATGGGGCCCCGGCGGGACGGAGTCCCCCTCTGGTTCAAGGTTGCCGGGCGCAACAAGCGCTCCGTCACCCTCGACCTGCATCAGGAGTCGGGCCGCGAGATGGCCCACCGGCTGGTCGCCTGGGCGGACGTCGTGATCGTCACCCTCCGGCCCGGGCGCCTGCGGAAGTGGGGCCTCGACTGGGAGGCCGTGCACCGTCTGAACCCCAAGGCCGTACTGCTTCAGATATCCGGCTACGGTGCGACCTCTTCGCAGGCCGACCAGCCCGGCTTCGGAAAGATGGGCGAGGCCCGCAGCGGAGTCGTCCATCTGACGGGCTTCCCGGACGGGCCACCCGTGCACACCGGCTTCTCCCACGGTGACGCGGTGAACGGACTGATGGGCGCCTACGCGATCCTCGCCGCACTGCACCGCAAGGAGCGCGACCCGGACTTCGACGGTGAGTGGATCGACCTCGCGCTCTTCGAGCCCCTCTTCCGGCTCGTCGAGTGGCAGGTCATCGTGCACGACCAGCTGGGGACGGTGCCCGAGCGGTCGGGCAACCAGCTCGCCGTCGCCCCGGCCGCCGTGATCAACACCTACCTCTCCGGCGACGACGACTGGATCACCGTGACGTCGGCGACGGCCCGTTCGGTCCTCAACGTCGTGCGCCTGCTGGGGCTGCCCGAAGAGGACTTCGCCACCGTGGAGGCCCAGCAGGCGGGCCGTGCGCAGCTGGACGACGGGCTGCGTGCCTGGGTGGCCCGGCGTTCCACGGACGAATGCCTGGAGGAGCTCGAGCGGAACGAGGTGGTGGCGTCCCGTGTCTTCGACGCGGCGGACATCGCCTCCGATCCGGTCTACGCCGAGCGCGAGGACATCGTCACGGTGGAGGATCCGGACCTCGGTCCCGTACGGATGCAGGCCGTCCTCCCGCACTTCCGGCAGAACCCAGGGCGGGTGTGGCGGACCGGCCCGGCCCTGGGGCAGGACAACCGCCTCGTCTATCAGGACTGGCTGGGCCTGGGTGAGGCGGAGCTGGCCGAACTGGAGGAGCAGGGTGTCGTCTGAGAGCGGCGGGCCGGCCCGGCACGGCGAGACGGCCCACCGGCCTCCGCTGCGCTCCATGCTCTTCGTGCCCGGCACCCGGACGGAGTGGCTGCCCAAGGCGGAGGCGTCCGGTGCCGACGCCGTGATCCTCGACCTGGAGGACGCGGTGGCCGTCCAGGAGAAGCAGGCCGCGCGTGCCCGTGTGCGCGAACTCCTCCTGAGCAGGACCGAGTCGGCGCAGCCGGAGGGGGCCTCGCCGGGCGACATGGCGCTGTTCGTACGGGTCAACCCCCTCGACGGATGGAACGCGGCCGAGGAGCTGCGGGCGGTGGCAACTCCCCCGCTGGCAGGCGTCGTTCTGCCCAAGGTGAGCAGCCCCGAGGACGTACGGTTCGCCGACCGGCTGCTGAGCTGGTGCGAGCACGAACAGGGCATGCCCCCGGGCAGCATCGCGCTCGTACCGCTCCTGGAGACCGCCGCTGCCCTGCGCGACGCGTACGGCATCGGATGGGCGGCCTCCCGCGTCGCCTACCTGGGCGCCGTCACGGCCCCCGGCGGCGATGTCGAGCGCGCCGTCGGGTACCGCTGGAGCCCGGAGGGCACCGAGACCCTCGCGCTGCGGTCCCGTGTCCTGCTGGACGCCAGGGCATCCGGTGCCGCGCATCCCGTCGCAGGCTTGTGGACGCACATCCGCGATCTGACCGGGCTGCGCCGGTTCGCCGAGGAGAACCGCTCGCTCGGATACGCCGGCATGGTCGCCGTCCACCCGTCGCACGTACCGGTCATCAACGAGGTCTTCTCCCCCGGACCCGACGAACTCGCCCGCTGCGCCCGCCTGATCGAGGCCGTGCGCGACGCGCAGTCGCGAGGGGCGGGAGCAGTGACCTTCGAAGGGCAGATGGTGGACGAGGCCATGGCCGCGACGGCGCGCGAAGTGCTGGAACTGCACCGGCGACGCAACGCGTGACGGATTCGGAGCGGGCGCCGCCCTCGCGGAGGGTGACGCCCTTACTCCGCCGGTCAGTTGGCCGAAAGACGCTCCACCGCGCCGGCCACGGTCAGTTCCTCACGCTCGCCCGTGCGGCGGTCCTTCAGCTCGACGAGGCCGTCCTTCGCACCCCGGCCCACGATCAGGATGGTGGGCACGCCGATCAGCTCCGCGTCGGTGAACTTCACACCCGGCGAGACGCCCGCACGGTCGTCCACGAGGACGCGCGTACCGGCGGCGCCGAGCTGATCGGCGACATCCAGGGCGAGTTCGGTCTGCAGGGCCTTGCCCGCTGCGACGACGTGGACGTCCGCCGGGGCGATCTCCCGGGGCCAGCACAGCCCTTGCTCGTCGGCGGTCTGCTCGGCGAGTGCGGCGACCGCGCGGGTCACGCCGATGCCGTACGAACCCATCGTCACGCGCGCGGGCTTGCCGTCCTGCCCCAGCACGTCGAGCTCGAACGCGTCGGCGTACTTGCGGCCGAGCTGGAAGATGTGACCGATCTCGATCGCCCTGTCGAGCACGATGCCGGAACCGCACGACGGGCAGGGGTCGCCCGCTTCGACGACGACCACGTCGAGGTAGTCGTCCACCTCGAAGTCGCGGCCGCAGACCACGTTCCGTGCGTGCTTGTCGGGCTTGTTGGCACCCGTGATCCAGTCCGTGCCGGGGCCGATGCGGGGGTCCGCGATGTAGCGGAACGCCTTGCCGGCCATGCCGTTCTGCGGGCCCACGTATCCGCGTACGAGGTCGGGCCGGTCGACGAAGTCCTCCGCCGTGACCAACTCGACCTCCGCGGGGGCGAGATGCTCGGCGAGCTTGCCGAGGTCGACCTCGCGGTGCCCGGGGACGCCGACGGCGGCGATCTCACCGTCGATCTTGACCAGCAGGTTCTTGAGCGTGGCCGACGCCGGGACGCCCAGGTGCTCGGCGAGCGTCTCGATGGTGGGGGTGTCCGGGGTGTCCAGCTCCTCGATCGCGGGGTGCTCCGCGGCCGGGGCGGAGGCGACGGAGACGGAGAGCGCCTCGGTGTTGGCCGCGAAGCCGCAGGAGGGGCACTGCGCGAAGGTGTCCTCACCGGCTGCCGCAGGGGCGAGGAACTCCTCGGAGGCCGAACCTCCCATGGCGCCGGAGACGGCGGAGACGATGCGGTAGTCCAGGCCGAGCCGCTCGAAGATGCGCCTGTACGCCTCACGTTGCTGGCGGTAGGACTCGGCGAGGCCCTCGTCGTTCAGGTCGAAGGAGTAGGCGTCCTTCATCGTGAACTCACGGCCGCGCAGGATGCCGGAGCGGGGCCGCGCCTCGTCCCGGTACTTGGTCTGGATCTGGTAGAGGGTCACCGGCAGGTCCTTGTAGGACGTGCACTGGTCCTTGACGACCTGGGTGAAGATCTCCTCGTGCGTCGGGCCCAGCAGATACTCGGCGCCCTTGCGGTCCTTGAGACGGAAGAGCAGGTCGCCGTACTCCTCGTAGCGGCCGGAGATCTCGTACGGCTCCTTCGGCAGCAGCGCGGGGAGCAGCACCTCCTGGGCGCCGACTGCGTCCATCTCCTCGCGCACGACCCGCGTGACGTTCTCCAGCACCTGCAGGCCGAGCGGCAGCCACGTCCAGATGCCGGCGGCCGCACGGCGCACGTAACCCGCGCGCACCAGCAGCTTGTGGCTGGTCGTCTCGGCGTCGGCCGGGTCGTCGCGCAACGTCTTCAGCATCGACCGGGACAAGCGCTGGACTCGGGCTGCCATGGAATTCTCCGTGCGGTGGGTGAAGTGACTGGGGAGGAGACTATCCGGCACCGCACACGGCACGGAAATGCGATTCCCCGCTGCCCGACGCCCCCGGCGAGCGGTCAGTCCGAACGGGCCGTCAGTCCCGGCGGAGCGGAAGCCAGGCCCCCATCACCGCATACGGGCTCGACGCACTCGGGAAGTGCACGTGCCGCGCGAGGTCCCCGTAGCCCAGATCGCGGTAGAGCGCGCGGGCGGGGCTGTCGGTGTCGATGGCCGAGAGCAGCGAGCGCGGCTCGTCGGCGCCGTCGGTGAGCATGGTGATCAGCCGACGGCCGATACCGCGCTGCTGGTACAGCGGGTGCACGTGCAGCTCCGTGACGACGAAGGAGTCGTTCAGCCAGCCCTCGTACCCGGACTGGCGCAGATATCCGGCAACCACCGTGGACCACCAGTGCGTACGGTCGTTGGGCATCCCGTACACGAATCCGACGAGCCGCCCCTCGTCGTTCGTGGCCCCCAGCGCCCTGGCGCCCGGGGAGCCGATGTGCCGCAGGACGATGTGGCGCCGCACCCCGATCTCGTCGTCGTCCAGCCCGAAGGCGACGGCCTGAACGGCGAGCGCGTCGTCGACGTGCGCTTCCAGATCGAGTGGGCCGATGACCGCCTCACGGGGGTCCTGGGGCGGTGATCCCCCGTCGGATTGGTGCATGCCCGGGAGGCTACTAGGGGTTACAGCTTCGCGATGACGTGCGGGCCACGCGGGGCGTCCGCACGGAGCCCCGGGACAGCGCACTCTCAGAACAGCACGCTCATGAAAGCCCCGACCTCGCGGAAGCCCACACGCCGGTAGGTGGCGCGCGCCGCCTCGTTGAAGTCGTTGACGTAGAGGCTCGCGACGGGCGCGACCTCCTGCAGCGCGTACCGCAGCACGGCTGCCATGCCGGTCTCGGACAGGCCCTGCCCGCGCCGCTTCGGCGTGACCCACACGCCCTGGATCTGGCAGGCGTGAGGCGTGGCCGCCCCGATCTCCGCCTTGAAGACGATCTCGCCGTCCTCGACGCGGGCGAACGACCGTCCGGCGCCCACGAGTTCCGCGACCCGTGACTGGTAGACCAGACCCCCGTCACCCGCGAGCGGCGAGACGCCGACCTCCTCGGTGAACATCGCCACGCAGGCCGGCAGGACCACGTCCATCTCGTCCTTGCGGATGCGGCGTACGAGCGGGTCGGGGGCGACGTCGTGCGGGACCTCGCGGGTGACCATCAGGGGCTGGTGGGCGCGGACGTCGCGGGCCGGCCCCCAGTGAGGTTCCAGGTATGACCACAGCCCGGAGGTCGGTCCGGCGGGGCCCACGATGGACGAGCAGCGCCGCCCCTGCCGCCGCGCCCGCTCGGCGAAGGCACGGACGGCCTCCGGCCCGGCGCACAGCGGCACGAGGTTCGCTCCGGCGTAGCACAGCGCGCTCAGTCGCCCTCGCTGATACCAGCCCCACATCTCTCCGCCGAGCCGTACGGCGTCCAGCCCGGCGGCGTGCACGCGGGAAGCGATGAAGGCGTTGTTGACCGGCTCGCGATGCAGGATCGCGAGCACGTCGTCGAGTTCGCCGGGGTCCACAACCCTGGTGGAGGTGGTGGTCAACAAGATTCCGGATGCCTCACCGTGACGGCCCCGAGGGCTGGAGGACGGGGAGAGGGGAAATGGGGACGTCCCACGAGCGTACCCCGGAGAGCTCAGCTCATTGCCGTGAGTGACGGCTGAGGGGAGGGCCCGGGAACCGAAGGCTCCCGGGCCCGCCGTGCTCGTGTGCCTCGGTACGGCGTCTTCCCCTGCGGGATCAGCCGCTGACGGCGACCTGGGGTTCGCCCGAGGCGACGCCGTCCTTCTCCATGCGCTCGGCGATCTTCATCGCCTCGTCGATCAGCGTCTCCACGATCTTCGACTCGGGGACGGTCTTGATGACCTCGCCCTTGACGAAGATCTGACCCTTGCCGTTGCCGGACGCGACGCCGAGGTCTGCCTCGCGGGCCTCGCCGGGGCCGTTGACGACGCAGCCCATGACGGCGACGCGCAGCGGCACCTCCATGCCTTCGAGGCCTGCGGTGACCTCGTCGGCCAGCTTGTAGACGTCGACCTGGGCGCGGCCGCAGGACGGACAGGAGACGATCTCGAGCCGCCGCTGGCGCAGGCCGAGCGACTCCAGGATCTGGATGCCGACCTTGCACTCCTCGGCGGGCGGCGCGGAGAGCGAGACGCGGATGGTGTCGCCGATGCCCTCGGACAGCAGCGCGCCGAAGGCGACGGCGGACTTGATGGTGCCCTGGAAGGCGGGGCCGGCCTCGGTGACGCCGAGGTGCAGCGGGTAGTCGCACTGCGCGGCGAGCTGCCGGTAGGCGTTGATCATGACGACGGGGTCGTTGTGCTTGACCGAGATCTTGATGTCCCGGAAGCCGTGCTCCTCGAAGAGGGAGCACTCCCACAGCGCCGATTCGACCAGCGCCTCAGGTGTGGCCTTGCCGTACTTCTGGAGCAGCCGCTTGTCGAGCGAGCCCGCGTTGACCCCGATACGGATGGGGGTGCCGGCGGCGGAGGCGGCCTGGGCGATCTCCCTGACCTTGTCGTCGAACTGCTTGATGTTGCCTGGGTTGACGCGCACCGCGGCGCAGCCGGCGTCGATGGCTGCGAAGACGTACTTCGGCTGGAAGTGGATGTCGGCGATCACGGGGATCTGCGACTTGCTGGCGATGGTGGACAGCGCGTCCGCGTCGTCCTGCGTGGGGCAGGCCACGCGCACGATCTGGCAGCCGGAGGCGGTCAGCTCCGCGATCTGCTGGAGCGTCGCGCCGACGTCGGCGGTACGGGTCGTGGTCATCGACTGCACGGACACCGGCGCGTCACCGCCGACCGCCACCGGACCGACCTGGATCTTCCGGCTGGTGCGGCGGTCGACGAGCTTGGTCGGTACGTCCGGCATTCCTAGCGAAATCGCTGTCGCTGTCATCAGGCGTGCAACCCCAAGGTATGGATCGAGAAGTCCCGATGGATCGACGGGCTCCAGCACTTGAGATTACGGCACCGTCACCCGTACGAGCACATCACTCCCCGGTAACCACCCGAAGCAGGGCACCCGGGGACGAACCTTCCCCGGGTGCCGCAGCCCGTCATCTTTCGGCCGTCCGCCGGACGGCACTATCCAGCGAGTCTGACCGGGTTCACCACGTCGGCGACCAGAACCAGCAGCGTGAAGCAGATGAAGATGCCGGCGACCACGTAGGCGACGGGCATCAGCTTGGCCACGTCGAACGGGCCGGGGTCGGGCCGCCGGAAGACCTTGGCGAAGGCCCGCCGCACCGACTCCCACAGGGCCCCCGCGATGTGCCCGCCGTCCAGCGGCAGCAGCGGCAGCATGTTGAAGAGGAAGAGGGAGAGGTTGAAGCCCGCGACCAGGAAGAGCATCGTCGCCACTCGCTGCGTGGGCGGGATGTCGAGGGAGAAGACCTCGCCTCCGACCCTGGCCGCACCGACCACGCCCATCGGGGAGTCCTGCTTGCGTTCCCCGCCGCCGAAGGCCGCGTCCCACAGGTCGGGGACCTTGGAGGGGAGTGCGACCAGCGCCTGCACACCGGAGGCCATCATGTCGCTCATGCGGTCGACGGACTGGGGGAAGGTCTGCTGCACGACGCCGCTGGCCGGGGTGAACCCGAGGAACCCCGCCGTGACGTACTGACCCTCGACGTAGCTGCCGCGGCCGTCGGACTTGGCGACCTTGTTGGAGATCAGGTCCGCCTGGAGGGTCTTACGGGCGCCCTCACGCTCGACGGTGATGCTGGCCGGGCCCGTGGTGTCCCGGATCTGCTGCTGGAGGGTGCTCCACTCCCCCACACGCTTCCCGTCGAAGGCCACGATCTTGTCCCCCGGCAGCATCCCTGCCGCCTTGGCGGGCGAGTCCTTTGCGTTCGCGGGGCACTTGTCGGACTTCGCCGAAGCGGGGATGACGCACTTGGACACGGAGGAGACCGTGGTGGTCTGGGTGTTGATGCCGAAGGACATCAGCACGACGAGGAAGATCACGACCGCCAGGATCAGGTTCATGAACGGCCCGGCGAACATCACGATGACGCGCTTCCAGGGGGACCGGGTGTAGAAGAGCCGCTTCTCGTCCCCCGGCTTCAGCTCCTCGTAGGCGGCGGCACGCGCGTCCTCGATCATGCCGCGGAAGGGCGACGTCGACCGCGCGCGCAGCGTGCCGTCCTCGCCGGGCGGGAACATGCCGATCATCCGGATGTAGCCGCCGAGCGGCACCGCCTTGATCCCGTACTCGGTCTCGCCCTTGTACCGGGAGAAGATCGTCGGGCCGAAGCCGACCATGTACTGCGGGACTCGGATGCCGAACATCTTCGCCGTCGACAGGTGCCCCAACTCGTGCCAGGCGATGGAGAAGAGCAGGCCGACGATGAACACGACTATGCCGAGAATCGTCATGAGGGTGGTCATGCGCGGGCCTCCGCTGCTGCCGTCGCCAGTTCACGGGCGCGCGTACGCGCCCAGGTCTCAGCGTCGAGGACATCGGCGAGCGTCAGCGCGGTTGCCCGCGGTGGACCGTGCTCCTCGACCACAGCGGCAACCGTATCCACGATGCCGGAGAACGGCAGCCTTCCGCTCAAGAACGCCTCGACGCACTCCTCGTTCGCGGCGTTGTAGACGGCCGGCGCCGTGCCCCCCGACCGGCCCACCTGGAAGGCGAGCGGCACGGCCGGGAAGGCCTCCGCGTCCAGCGGGAAGAAGTCCCACGACATCGCCCGCGACCAGTCGAAGACCGGACCGGCGTCGGGCACCCGGCGGGGCCACCCGATGCCCAGCGCGATCGGCAGCCGCATGTCGGGCGGGCCGCACTGGGCGATGGTCGAGCCGTCCATGAACTCCACCATCGAGTGCACGGCCGACTGGGGGTGGACGACGACCTCGATCCGGTCGAAGGGCACGTCGTAGAGGAGGTGCGCCTCGATGACCTCCAGGCCCTTGTTGACCAGGGTCGCCGAATTGACGGTGATGACCGGGCCCATGTCCCAGGTGGGGTGCGCGAGCGCCTCCTCGGGGGTGACGTCGGACAGTTCGGCTTTCGTACGGCCGCGGAACGGGCCGCCCGAGGCGGTGACGAGCAGCTTGCGCACCTCGGCGTGCGTACCGCTCATGAGCGCCTGGAAGAGCGCCGAGTGCTCGGAGTCCACGGGGACGATCTGGCCCGGCTCCGCCAGCGCCTTCACCAGCGGGCCGCCCACGATCAGCGACTCCTTGTTGGCGAGTGCCAGCATCCGCCCCGCCTTCAACGCGGCGAGGGTGGGTGCCAGTCCGATGGAGCCGGTGATGCCGTTGAGCACGGTGTGGCATTCGCTCGCCGCCAGCTCCGTGGCCGCGTCCGGCCCGGCCAGCACCTCGGGGATCGGCTCCCCCGGCCCGTACTCGGCGCGCAGCGCTTCGCGCAGCTGTCCCACCATGTCCTCGCGCGCGACGGCGACGGTGCGCACCTGCAACCGGTGGGCCTGCCCGGCGAGCAGCCCCACCCGGGCGCCGGCGGCGGAGAGACCGATGACGCGGAAGCGGTCGGGGTTGCTCAGTACGACATCGACCGCCTGGGTGCCGATGGAGCCGGTCGACCCGAGGATCACGATGTCGCGCGGCCCGTCAGGCAGGTCGTGCGAACCGGAAAGCCGCAGGTGCGGGTCAGCGAGGGAATCCGTCATGCCCCCATTCTGACGGCTCCTCGGTGAAGCGGGGTCACCGCCTTCCCCGCGCACCCTGACGGGCGTGCCCGATGCTTCTACGCTGCTGTCATGGACGGCGGCGAGCTGGAGTTCACCGGCCGCGCACCGGACGCCCGGCTGGCAGGGCTCGTACTGCGCTACCAGGGCTTCGCGATGCGGATGGGCCGGCCGGTGCAGCGCCGTGAACTGCCGGGGACGACGCTCCCGCTCGTCATCGCGTTCGAAGGCGGATTCGCACTGGGCCGTCCCGGCGAGACGGAAGGCCCCGTCGAGAGCTTCGACAGCTTCACCGGCGGGCCGCAGGAGGCCTTCGTCGCGACTCACTGGCCCACGGTGGTCCGCGGTCTGCAGGTCGATCTGACGCTGCTCGGTGCTCACCTCGTCCTCGGGGTCCCGCTGTGCTCGCTCCGCGGCCGCACGGTCCGGCTGGAGGAGGTGCTGGGCCGCACAGGCACACGAATGAGTGACCAGCTGCGTGACGCACCGGACTGGCCCGCACGCTTCGCCCTGCTCGATGAGGCCTTCCTGACCCGCGTCACGGCAGCCCGCCTCCCCGGTGGTGACCTGACCTGGGCCTGGCGCCGCATCCACGGCAGCGGCGGCAACCTCGACATCGGCTCTCTCGCGACCGAACTGGGGTGCAGCCGCCCGTACTTGACTCAGCGCTTCCAGCACACTTTCGGCGTCGCCCCGAAGACGCTCGCCCGCATCCGGCGGTTCGAGCGTGCGGTCCGGCTCCTCGAGGACGGCGAACTCCCGGCCGCGCAGGTCGCGTTCCTCGGCGGCTACTGCGACCAGCCGCACTTCAACCGCGAGTTCAAGCGGCTGGCCGGCAGCTCACCACGGGAACACCTCCGGCTGCGGGCCGCCGAGCCGTCGCAGGACACCTGACAAACGTCCAATACAAGCGCTGCCCACGCTCCTACGGTCACCTCATGAGCGACCAGATTCCCACGCCCAGCGTGGTCCCGTACCTCTTCTACGACGACCCCGCAGGCATCCGCGACTTCCTCGCCGACGCCTTCGGCTTCACGGCGGTCTCCACCCACGAGGGCCCTGACGGCGAGGTCCTCAACATCGAACTGCGTGTGGGCGACAAGTTCCTCATGCTCAGCCGCGCCCGCGCGGACATGGGCATGTCCTCGCCCGCCGGACTGCCGGCGGCGCACGCGATGGTGCTGGTCTACGTCGAGGACGTCGACGCGCACTTCGCGCGGGCCCGGTCCGCGGGGGCGCAGATCTGGTACGAGCCGCAGGACATGCCCTACGGCCAGCGAGAGTACGGCGCCCGCGACCCGGAGAACGGGTTCTGGTCCTTCGCCACTCTGCTGTGACGCGGCCTCGGGGCGGCGCCGGGCGGCGCGCCCCGTGGGCACAGGCGCCCGGCGCTGATCACAGCTCGCCGGGCGCCTGCCCCCTCTCGCACGGTGCGTGCCGTCAGCGGATCCGCCGGTGCACGTTCTTCTTCTTCGACGGTCCCGGAATCGCCTCGGAGATCCACGGGCCTTCGGTGGAGGGGTCGATGATGCCCTCCTCCAGCCAGGCGTACGCCCCGCCGAGGATGCCGTCGACGACCTTCCGGTCCAGGTCGTCGGTGTTGTGCCACAGGCGTCCGAACAGCTCCTCCACGCGGATCCTGGACTGCCGGCAGAAGACGTCCGCCAGCTGGTACGCGGCCTTGCCGTCCTCGACTCCGCTGCTCATGGCGTCACGGCGCACCTTCTCGGCCCGGACGCACACGGCGCTCATCGCGAACAGCTCCGCTCCGATGTCCACGATCCGCCCGAGGAAGCCCTGCTTGGTCTCCATGCGCCCCTGCCAGCGCGACATGGCGTAGAAGGTCGAGCGGGCCAGCTTGCGCGAGGTGCGCTCCACATAGCGAAGGTGAGCCGCGAGGGTTCCGAAGTCGGCGTAGGCGCTGGGAAGTTGACCGGGGCCCGCGACCAGTTTCGGCAGCCAGCGTGCGTAGAAGCCGCCGGCGGAGACGGCTGCTCGGCCCTTGTCCGAGAGGGTCTTGTCCGGGTCGATCAGGTCGCCGGCGACGGAGAGGTGCGCGTCCACGGCCTCCCGGGCGATGAGGAGGTGCATGATCTCCGTCGAGCCCTCGAAGATGCGGTTGATGCGCAGATCACGCAGCAACTGCTCGGCCGGTACGCCCTTCTCGCCGCGCGCCGCCAGGGACGCCGCGGTCTCGAAGCCCCGCCCGCCCCGGATCTGGACGAGTTCGTCGGCCATCAGCCACGCCATCTCGCTGCCGAACAGCTTCGCGAGGGCGGCCTCGATGCGGATGTCGTTGCGCTGCTCGTCCGCCATCTGGCTGGACAGGTCGACGACTGCCTCCAGCGCGAACGTCGTCGCGGCGATGAAGGACATCTTGCTGCCCACCGCCTCGTGCTTGGCGACGGGCCGGCCCCACTGCACGCGCGCCTCGCCCCATTCGCGGGCGACCTTCAGGCACCACTTGCCCGCGCCCACGCAGGTGGCCGGCAGCGAGAGCCGGCCCGTGTTGAGGGTCGTGAGGGCGATCTTGAGCCCCTCGCCCTCCTTGCCGATGCGGTTGGCCGCCGGGACGCGCACCTGGTGGAGACGGGTGACGCCGTTCTCCAGGCCGCGCAGTCCCATGAACGAGTTGCGGTTCTCGACGGTGATGCCCTCGGAGTCGCCCTCGACGACGAATGCGGTGATGCCGCCCCTGTGCCCTTCGGACTTGGGCACCCTGGCCATGACGACAAGGAGGTCCGCGACGACGCCGTTGGTGGTCCACAGCTTCACGCCGTCGACGACGTAGTCCTCGCCGTCCGGCACGGCCGTCGTGGCCAGCCGGGCCGGGTCCGAGCCGACGTCGGGCTCGGTCAGCAGGAACGCGGAGATGTCCGTACGGGCGCAGCGCGGGAGGAAGATGTCCTTCTGCTCCTGTGTGCCGAACATCTTCAGTGGCTGCGGCACGCCGATCGACTGATGTGCGGACAGCAGCGCGCCCACAGCGGGGCTGACGCTGCTGACCATGGCCAGCGCCTTGTTGTAGTAGACCTGCGTCAGGCCGAGGCCGCCGTACTCGGGGCCGACCTTCATGCCGAGCGCGCCGATGTCCTTCAGGCCGGTGACGACCTCGTCGGGAATGCGGTCCTCGCGCTCGATCCGCGCGCCGTCGATGGTCGCCTCGCAGAAGTCGCGCAGCTTCGTCAGGAACTCCTCGCCGCGCCGTACGTCCTCCGCGGGCGGTTCCGGGTGGGGGTGGATCAGGTCCAGCCGGAAGCGGCCCAGGAACATTTCCTTGGCGAAGCTGGGCTTTCGCCAGTCCTGTTCGCGTGCGGCCTCGGCTACTTCTCGGGCTTCGCGCTCGGAGACAGTCATCTCACTCATCTCGCCGCGTGGTAGGGACAGTGGACGCCGTGCACTACCGGCCGGTGCTACTCGCTCGTATGTACCCGATTCATCCGTTGCGTACCAGACTCCGCGCACGCCGGTCCCTGATGTGCATGCCCCGCCGACGGCCCGGCAGCCGTCACAGAAGTGAGCCGTTCACCGAGCAGGGTGACGGCGACGAGGGCCGGCCGCCGTTTCGGCCGGCACGGCGGGAGGCGGCGGCTGTTGCGGAGCCCGCCTCCCGCCGTGCCGGGCGGGGGCGCTCCTACGGAACGACGCGGAAATGGGTCGTCAGGCGGCCCTCGTCGTCGTGGACGTGGAAGGCGAGCATCGGCGGGAGCGCGTAGTCGATGGGACCGTCCTTCTCGCCCTCCCACGGCATTCTCAGCGTGGAGACGACGCCGGGTGCGGCCACCAACGGCCGTCCGGCGAAGACAGTCGTCGCCGGTGTGTGGCTGTGACCGCACAGCAGCGCCGAGACATGGTCGTGCCGTTCGACCACGGCGGCGAGGCGGTCCTCTCCGAACTGGCGGATGGGGTCGACGTATTGGCCGTGCAACGGCAGCGGCGGGTGGTGGAAGCAGACGAAGGCAGGCCTGTCGTGCGGTGCCCCGGCCAGCGCGTCGTCGAGCCACTCCAGGGTCGCGTCGTCGAGATAGCCGTCGCCGCGGCCCGGAATGCTGGAGTCACACATGGCGAAGGTGGCGCCGGGCAGTACGTGCAGCTGGTTGACGGGCGAGCTGTCGCCAGGGTCGCCGCCGAGCAGTCCGGCACGGTAGGCGCCGCGGACGTCGTGGTTGCCGGGGCACAGCAGCGGCGCGTACCGGAACGAGCCGAGCACCTCGGCGGCCTCCGCGTACTCCCCGGGTGTGCCGTGATCGGCGACGTCGCCGGTCAGGATCACGGCGTCGAGCTCGCCGGGAAGCTCGTCGAGACAGCGCAGCACGCGCTCGGTGCGCTCACGGGCGCGAGCGCCGCCGTCGCCGCGGTCCTGGCCGAGGTGGATGTCGCTGATGTGAGCGAAGACGAACACTCGTCCCTCTTTCGGGTCAGCCGCGCGGTCGCGGGCAGGGTGGCGGATTCGCGGGCCCGGACGGCACACGCCCGGACGGCTCAACTGCCGGGCGGCGCCCGCTCGTAGCGTATGCGTGAGCCGGAAGCGGCATGCGCGCCCCTGTGCCCGGGCCGTCCTTCTGATAGGACGGAGGCATGCAGGCCGAAACCAGCGAAGACGCTGTAGACACCTTCCTCGCCGCCTTCAACGCCTCGAACTCGGCCTACGTGACCGAACTTCTGGCGCGCGCGCTCACGTCCGACGTCGTCTTCTGGGGGCCGCTGGGCCGCAGTGTCGGCGTCGAGGCCGTGGAGACCTTCATCACCGAGCTCCGCGCCCACCCCGAGGGTCCGGGCACGGTGACCCGTACGACCGTCGTGGACACCCCCGGCGAGTGGGCGCGCTACAGCTGGAGCTACCGGAACGAGGCCGGCCGTCCTCTGCTGACGGGCACCGACATGGTGCATCTGCGGGACGGACGCATCGATCAGATGGTCGTCTTCGCAGGAGACCTCGCCGCCATCTGAACCGCACGGCAGCGGGTCCCCGCGCACGCTCTGCGCGAGGGCCCGCTGCGGTATGCCCGTCCTGCTGAGACGGGAGGGAACTACAGCTCCAGCCCGGTGAGGACCATCACGCGCTCGTAGGTGTAGTCCTCCATCGCGAACCGGACGCCTTCACGGCCCACGCCCGACTCCTTGACGCCGCCGTAGGGCATCTGGTCGGCGCGGTAGGAAGGCACGTCGCCGACGACCACGCCGCCCATCTCGAGCGAGCGGTGCGCGCGGAACGCGGCCTGGATGTCGTGCGTGAACAGACCTGCCTGAAGGCCGTACTTGGAGTCGTTGGCCGCCGCGAAGGCGGCCTCCTCGCCGTCCACCTTCGTGAACGTCATGACGGGGCCGAACGCCTCCTCGCAGCCGATCTGCGTGTCCGGCGCGACGTCCTCCAGGACGGTCGGGGCGTAGGTCGCGCCCTCGCGCTTGCCGCCGGTCAGCAGCTTCGCACCACGCGAGACGGCCTCATCGACCCACGACTCGAGCCGCTTGGCCGCGTCCTCGCTCACCAGCGGGCCGACGTCGGTGGCCGGGTCGGAGGGGTCACCGGTACGAAGTGCCTCCACCGCCGTGACGACCTTGGGCACCAGCCGGTCGTACACCGAGGCGTCCGCGATCACGCGCTGCACGGAGATGCAGGACTGGCCCGCCTGGTAGTTGGAGAAGGTGGCGATGCGCTGGGCCGCCCAGTCGAGGTCCTCCTCGGACCGGAAGTCCCCCAGGACGATCGCCGCGCCGTTGCCGCCGAGTTCGAGGGTGACCCGCTTGCGCGGCACCGAGTCGAGGATGGACCAGCCGACGGGGGCGGAGCCGGTGAAGGAGATGATCGGCAGCCGCTCGTCCTGCACGAGGTCCGGCATCCGGTCGTTGGGAACGGGCAGCACGGACCACGAGCCTGCCGGCAGCTCCGTCTCCGCGAGCAGCTCGCCGATCAGCAGACCGGACAGCGGGGTGGCGGGGGCGGGCTTGAGGATGATCGGGGTGCCGACGGCCAGTGCGGGGGCGACCTTGTGCGCGCACAGGTTGAGCGGGAAGTTGAAGGGCGCGATGCCGAGCACGGGCCCGTAAGGGAAGCGCCTTGTGAGGGCGAGGCGCCCCGCGCCGCCCGCGTCGGAGTCCAGCCGCTGGGCCTCGCCGCCGTTGAAGCGGCGGGCCTCGTCGGCGGCCCAGCGGAAGACGGAGACGCACCGGCCGACCTCGCCGCGCGCCCACTTCATGGGCTTGCCGTTCTCCGCCGAGATCAGGGTGGCGATCTCCTCCGACCGCTCCTTGAGGCGGCCCACGACGTGGTCGAGGGCTGCGGCCCGTACGTGCGCAGGAGTCGCCGAGAACTCGTCGGCGACGGCGGCAGCGGCGGCCACGGCCTCCTCGACCTGGGCCTCGCTGGGAAGACTGATGCTTCCGACGAGCCGGCCGTCCCATGGCGAGGTGACATCGAGCGTGTCATCGCCTGTGGCCTCGCGGCCGGCGAGCCAGAACGCGTGCGGGGAAGTCGCTGTCGACACTGCGGGGACCGCCCTTCCGGAATCGGTGGGATGTCAGTGGATGAAGGAGTGCGTCGACCGCCCCCGGTGGGCACGCGTCAGCTCTCCCCCACCAACCGTAGGGCGTCCGGAAGCGAGAGCTTCTTGTCCGGCGCGGCAGACTCCCGCGACCATGCACTCCGGATTGGCACGGACACATTGCGTGGTTCCTGCGTCAGCCTGCCGTGCCCTCGACGGGCCTCCGGCGGACCGTCAGACGGGCCGGTCCTGCTCCGGCGAGGCGCGGGATCGTCAGCCGGTCGCCTTGAGGGCGAGCCACAGCTCCATGCGTACGTCCGGGTCGTCGAGGGAGCGTCCGAGGATCTCCTCCACGCGGCGCATGCGGTAGCGCAACGTGTGCCGGTGGACGCCCAGGTCGGCCGCCGCGGCGTCCCATTGCCCGTGCCGCGAGAGCCAGGCGCGCAGGGACGCGACGAGGTCGCCCCTGCCGTTCGCGTCGTGATCCCGCAGGGAACGCAGCAGCCCGTCGGCGAAGGCGCGCACGGCGTCGTCGGCGAGAAGCGGCAGCACCGATCCGGCGGCCACGTCCTCGTGC
>NZ_JACBXA010000102.1 GCF_013870515.1 Streptomyces albidus (ex Kaewkla and Franco 2022) | reverse complement strand
GGTCGCGGCACCCCCGTCGCCGGGCCCTGTCGCTCGTCTTCGCTCTGGCCGCGCTGCTCGGCGGATTCGGGGTGTGGGCTCTCTACGGTTCGAACTGGCTGCTGGTGGAGCGTGTATCGGTCAGCGGCAACGAGGTTCTGACGGAGAAACAGGTCCGCGACGCCGCCGGCATTCCGGTTGGCACTCCGCTCCTGTCGGTTGACCGCACCGCTGCGGAACGCCGTCTCAAGGCCCGGTTGCCGAGGTTGGACAACATCGACGTCGTACGGGCATGGCCCCACGGAATCGGTCTGAAGGTGATCGAGCGGAAGCCGGAACTCGTCATGAAGCGGGACGGGAATTTCGTCGAAGTGGATGATGAAGGCGTTCGTTTCGCCGTAGTTCCCAAGCAACCCAAGGGCGTTCCGCTTCTGGCGATGGAAGTGAAGCGTTCCGCCAGTCTTCGCCACTTCGGCTCCGCCAGGCTGCGCCGCGAAGCGGTCGATGTCGCCGACTCGCTTCCTGAATCCGTAGCTCGCGACACCCGTACGGTGCGGGTACGTTCATACGACTCCGTCACACTGGAGTTGACGGGGGGTCGTACGGTGCTGTGGGGGAGCGGAGAACAAGGGGCAGCGAAGGCCAAGTCGCTGACCGCACTGATGAAAGCGGCGAAGGGCGCAGAGCACTTCGACGTGAGTGTCCCCAGCGCCCCTGCGGCGTCAGGGAGTTGACGGGCGTCACCGCAGGCCAGCACCCTGGATCACTACCCCTTGGCCTGATCACATAGGGTGAAAAGAAAAACGGGAGGTTCGGCGTGTTCGTTGAACACCCACCACTAGTCGACTTAGTGTCCGTTCCGAAGACTCCAAGGAAGACGGACACTGGTAACCCTAAACTTCACACTTAGGGTTCGGGTCGATGTGGACCGCCCCTACAGGGATACGTAACTCGAGGCGAGAGGCCTTCGACGTGGCAGCACCGCAGAACTACCTCGCAGTCATCAAGGTCGTCGGGATTGGCGGCGGTGGCGTCAACGCCATCAACCGGATGATCGAGGTCGGTCTCAAGGGCGTCGAGTTCATCGCGATCAACACCGATGCGCAGGCCCTGTTGATGAGCGATGCCGATGTGAAGCTCGACGTGGGCCGCGAACTGACGCGCGGTCTGGGTGCGGGCGCCAACCCCGACGTCGGCCGCAAGGCCGCGGAGGACCACCGCGAGGAGATCGAGGAGGTCCTCAAGGGGGCCGACATGGTCTTCGTCACCGCCGGCGAAGGAGGCGGCACCGGCACCGGCGGTGCCCCGGTCGTCGCGAACATCGCACGCTCGCTGGGCGCTTTGACGATCGGTGTGGTCACCCGTCCCTTCACCTTCGAGGGGCGTCGCCGCGCCAACCAGGCCGAGGACGGCATCGCCGGCCTCCGCGACGAGGTCGACACCCTCATCGTCATCCCCAACGACCGCCTGCTGTCCATCTCGGACCGTCAGGTGAGCGTGCTCGACGCCTTCAAGTCGGCCGACCAGGTCCTGCTTTCGGGTGTCCAGGGCATCACCGATCTCATCACCACGCCGGGCCTCATCAACCTCGACTTCGCCGACGTCAAGTCGGTCATGTCGGAGGCGGGTTCGGCGCTGATGGGCATCGGCTCCGCCCGTGGGGACGACCGTGCGGTGGCGGCTGCCGAGATGGCGATCTCCTCGCCGCTGCTGGAAGCCTCCATCGACGGTGCGAGGGGTGTGCTGCTTTCCATCTCGGGTGGTTCGGACCTCGGTCTCTTCGAGATCAACGAGGCGGCCCAGCTGGTCAGCGAGGCCGCTCACCCCGAGGCCAACATCATCTTCGGTGCGGTCATCGACGACGCCCTCGGGGACGAGGTGCGTGTCACCGTCATCGCCGCCGGCTTCGACGGCGGGCAGCCGCCGGCGAGGAACCGCGGTGAGAAGGCGCTGGGTTCGCACACGTCCAAGGAGGATTCGGGTTCGTCCGCGAACTCCTTCGGCGACAGCGACGGCGACCGCCCGTCGTTCGGCGGCCTGGGCACCGTCACACCGCGCGAGAGCGACACCGCCCCCGTGGGTGACGGCGGCCGGGACTCCCTCCCGCCGACCGTCCCGCCCGCCCGTCCGTACCAGGACAGCCAGGCCGAAGAGCTGGATGTGCCGGACTTCCTGAAGTGATAGACCGGCAAGACACGGGCAGCGGCGCCCACTTCGCCTTCACCGACCGGTGGGGTGGGGTGAGCGCCGCTCCGTATGAGGCACTCAATCTCGGCGGCGGCGTCGGAGACGACCCCGCGCACGTACGGACCAATCGCACTCGTGCAGCAGCCACGTTGGGGCTCCCTCCGGGGAACGTCGTCTGGATGCATCAGGTGCACGGGCGCGATGTGGCCCTCGTCAACCGGCCGTTCGGCGAGGACGCCCCGCCGCTGGACGGCATCGTCACGATGCGGCCCTCACTCGCGCTGGCAGTCCTGACCGCCGACTGCACGCCGGTGCTGCTTGCCGACCCGGTCGCCGGCGTCGCAGGAGCCGCACACGCGGGACGTCCCGGCCTGGTGGCCGGAGTCGTCCCCGCACTCGTCGAGGCGATGGCCGAACGAGGAGCTGTGCCCGAGCGGTTGATCGCCCGTACCGGACCCGCGGTGTGCGGGCGTTGCTACGAAGTGCCTGCGGAGATGCGCGAGCAGGTCGCCTCGGTCGTCCCGGAGGCGTACGCCACGACGAGTTGGGGCACGCCGGCTGTGGACGTGGCGGCGGGCGTACGGGCGCAGTTGGCGGGCTTCGGTGTCACAACCTTGGAACAGTCCACTGTTTGCACTGTGGAGTCGCGCGATCACTTCTCGTACAGGCGCGAGAAGACGACCGGTCGTCTCGCGAGCTATGTCTGGTTGGAGGGGAACTGACCGTGACGGACCTCACGGCCCGTCAGGCCGAACTCGCGGCGAATCTCGCCCGGGTGGAGGAGCGCATCCAGAGCGCTTGTGACGCGGCGGGGCGCAGGCGCGAGGACGTGACCCTGATCGTCGTCACGAAGACGTATCCGGCCGAGGACGTCCGCCTGTTGTCGGGTCTCGGCGTACGGGACGTCGCGGAGAACCGGGACCAGGACGCCGCTCCGAAGGCCGCCGCCTGCTCGGATCTGCCCCTGAGGTGGCACTTCGTGGGCCAGCTGCAGACCAACAAGACCCGTTCCGTGGCGAGTTACGCCGATGTGGTCCATTCCGTCGACCGTCCCCGGCTCGTGACCGCGCTGAGCAGCGCTGCGGCGCACCACGGACGTGACCTGGACTGCCTTGTACAGGTGGCACTTGACGCCGAGTCGGGCGACGTCGGAGCCCGCGGCGGCGCCGCCCCCGACACGGTCGGTGATCTCGCCGACGCGCTGGCTGAGGCCCAAGGGCTGCGGCTGGCAGGGCTGATGGCGGTGGCTCCGCTCAGCGGGCCCTTCGCGGACCGGCCGGCCGCGGCCTTCGAGCGGCTGCTGGAAATCTCAACCGGCCTGCGGGCAAGGCATCCTGCTGCAACGATGGTGTCAGCAGGGATGAGTGCGGATCTCGAAGAGGCGGTGGCAGCCGGTGCGACACATGTGCGCGTCGGCTCCGCGGTACTCGGAGAGCGACCCCGGCTCGGGTAACGTCGCCAAGCAAGTCGGACCACAGCAGAAAATATGGTCATTTCCGTTGGGAATCGACAGGCGGATAGGCCCGAGTGGATCCAAGCCACCGGTGACGGCCATGGGGCCTCCCCGCCGGGGGCAGGGGAACCACCACAGAGCGGAGGACGCAGAGAATGGCCGGCGCTATGCGCAAGATGGCGGTCTACCTCGGCCTCGTGGAGGACGATGGATACGACGGCCCGGGGTTCGACCCCGACGACGAGTTCGAGCCCGAACCGGAGCCCGAGAGGGACCGCAGGCGGCACGAGCCGCTGCAGTCGCACGACCCCCTGCAGAAGGACGAACCGGCCGAGCCGGTGCGCGTCATGCACCCTCCCGCACAGCGGGAGAGAGAGCAGTCGTCCTCCCCGGCGGTCATCGAAAATGGACGATCCGGGAGAATTGCCCCCGTGTCATCCATCACACCTGAACGCCAGAGTATGGAGAAGAGCGCCCCGGTGATCATGCCGAAAGTGGTGTCCGAGCGGGAGCCGTACCGGATCACCACGTTGCACCCCCGGACCTACAACGAGGCCCGTACCATCGGGGAACACTTCCGCGAAGGCACCCCCGTGATCATGAACTTGACGGAGATGGACGATACGGATGCGAAGCGACTTGTCGACTTTGCGGCCGGTCTCGTCTTCGGATTGCACGGCAGTATTGAAAGAGTGACTCAGAAGGTCTTCCTGCTGTCTCCTGCTAACGTCGATGTCACGGCGGAGGACAAGGCCCGCATCGCAGAGGGCGGGTTCTTCAACCAGAGCTGAAGACGCAAGGATCAGAACGGGCCGTAAGGTCGCATGAGCGCCCACGCGGCGAGGGGAGAGGGAAGCGCAGTGAGTACCGCACTCGAGGTGGTCCAAGTCGCACTGTACTGCTTCCTGCTCGTGTTGATCTTCCGGTTGGTCATGGACTACGTCTTCCAGTTCGCCCGCTCATGGCAGCCCGGCAAGGCGATGGTGGTCGTCCTGGAGGCGACTTACACTGTCACTGATCCGCCACTCAAGCTCTTGCGGCGGTTCATCCCGCCGTTGCGCTTCGGGGGCGTGGCGCTCGACCTGTCCTTCTTCGTACTAATGATCATCGTCTACATCCTGATCAACGTCGTGGCCAGGCTGTGAACGATCGAATTGGTCTTGCCGAGATGCCGACGACTTACGTTGAGGTGAAGAGATGCCACTGACCCCCGAGGACGTGCGGAACAAGCAGTTCACGACCGTCCGCCTCCGAGAAGGCTATGACGAGGACGAGGTCGATGCCTTCCTCGATGAGGTCGAAGCTGAGCTGACCCGCCTGCTGCGGGAGAACGAGGACCTGCGCGCCAAGCTGGCCGCAGCGACCCGTGCTGCCGCGCAGAACCAGCAGCAGGGCGGAATGCGCAAGCCGGAGCCGCAGGACCGGTCTGGCGGGGGGCCCGTACCCGCTGCCATATCAGGTCCGCAGCCTGTGCCGCCCGGTCAGCACGGCGGACCCGGGCAGCACCCGGGTCAGCACCCCGGCCACGGTCCGCAGGGCGGGCCGATGGGTGGGCCGCCGCAGCTGCCCGGAGGCCAGCCTGCACTTCCTGCCGGCCCCGGTGGCCCGCAGGGTGGTCCCCCCGGCCCGATGGGCCCCGGCGGTCCGATGGGCCCCGGTGGACCGATGGGTCCCGGTGGCCCGCAGATGCCGGGTGGCGGCCAGAACAACGACAGCGCGGCCCGCGTCCTGTCGCTTGCACAGCAGACCGCGGACCAGGCGATCGCGGAGGCCCGTTCCGAGGCCAACAAGATCGTCGGTGAGGCGCGCAGCCGTGCCGAGGGCCTGGAGCGGGACGCCCGCGCCAAGGCCGACGCACTCGAGCGGGACGCTCAGGAGAAGCACCGCGTGGCCATGGGCTCCCTCGAGTCCGCCCGCGCGACGCTGGAGCGCAAGGTCGAGGACCTGCGAGGCTTCGAGCGCGAGTACCGCACGCGCCTGAAGTCCTACCTGGAGAGCCAGCTGCGTCAGCTGGAGAACCAGGCGGACGACTCGCTGGCCCCGCCGCGCACCCCGACCTCCGCGCTGCCGCCGTCCCCCTCGATGGCTCCGGCCGGTGCGCCCGCAGGGGTCGGCACCATGGGCGGTCACCAGTCGATGGGCGGCAACGGCCACGGCATGGGTGGGCACCCCGGTGGTCACCAGGGTGGCCCAACGTACGGCGGTCAGCAGATGTCCCCAGCCATGACGCAGCCGATGGCTCCGGTCCGCCCGCAGGGTGGTCCCCAGCCGCAGCAGGCGCCGTCGCCGATGCGGGGCTTCCTGATCGACGAGGACGACAACTGATCGTTTGACGGCGGATTCCGCTGACTTACGGCAAAGGGCCGGGCCCGGGAGTGACGAACTCCCGGGCCCGGCCCTTTGCCGTGCATGACGTGCAGCGGCTCTCGGCGCGGGCGTCGAGCAGGCGCAGGACCTGTGAGGGCACGCCGCCCCCCTGGCGCCCTCTCAGTCGACGGGACGCCCTGAGCCCGCCCGTCCGCCGTCGACGCGGTCAGAAGGACCGTGAGGGGCCTTCAGGGCGCTGCTCATGACGCCTGTGCAGTGCGGGGGCACCCGATGTCGCTCGGGTGCCCCCGCGGAGCCGGTCAGGCCTTGTCGCCGGCTACACCTTGCGGAGCCGGAAGCTGAGCGAGAGCGACTCGTCCTCGAAGGGGGCGCCGAAGGCGGCGTTCCTGGCGTCCTCGGCGCTCGTGTCGCCCGCCGCGAACTCCGTGGCGAGGACCTCCTCGGCGATGAGCCCGGCGTGGTCGTTCAGGGCGCGGCCGACCTCCTCGTCCGTCGAGGACCAGCGCAGCACGATGCGGTCCGCGACGTCGAGGCCCGAGTTCTTACGGGCCTCCTGGATGAGACGGATCGCGTCCCGGGCGAGGCCCGCACGGCGCAGTTCGGGACTGATCTCCAGGTCCAGGGCGATCGTTGCTCCGGAGTCGGAGGCGACCGACCAGCCCTCGCGCGGGGTCTCCGTGATGATCACTTCCTCGGGCGAGAGGGGCACCCGGTCGCCGTCCACCTCGACTGTGGCGTTGCCCTCGCGCAGGGCCGCGGACAGTGCGGCCGCGTCCGCCTCGGCGATGGCCTTGGCGACCTCCTGGGTCCTCTTGCCGAAACGGCGGCCCAGCGCACGGAAGTTGCCCTTGGCGGTCGTGTCGACGAGGGAGCCGCCGACCTCCGAAAGCGAGGCGAGCGCGCTGACGTTGAGCTCCTCGGTGATCTGGTTGCGCAGATCGGGGGAGAGGGTCTCGAAGCCGTGCGCCGCGACCAGTGCGCGGGAGAGGGGCTGGCGCGTCTTGACGCCGGACTCCGCGCGGGTCGCACGTCCCAACTCGACCAGACGGCGCACCAGAAGCATGTCCTGGGACAGCTCGGGGTCGACCCTGCTCAGGTCGGCCTCGGGCCAGTTGGTCAGGTGCACCGAGTCGGGTGCTCCCGGAGCGACCGGGACGATCAGGTCCTGCCAGACGCGCTCCGTGACGAACGGGACGATGGGCGCCATCAGCCGCGTGATCGTCTCCAGGGTGTCGTGCAGCGTACGCAGGGCCGCCGCGTCGCCCTGCCAGAAGCGGCGCCTCGACCGCCGGACGTACCAGTTGGAGAGGTCGTCGACGAAGGTCGAGAGCAGCTTGCCCGCGCGCTGCGTGTCGTAGCCCTCCATCGCGACCGTCACCTGGTCCACCAGGGCGTGCAGTTCACTCAGCAGCCAGCGGTCCAGCAGCGGCCGGCGCTCCGACGCCGGGTCCGACTCGGAGGGGGCCCAGGACGAGGTGCGGGCGTAGAGGGCCTGGAAGGCGACCGTGTTCCAGTACGTGAGGAGCGTCTTGCGGACGACCTCCTGGATGGTGCCGTGGCCCACGCGCCGTGCCGCCCAGGGGGAGCCTCCGGCTGCCATGAACCAGCGCACCGCGTCCGCGCCGTGCTGATCCATCAGCTGGATCGGCTCCAGGATGTTGCCCAGGTGCTTGGACATCTTCCGGCCGTCCTCGGCGAGGATGTGGCCGAGGCAGACGACGTTCTCGTACGAGGACTGCTCGAACACGAGCGTGCCGACGGCCATCAGCGTGTAGAACCAGCCGCGGGTCTGGTCGATCGCCTCGGAGATGAACTGCGCCGGGTAGCGCTTCTCGAACAGCTCCTTGTTCTTGTACGGGTAGCCCCACTGCGCGAAGGGCATCGAGCCCGAGTCGTACCAGGCGTCGATGACTTCGGGAACGCGCACGGCCTCCAGCGAGCAGCCCTCGGCAGGGCAGCCGAAGGTGATCTCGTCGATGTAGGGACGGTGCGGGTCAAGGTCGGACTGGTCGCTGCCGGTCAGCCGCGTCAGCTCCGCCAGGGAGCCCACACACGTCAAGTGCCCTTCCTCGCAACGCCAGATGGG
The DNA here is from genome assembly GCF_013870515.1 of Streptomyces albidus (ex Kaewkla and Franco 2022). GTDB lineage: Bacteria > Actinomycetota > Actinomycetes > Streptomycetales > Streptomycetaceae > Streptomyces > Streptomyces albidus. The sequence goes on along the minus strand of NZ_JACBXA010000102.1, from coordinate 10,616 downwards.
CAGCGGCGTGCCCCAGTAGCGGTTGCGGCTGAGGGCCCAGTCGATGTTGTTGTCGAGCCAGTCGCCGTAGCGGCCGTGCTTCACCGATTCCGGGTACCAGTTGGTGCGTTCGTTCTCCTGGAGGAGAGCGTCCTTGATCTGAGTCGTGCGGATGTACCACGAGGGCTGTGCGTAGTAGAGCAACGCGGTGTGGCAGCGCCAGCAGTGTGGATAGCTGTGCTCGTACGGCACGTGACGCATGAGCAGGTTGCGCGCGTCGAGGTCGGCGACGAGGGCTTCGTCCGCCTTCTTGAAGAACTGCCCGCCCACCAGGTGCAGCCCTTCCTCGAAGGTGCCGTCGGGGCGTACGGGATTGACCACCGGCAGCCCGTAGGCGCGGCAGGTGCGCATGTCGTCCTCACCGAAGGCGGGCGACTGGTGGACCAGCCCGGTGCCGTCCTCGGTGGTGACGTACTCCGCGTTGACGACGAAGTGCGCACCCTCCATCTCCACGAGACTGAACGGGCGTTCGTAGCTCCAGCGCTCCATCTCGGCGCCGGTGAAGCGCTGCCCGGTCGCCTCCCAGTCCTCGCCCAGGGCCTTGCCCAGGAGCGGCTCGGCGACGACCAGCTTCTCGAGGCCGTTCGTCGCGACGACGTAGTCGACGTCGGGGTGGGCGGCGACAGCGGTGTTGGAGACCAGGGTCCAGGGAGTGGTCGTCCACACGAGGAGTGCCGCCTCGCCGGCGAGCGGGCCGGAGGTGAGCGGGAAGCGCACGTAGACGGAGGGGTCGACCACGGTCTCGTAGCCCTGGGCCAGCTCGTGGTCGGACAGGCCGGTGCCGCAGCGGGGGCACCAGGGCGCCACGCGGTGGTCCTGGACGAGCAGACCCTTCTCGTGGATCTGCTTCAGCGACCACCAGACGGACTGCACGTACTCCGGGTCCATCGTGCGGTAGGCGTCGTCCATGTCGACCCAGTAGCCCATGCGCGTCGTCAGCTCGGCGAAGGCGTCGGTGTGCCGGGTGACGGACTCGCGGCAGCGGGCGTTGAACTCGGCGATTCCGTAATTCTCGATGTCCTGCTTGCCGTTGAAGCCCAGCTCCCTCTCCACGGCCAGCTCGACCGGCAGCCCGTGGCAGTCCCATCCGGCCTTGCGGGCCACGTGGTAGCCGAGCATCGTGCGGAAGCGCGGGAAGACGTCCTTGAAGACGCGGGCCTCGATGTGATGGGCACCGGGCATGCCGTTGGCGGTCGGCGGCCCCTCGTAGAAGACCCACTCGGGGCGGCCCTCGGACTGCTCGAGGGTACGGGCGAAGACCTTCTGGTCCCGCCAGAAGTCGAGCACGGCGTGCTCGAGGGCGGGCAGGTCTACCTGGGCTGGCACCTGGCGGTACTGCGGCATCGGAACTTCCTCCGGCGGACATCTCAGCTTCCGTCGGAGGGACGAGAACGCCGGCCTGAACGGCGGCGGACCCGCGGTACCACCCTCCTTGGCAGTGGTTCGAGCCCCACTGCCCCCTCATTGAGGTCGCGCTGCCGGCTCTACTCACACCGGGGACCGGTGCTTTCCTCCGGCGGCTCCGGGGTGATCTTCGCGTCGCGCTGGCCCCCGGGCTCACACCGTCCCCAGGTCGCTCGCGGCTGCGTACGTACGCTACTCGTCCCCTTCATCGCCTTTCGCTGAGCCCAGTGTACGGGCCTTCGCGGGCAGGGGAGAGGCGGTTTTCGCAGGGCCGGGCGGGGCACAACGGATGCAGACCGGCGTGCCCCCGTTGTCGAGCGCTCGGAGTCGATTTATCGTTCCGGTCACGTTTCGCGAGCAAGATCACAATATGTGAAGGGGCCGCGGCCATGGTGGCGAGAGGGTCTGCCGCGAATAGTTCGGCAGCTGCGAACAGGTCCACGAAGAAGGCCGCGACGACGAAGAAGACTTCTGCGGCCGAGAAGACCGCAGCGAAGAAGAGCACGGCGAAGAAGGCCACGGCGAGGAAGCCGAAGGAGGCCGCGCCGACGGAGGGGGAGGCGCCCGCGAAGAAGAGCGCGGCGAAGAAGAAGGCGGCCGGGAAGAAGAGCGCGGCGAAGAAGACCGCAGCCGAGAAGGCCCCAGCGAAGAAGGCCGCATCCGGCGGCACCGCGGCGCCGAAGCGCGCCGCCCACAAGACCACGGCGAAGAAGACGACAGGAGCCAAGAAGGTGGCTGCGAAGAAGACTCCGGTGGCGAAGGCCGGCAAGGTGCCCACTGCCGGTGGGACAGGGACGGCGGCCGAACCGGGCGAGCTCGCTGTACGAGCCGGGGAGGAGCCCTGGACTCCGCAGGAGGTCGAGGAAGCCCGCACCGAACTGCAGAGCGAGGCCCAGCGGCTCCGCGACGAACTGGTCGCGTCCGGCGAGGCGTTGGAAGGGCTGATGCGTGACTCCGGTGACGGGGCCGGAGATGACGACGCCGACACGGGAACGAAGAACATCACCCGCGAGCACGAGATGGCGCTCGCGGCCAACGCCCGCGAGATGCTCTACCAGACCGAACGAGCCCTGGAGGGGCTGGACTCCGGCACGTACGGGCTCTGTGAGAACTGCGGCAACCCGATCGGCAAGGCCCGGATGCAGGCGTTCCCCAGAGCGACCCTCTGCGTGGAGTGCAAGCAGCAGCAGGAGCGCCGGTAGAACCGCGCTCACGGTGGGGGGAAGGCGACCATGAGCGTGAGCATGTGTCGTACCCTCGTCGGGTGACAGAGGTGGAGCGGACTATCGGTACTCCTGACGAGACCACGGAAGAGCCTTCCGACGACTCCCGTGGGGACGGTGATCCGTCCGCTTCACGGGGGCACCGGCGCATCGGGGTGCTCGTCTCTGTCGCAGCTCTCGCCTTCGTCCTCGACCTGATCACGAAGCTGATCGTCGTCGCGGTTCTGGAGCACCACGCACCGGTCCAGGTGATCGGCACGGTGCTCCAGCTCGACGTCGTGCGGAACCGGGGCGCGGCCTTCGGCATCGGTGAGGCTCTGACTCTCGTGCTGACGGCGATCGCCGCGGTGGTGATCGTCGTCATCGCGCGGATCGCGCGGAAGCTCTACAGCACCCCCTGGGCGATCGCGCTCGGGCTGCTGCTGGGCGGGGCCTTCGGGAATCTCACGGACCGCATCTTCCGGTCGCCGGGGGTGTTCCAGGGCGCCGTCGTGGACTTCATCGCGCCGACGCACTTCGCCGTCTTCAACCTCGCGGACTCGGCCATCGTGTGCGGGGGGATCCTGATCGTGATCCTCTCCTTCCGCGGCCTGGACCCGGACGGGACCCTGCACAAGGACTGACCGGCCGCCCGGCCCCGCCGGGCGTTCCGTCGCGGACAGCGCGGTGAACGGGCGCATACGGCCGTCCGGCATACTCGATCAGGTGAGCACGCTTCCCGAAACCCGGACCCTGCCCGTACCCGACGGACTCGAAGGTGAGCGCGTCGACGCCGCCATCGCCAGGATGTTCGGTTTCTCCCGCACCAAGGCTGCCGAACTGGCCGCCGACGGAAAGGTGTTGCTCGACGGTAGCGCCGCCGGGAAGTCGGACCGCGTGTACGGAGGGGCCTGGCTGGAGGTGGAGCTGCCTCCACCACCGGCGCCGGTGCGCATCGTGGCCGAGCCGGTCGAGGGCATGGAGATCGTCCATGACGACGACGACATCGTGGTGATCGTCAAGCCGGTGGGCGTGGCCGCGCACCCCAGCCCCGGATGGAGCGGGCCGACCGTCATCGGCGGGCTCGCCGCCGCCGGCTACACCATCGCCACCTCCGGCGCCGCGGAGCGGCAGGGCATCGTGCACCGGCTGGACGTCGGCACGTCCGGGCTCATGGTCGTCGCCAAGTCGGAGCGTGCGTACACGCTGCTCAAGCAGCAGTTCCGCGAGAGGACGGTCGACAAGCGCTACCACGCGCTCGTACAGGGCCACCCCGATCCGCTCAGCGGCACCATCGACGCTCCCGTCGGACGGCACCCGCAGCACGACTACAAGTGGGCGGTCACCGCCGAGGGCAAGCCGTCCGTCACGCACTACGACCTCATCGAGGCGTTCCGGGCGGCAAGCCTGCTCGACATCAAGCTGGAGACCGGGCGTACGCACCAGATCCGTGTGCACATGTCCGCACACCGGCACCCCTGCGTGGGCGACCTCACCTACGGGGCCGACCCCACCCTCGCCAAGCGGCTGCGCCTTGAGCGGCAGTGGCTGCACGCCGTCAGGCTCGGGTTCGAGCACCCGTCCGACGGGCGCTGGGTCGAATACGAGAGCGAGTACCCGGACGACCTTCAGGTCGCGCTGGACAGGGTGCGCGCGGAGAGCGCCTAGGGCGTGGACCAGCTCGCCCTGCTCTTCGCACTGCTGCTGGGCGCTGTCATCACCGTCCCGCTGGGGGACCGGATCGGGCTTCCGTCGCCCATATTGATGACGCTGCTGGGCGGTGTGCTGGCGCTGCTGCCCTTCGTGCCCGATGTGGAAGTGCCGCCGGAGTTCATCCTGCCGCTGGTGCTGCCGCCGCTGCTGTACGCGACCGTGCACCGCACGTCCTGGCGGCAGTTCGCAGCCAACAAGCGGCCGATCTTCCTGCTGGCGGTCGCGCTGGTCTTCGTGACGACGGCGGTGGTGGCCGCCGTCTCCAACGCGCTGGTCCCCGGGCTGGGCGTCGCCGGAGCCGTGGCCCTCGGTGCGCTGGTCGCGCCGCCCGACCCGGTCGCGGCGACCACCGTCGCCGGGCGGCTGGGGCTGCCGCGGCGGCTGGTGTCCATCCTTGAGGGCGAGGGCCTCTTCAACGACGTCACGGCGATCACGCTGTACCACGTCGCCATCGTCGCGGCTGTGACCGGCACCTTCTCGGTGCAGGGCGCCGTCGGCGAACTGGTGCTGTCCGGGGTCGTCGCGATCATCGTGGGCCTCGCGCTGGGCTGGGCGGCCAACAAGCTCGCCGGCTACCTCGGCGACGCGACCCTTCAGACGGGGCTCTCGCTGCTGGTGCCGTTCGCCTCGTACGTCCTCGCGGAGGAGCTGAAGGGCTCCGGTGTCCTGGCCGTACTCGTGACGGCGCTCTACCTCTCCTCGGGTCGTGCCGTGGATGCGGACGACGTGCAGGGCCGGCTGGTCGGACAGAGCTTCTGGTCGATCGTCGACATGCTCGTGACCGGCGTCGCCTTCGGGCTCATCGGGCTCGAACTGGCCGTGGTGGTCGGCCCGGTGAGCGGACGCTGGGACGAACTGCTTCCCGCCGCGCTCGCCGTCGTGGCTGCGGTGGTCGTCGTCCGCCTGGTGTGGCTGCTGCCCGCGGCATGGGTGGCCAGGAGGCTGCACCGGCGCAGGGACCTGGACGAGGACATCCCCCTCAACTGGCGCGAGACGACGGTCGTCTGGTGGGCCGGAATGCGCGGGGTGGCCTCGGTCGCGCTGGCGCTCGCCGTGCCGCTGCACGTGCAGGGCGGGGGGAAGTTCCCCGAGCGGGAAGCGATCCTGTTCATAGCCTTCGCCGTCGTGCTCGCCACGCTCGTGCTCCAGGGCCTGACCCTGCCCTGGCTGGTCAAACGGCTGCACGTACGGGCGGACAGCGCCGCCGAGCGCGAGCAGGAGCGGATGCTCGCGCTCAGGTGCGCGAAGGCGGCCCGGGAGCGGCTGCGGGAGATACAGGCCGACGAGGACCTCCCAGAGGAGATCGCGGAGACGCTGCTGCGCCGTGCTCACGACGTGGGCACGCGCATATCGCCGGACATCGTGGACGAGGAGCGACGCGAGGCCCACTTCGGACGTGCGGCGCGGGCGAAGAAGGTCCACAGGCTGAGCAACGAGCTGCTGTCGGCGGCCCGTCACGAGGTGGTCGCCGCCCGCGGGGAGCCGGGTGCGGACCCGGACGTCTGCGACCGGGTCCTGCACCAGCTGGACCTGCGCAGCTTCCGCATATAGGGCCCCAGGCCCGGGGAGGCCGGTCAGCTCAGGAGAGCCTGGTCTCCCTGTGCTCCCAGTGGCCGTTGGAGGAAGTCCCGTGGAGGTCGTCCGTGGGGGCGAGCCGCACTCGCGGCAGTGCTGCGGGGTGCTCGAACTGGAGCCAGGCGAGCAGCTGTTCGCGCAGCTCGCAGCGGAGCGTCCACAGGTCGTCCGAGGTGCGGGCGGAGACGGCGGCGCGCACCTCGATGGTGGAGGGTGTGGTGTCGGTGACGACCAGGCTCCAACTGCGCCCGTCCCAGAAGTCGTTCGCCCGTACCAGCTCCTCCGTCTTCGCGCGCAGCTCCTTGATCGGGGCTGAGTGGTCGAGCTGGAGGAAGACCGTGCCGGTCAGCTGAGGACCGCCTCGGGACCAGTTCTCGAACGGCTTGCTGGTGAAGTACGAGACGGGCATGGTGATCCGCCGCTCGTCCCAGGTGCGCAGCACGAGGTAGGAGACGGTGATCTCGTCCACCGTGCCCATCTCGCCGTCGACCACCACCTCGTCGCCGATGCGGACCATGTCGCCGAAGGCGATGGACAGCCCGGCGAAGAGATTGCCCAGGGTGGACTGGGCGGCGATGCCCGCGACGATTCCCAGGACACCGGCGGAGGCGAGCATCGAGGTGCCCAGCGTCCGCATGGCGGGGAACTGCAGCAGGATCGCGGAGGCGGCGATGACCACGACGACAGCCGTGACCAGGCGCTGGATCAGGGTCAGCTGGGTCTTCACACGCCGGGCGCGCGCCGGGTCGTGCGCCACGCCCGCGTACCGGGCGGTGGACGTCTCGACCACGGCGGCGAAGAGCCGCAGCGCGAGCCAGGCCGCGGCACCGATGAGGATGATGTGCAGCCACAGGTTGACGGTCGGCTGGTCCTGCCGCGCGATGTCGGCGTGCTCGTAGAACCCGTTCAGCAGCGCGACGAAGATCACGGCCTGCAGAGGCACGCGCCCGCGGCGCAGGAGGCCCCACAGCGGGGTCTCGGGGTGCCGTGCGTCAGCGCGGCGCAGCAGCCGGTCCGTGGCCCAGGCGACGGCGAACGCAAGCACGATCGCACCGCCGAACACGATGAGCGGCCGTAGCACGTTCTCCATGGCGGGTGACTCCTAGGGGATTGGCGGGCACTGCCGACCGTACCTGCCACGATGGGCGTGGTCCCCGCCTGGGAACGAGCCATCGCCGCTATGTGAGGGAAGTGACATTTTGGCCACTGTCGTGCTGTTCCACTCCGTCTACGGGTTGCGACCCGCTGTGTACGAGGCCGCGGAGCGGCTGCGGGCCGCAGGGCACGAGGTGCACACGCCGGACCTGTTCGACGGGCGCACGGCGGACACCGTCGAGGAGGGCCTGAAGCTGAAGGACGAGATCGGCCGGGACGAGCTCCTGATGAGGGCGGTCACCGTGACCGCGCCGCTCTCCGAGCGGGGCCTGGTCTACGCGGGCCTCTCGCTCGGCGGCTCCATCGCCCAGAACCTCGCCCTCGCCGACTCGAAGGCACGTGCCCTGCTGCTTCTGCACGGCACGTCGGACCTCGCCGAGGACTCGAGCGTCGACGATCTCCCCGTGCAGCTCCACGTCGCCGAGCCCGATCCCTTCGAGCTGCAGGACTGGCTGAACGCCTGGTACCTGCAGATGCAGCGGGCGGGCGCGGACGTGGAGATCTTCCGGTACGCGGGTGCGGGGCACCTCTTCACCGACGAGGGCCTCGACGATCACGACCCGGAGGCGGCCGAGCGGACCTGGCGTACGGTGCTGGGCTTCCTCGAGACCGTGTAGCCGGTCCGCACCCCGGTCCCGCTGCTGATGCAGCGGGACCGGGGTGCGGGGAGGTTCGAGGAACCTCTACGCGTTCAGAGGGCCGTCAGCCTCTTCGAGGCGCTGGCTGCCCGAGAGCGTGCGGTAGGAGCGGCGGACCTCGGTGGTCGCGGCGGGGTCGGCCTTGTCGGAGACGATGAAGTAATCCATCTGTGCGCGCTCCGAGTTGACGTCGAGGACCCCGAAACCGTGGGAGTCCATGTCGAGCCACCGCACATGCCGGTTGGTGACCTTGACGGCGGCCTCGGCCACGGACGAGAGGGTGTCCGGCTCGACCTTGAGGATGTCGTCGAGGTTGTCGGAGGTGACGGAGGCGACCACGAACTCCGTGGCCACCGGGGCGTCGTCGGGGTAGGTCGCAGCCTTGACCGGCACGTCGTTGGCGAAGGCCATGTGGATGTCGCCGGTGAGGAAGACCGTGTTGTCGATCCTCTGGTCGCGCAGGTGGGTCAGCAACTCGCGCCTGTCGTCCGTGTATCCGTCCCACTGGTCGACGTTGAGGGCGAGGCCTTCCTTGGGGATGCCCAGCAACTCGGCCAGCGGGCCGAGCAGATGAGCGGGGACCGAGCCGAAGGCGACGGGCGAGATCATCACCGAGGTGCCCACCATCCGCCAGCGCGCACTCGATGCGGAGAGTCCGCTCTTGAGCCAGTCCAGCTGCTTGCGGCCGGTGATGGTGCGGTCCGGGTCGTCGATCACGTCCCCGTCCGCGAACTTCGCCTGCTCGTCGCGGAAGGAGCGCAGATCGAGCAGGTGCAGATCCGCGAGACGGCCGAACTTGAGTCTTCGGTACGTGGTGCCCTCGGTGGAGGGCCGCACCGGCATCCACTCGAAGTACGCCTGCTTCGCGGCCCGTACGCGGTCCGCCCACTCCCCTTCCCCTCCGGGGGTGTGGTTGCCGGCGCCGCCGGACCAGGTGTCGTTGGCGAACTCGTGGTCGTCCCACATCGCGATGACCGGGTGCGCGGCGTGCATGGCCTGCAGGTCGGTGTCGAGCTTGTGATGGGCGTGCCGGATGCGGTAGTCGGCGAGCGTCGTGATCTCGTGCTCCGGCTGGACCTTGCGGACGACGTCCCCCTCCAGGGGGTACTCACTGGTGCCGTACTCGTAGATGTAGTCCCCGAGATGAATGACGGCGTGCAGGTCGCCGCGTGCGGCCAGGTGCCGGTAGGGGGCGAAGTAGCCCGCCTCGTAGTGGGAGCAGGAGACCACGCCCACACGGAGGTTGTCGGCGTCGGCTTCCTCGGCGGGCGTCGTACGGGTGCGTGCGACGGGGGAGTGCACCTCGCCGACGCCGAAGCGGAAGAAGTAGGCGGTCTCCGGCCGGAGTCCGCGTACGTCCGCCTTGACGGTGTGGTCGGCCGCGGCCGTCGCCTCGGACTTGCCCTGCGCGACGACCTTGCTGAAGGCCTCGTCCTCGGCGACCTCCGAGGTCACCGTGACGGGGCCGCCCTTGCCGGAACCGGGCACCGCCTCGGGGGAGGGCGTGACGCGGGTCCACAGCAGGACACCGTCGGGCAGCGGGTCGCCGGATGCGACGCCGTGCAGAAAGGCCGGACCCTCGGCGGCGTGCGCGCTGGACAGCCCACCCACGAGTGGCAGCAGGGCCGCGGACGCGGCGGTGGCCGCGACGACCGTGCGGCGCCGGAGGTGTCCGGACGCGGATGTGGCGGCTGGGTCGGATATATGGGGAGTGGCGTTTGTGTCGGTCACGGACCTTGATGTTACGCACAAGTAGCCCCGACGGGCAGGCTGCTCGCAAGAGTTCAGCCGCCCGTCGGGGCGTGTTCGGCCACTTGTGGACCCCGAGGCCGAAAAGCCTTACGGGGACCGGGAGTCGGCAGAGCCGGACCGGCGGTCCTCAGCTGCCGGGGCGGGGCCCGCTCACTTCGGCGGAGTGAGCTTCACGCCCAGCTTCTGCAGCTCGGCGGGGAGCTGCTGCTGCTGGACCTCCCTGCCGTCGATGCGGATGGTGGGCGTGCCCTTGACCTTGCCCTTGTCGAAGTCCGCGACCATGTTCAGCGCCCACTTGTCGTAGGTGCCCTCCTCCACGGCCTTCTTGAACTTGCCGTTGTTCTTCAACGCGGGTACGGAGTCGGCGACTTCGAGGAGGTACTTGTCGTCGGCGAACTTGTCCTGGGACTCCTCGGGGTGGAACTTCGCCGAGTACATCTTCTCGTGGTAGGCGAGATACGCCTCCTTGCTCACGTTCAGCGACGCGCCCAGGGCGCTGATGGCGCTCTTGGAACCCTCGCCGCCGAGGTTGCCGTCGATCAGGGCGCCGAGGTGCATCTTCACCTTGTACTTGCCCTCGTCGGCACCCTTGATGAGGATCTTGCCCGCACCCTGCTCGTACTGTGCGCAGGCCGGGCAGCGCAGGTCCTCGTAGACGTCGACGGTCTTCTTGGCTCCCGCGTCGCCGACCAGGATCCCGGTGCCGCCCTTGCCCGTGGTGTTGGCGGGCTTGACCAGCTTCTGGTCCTTGGCCGCCTCCCAGCCGGTGGGCTCGTTCATCTTGGTGACGGCGTAGAAGATGCCGCCGGCGACAGCGAGCACGCCGACGACGGAGACGCCGACGATCGCCTGACGGCGCATCTTGTCCTTCTTGGCCTGCCGCTCACGTTCGGCCTGCAGCCGCTCGCGGGCCGCACGCTTGGCTTCAGGGCTGTTGCGCTTGCTCATGGCTCTCTTCTCCGTGGTACGTCACGTCATACGTGGGGGAAATGGTGGACGGTCTCATCGCAACTCGGCTCGCGGGCCCCGTGGTTCAGGCTGCGAGGCTCAGCGACGGAGGCCCACGACGGTGCACGGAGTGGGTCAGCAGAGGCGGGGTGCGGGGGGCCACGACGGGCGGCGTCAGCAGAGCCGGTGC
>NZ_JACBXA010000101.1 GCF_013870515.1 Streptomyces albidus (ex Kaewkla and Franco 2022) | reverse complement strand
GTGCGGAAGGGCCGGACGCGGGGCCCGCGGGGACGGAGTCCGACTCGCCGCCGGATTGAATTGACATCGCTTGCACGTTCAGGTTTGTGTCCTCAGCCGGGGTGGGTATGGCCACAGCGTGCCGGGCGCGAAGCCTTGACCGGCCCTTCCGTGATACCGGTCGAGGCGGTTGCCCGGGCCCGGCACGCCCAAGCGGTCGTGACTGAGCGCGGCGGGTGGCACCGAGGTTACTGAACGCTGCCGCCGGCCACTCACTGACCCCGGACATGCCGCAGCGCCCGGCGACAGACGTCGTCACTCGGGCACTGCGGCACAGCCTTGCTTGTTGCTCCGGCGCCGGCTTGCTCTGCTGCTCGGTGCTGTCTACTGCTCTCGCCCGCAAGCTACGGGCGGATCACGCGGTCAGGACGCGAGAACCTCGTCAAGCAGGGCCTCGGCCTTGTCTTCGTTCGTGTTCTCCGCGAGAGCGAGCTCACTCACCAGGATCTGGCGGGCCTTGGCGAGCATCCTCTTCTCTCCGGCGGAGAGTCCGCGCTCACGCTCTCGGCGCCACAGGTCGCGGACGACCTCCGCCACCTTGATCACGTCGCCGGACGCGAGCTTCTCGAGATTTGCCTTGTAGCGCCGGGACCAGTTGGTGGGCTCCTCGGCATACGGGGCGCGGAGCACCTCGAAGACCTTGTCCAGCCCGTCTGAACCGACCACATCTCGTACGCCGACGAACTCCGCATTGTCCGCTGGCACACGAACCGTCAAGTCGCCCTGCGCAACCTTCAGAACCAAGTAGGTCTTGTCCACGCCTTTGATCTGGCGAGTTTCGATAGCCTCGATCAGCGCGGCCCCGTGATGGGGATAGACCACGGTGTCGCCAACCTTGAACGTCATGTGTCAGGTACCCCTTCCGTGACTATCAAGAGTAACACGGAATCGGGCTCTTCTGAATGGCGTTTTCGCAGGTCAGACCGCATCTCGGGGCTTGACAACCGCACCCGTTACGTGCTGCGGGCTCCTCCATCTGACGGGTATTCGCAGGTCGGGGCACTTCTGCAAGCGGAGCGAAACACAATGGACACGACCGAAGAAGGGGCGTCGGAAAGCATCCGCTGTCCGTTTTGTCCAGCTGTAAGTCGTCGCCCGTTCGGCCTCCTTCGAGGCTTCACCGACTTTCCCAAGAATTGATCAGCAGTTCCGCTGATCAATTCACAAGCCGTTCGCATTCTTTACCGGGAAACGCCCTCCGCTGATCTTCGGCGGACCCCCGTACGCACGTGCACGGATCGCGCGGGCACGCGCCAGGAGGGTCGGGTGCGGGGGCGCACGAGAGGCTCGGTAACCTGAGCGCGCCACAGATCAACGTCACACGACACGACGTCCGATGACGTATCCGCCCCCGGGCGGGAAACCCAGTCCGCCGCGACCGGCACGTAGTTCGGCCGCCAGAGTTCGCCCAGGAGTTGCCGCCGCCGTGAGCAGCAGCATTCGACGCGGCACCCTCGCCGCAACCGCCCTCGTGCTCGCCGCCGCCACACTGTCCGCCTGCGCCGCCGGCAGGGACGCGCAGACGCTGGAGGTCAAGCCGGACAACGCCGCGACCTCCGTCGGTGACGTGAAGATCCAGAACGTCAACATCATCACCACGGACGATGGACCCTCCGCCGTGACAGCCCGGATCTTCAACGAGGGTACGAAGGCCGAGACTTTGACGTCCGTCACGGTCAAGGGCGCCGGAGCGCGCGTGAAGCTCAGCCCCGCGAAGGGCGAGAAGGCGCTGACGGTGCCCGCCGGCGGCTCCCTGGCCCTCGGCGGCAGGGGCAACGCCTCCGCCGTGCTGCCGGAGTCCGGCTCCACGGCCGTGAAGGACGGCAACGCGCAGCCGATCACCTTCGACCTGAGCCGTACGGGCGCGGTGAGCCTGCGGGCGACCGTGGTGCCGGAGCACGGCGACTACAAGAAGTTCGGACCGACCGTCGCGCCGTCGCCGAGCGCGCCCTCCGGTTCGCCTTCCGCTTCACCCTCCGGATCTCCCTCCGCGAGCCCGTCCGAGGACGCCTCCGGTTCCGCCTCGCCCGAGGAGGGCGACGCGGAGAACGGGGAAGAGATCGAGGAGGAGTCGGCGTCCGGGGACCACGCAGCCGGGCACTGAGCCTGACGCGAACGACCGGGCAGCGCACGGCAGATGTGTGAGGGCCCCGCCCGTACGGTCCGTACGGGCGGGGCCCTCGTCTGTGCGCTGGGTCGGCCTACGGCTCGAACTTGTAGCCCAGGCCGCGCACCGTCACCAGGAAGCGCGGTGCTCCCGGGTCGGGTTCGATCTTGGCGCGGAGACGCTTGACGTGGACGTCGAGGGTCTTGGTGTCCCCGACGTAGTCGGCGCCCCAGACCCTGTCGATGAGCTGCATCCGGGTCAGCACACGGCCCGCGTTGCGCAGCAGCATCTCCAGCAGGTCGAACTCCTTCAGCGGCAGGTCGACCTTCCCGCCGGAGACGGTCACGACGTGCCGGTCGACGTCCATGCGCACCGGCCCCGCTTCCAGAGCGGCGGGAGTGACCTCTTCCGGCTCGCCCTGGCGGCGGAGCACGGCACGGACTCGCGCGACCAGTTCGCGGGAGGAGAAGGGCTTGGTCACGTAGTCGTCGGCCCCTATCTCCAGGCCGACGACCTTGTCGATCTCGCTGTCCTTGGCGGTCACCATGATGACCGGGACGTTGGAGCGGCCGCGCAGCTGGCGGCAGACCTCGGTGCCGGGCAGCCCCGGCAGCATCAGGTCGAGCAGCACCAGATCGGCGCCGTTGCGTTCGAACTCGTCGAGCCCCTCGGGCCCCGTGGACGCGACAGCGACCTCGAAGCCTTCCTTGCGGAGCATGTACGACAGTGCGTCGCTGAACGATTCCTCGTCCTCGACGACGAGCACTCGGGTCACGGGAGGACCTCCGGGGCGGATTCAGGGGCGGCGCGAAGCGATTCGCGCGGCGTTGAGGATGAAGAGGTTGGTGGAGGCTTCGGCGGGTCGTGGTGGTCCATGGGCGTGGCGGGACGGAGACGGTCCTGCGATGTGCGCCGGGGATCGTCCGTGCCGTCCTCGCGGTCGCCTATGGCGTCCGGGTCGTCGATGTCGTCGGATTCCTCGAAGCTCTCGAAGCCCTCGATGTCGGAAGGTTCCTGCAGGGCACCTGAGAGGCGGTCGCGGCCGCGCCGCGCCGCCTCGGCCTGCTCCCGCGCTCTGCCGGCCTCCGGCAGCCGCAGGGTGAACGTGGAGCCCTGTCCTTCGGCGCTCCACACGGTGACCTCCCCGCCGTGCGAGGCGGCCACATGCTTGACGATGGCGAGACCGAGACCGGTGCCGCCGGTGGCGCGGGACCGCGCCGGGTCGACGCGGTAGAAGCGCTCGAAGACCCGGTCCTTGTCCCGCTCGGAGATGCCTATGCCCTGGTCGCTGACGGATATCTCGATGAAGTCGCCGCCGGGAGCGGCCACCCTGCGACCGGCGATACCGACCCGGGTGCGGGCCGGGGAGTAGTTCACGGCGTTCTCGACGAGGTTGCCCAGGGCGGCCGCGAGCTGGCTGCGGTTGCCCCATACGTAGAGGCCGTCCCCGCCCCCCGGGCCCAGGGTGATGTGCTTGCTGCCCGCCGACTGGCGGCAGCGGTCTATGGCCTCGGCCACCAGCTCGTCCACCCCGACGGGCTCGGAGTCCTCCATCGGGTTGTCGTTCTGCACCCGGGAGAGGTCGATCAGCTCCTGGACGAGATTGGTCAGCCTCGTCGACTCGTACTGCATGCGGCCGGCGAAGCGCTCGACGGCCTCGGGGTCGTCGGCCGCGTCCAGGACGGCCTCGGACAGGAGGGAGAGGGCACCGACCGGCGTCTTCAGCTCATGGCTCACGTTCGCGACGAAGTCGCGCCGTACGGCCTCGATCCGGCGGGCCTCGGTCAGGTCCTCGACGAGGAGCAGCACGAGCCGTGAGCCCAGTGGGGCCACACGGGCGGACACGGCGAGGGCGTCGCCCCGGCCCGTACCGCGGCGTGGCAGATCGAGTTCCACTTGGCGTATCTCGCCGTCCCGGCGGGTGTCCCGGGCCATCTGAAGCATCGGCTCCACGGCGAGCTTGCCGCCGCGCACCAGGCCCAGGGCGTACGCCGCGGAACTCGCCTTGACCACGGCGTCGGCCTCGTCCAGCACGACGGCGGAGGAGCGCAGCACCGACAGGACGGTGTCGACTCCGGGCGGGAGCACGGCCTCGGTGTGCAGCGACGAACGGGTGGGACGTGCCTGCTCCCGCTCGCTCCAGCGGAACGCCAGCATCGCGATCACTCCGGTGCACACTCCGGCGATCGCTGCCGCTGCGGCGACGGCCGCATTCACGTTCATGTCTCCAGGCTATGCGCGTCTGCAGACACTGCCCCAGTGGAATCCGCCCCAGCTCGAACACTCGTCCCCCAGAGTTCACCTTGAGGCCGTGACCGGTTCACTTGGGAGGTCGACGGCGGACGCATTTCGGACGGAGCGTGGGAGCGTGGAGGCGCCGATCCTGCGGCACGACCTCTGCCGAGAGACCATGCGAGGGAAGGACAGTCATGCGTGACGCGTATCACGAGGAGCTGGACTCGATCAGCGACAGCCTGGTCGAGATGGCCCGGCTCGTCGGCTCCGCGATCGGCCGCGCCACCACGGCGATGCTGGACGCGGACCTGAAGCTGGCCGAGAGCGTCATCGCGGCGGACGAGAAGGTCGACGACCTGCAGCGCGGTCTGGAGACCCGGGCCATCCAGCTGCTGGCGCGGCAGCAGCCGGTCGCGACCGACCTGCGGATAGTCGTCACCTCACTGCGGATGAGCGCCGACCTGGAACGCTCGGGCGACCTGGCGCAGCACGTCGCCAAGGTGGCCCGCCTGCGCTTCCCCGTGTCGCCCGTGCCGGGCGATCTTCAGGCGACGTTGCTGGAGATGGGGCAGCTGGCGCAGCGGCTGATGGCGAAGGCGGCAGAGGTGATCATCACCAAGGACGTCGATCTGGCGCTGCAGCTGGAGCAGGACGACGACAAGATGGACGACCTGCACCGGACGCTCTTCCAGCACCTGATGGACGACCGCTGGCAGCACGGCATCGAGACGGCCGTCGACGTGACGCTGCTCGGCCGCTACTACGAGCGCTTCGCGGACCACGCCGTGTCGGTGGCCCGCCGCGTGGTCTACCTGGTCACCGGCGACTACGCCGACGAGATCGACCCGGCGATGGCTGCGGCGAACGACGGCACCGCTCCGGTCGAGGGCGCCTGAGCAACAGGCGGCACCCGCAACTGCGCGCCCCGAGTCGGGACTCGGGGCGCGCAGTCGTGCGTGCACGAAGTCGCGGCTGCACGAGGCCCCGCGAGCACGGGCACACGGGACGCTTCCGCGGGAGGTGGCACGGCCGCAGCGTGCCCTGCCGTGTTGCGCCCTCTGCACCGACACCCGTGCACCGACGCGCCCTTGATGCGCCCAGGGGCGCCATCGGAGGGTTGGCAGGGAACCGGGGAGAAAGAAGGAGGGAAGTCATGGCTGGTCACAACGATCCGCCGCTGTCCCCCGCGCAAACCGAGGACCGGCCGACCCTGCACGTACTGGGGGCGTGCGGTTGCGGTCCGGGATGCGGATGCGGATGCCAGTCCGGCGGCCCCTGCCAGTGCGGCGGCTGCAGCGGCTGAGGTCCGCAGCAACGCAGGCACGTTCCGGTGCGCGGGCGCCGGAACCGTCAAGCCGCCGAGGTCCCTGTCCGGTTCGACGAGACAGGGCTCTCGGCCAGAACCAGCCCCCTGTACGCGGAAAGCCGCGGACAGGGGGCTCGGTCGTTCCCGCGGCAGGACGCGCTGCTGATCGCAGGAGCCGGCCCGCGGCGCGGGCGGCGTCGGCATTGAGACGTGACGAGTCCGGGCCGAGGTGTCAGACCCCTCTGGAAGCCTCGTCTCATGCCTCATGAGAGTGCTCCCGAACTCCTCCAGATCTCCGAGCCGCACCACGTCACCCCCGAAGTGCGACGGCAGCTGATCGACTGCTGGATCGCGGTGACCAACGCTGGAGGTGCCGCGGGTTTTCCGTTCCCTCCCGTCACCGAGGACGACGTCGCGCCTGTCGCGGACAAGCTGCTCGGCTGTCTCGACCCGCAGCGCAGTCGCCTCCTGGTCGCCAGGGCCGGCGGCTCGCTCGCGGGCTGGGTCGTCCTCAACCGCGATGTGCACCGGCTCGTGCGGCACTGGGGCACCGTTCACCACCTGCAGACCCACCCGGCCTTCCGCGGACGGGGAATCGGCGCGGCACTGGTCGAGAGGCTCCGGGAGACGGCCCGCGACGAACTGGGCCTGGAAGCCCTGCACTTGGCGGTTAGAGGAGGCGAAGGGCTGGAGGGGTTCTACGAGAGGCTCGGCTGGCGTGAGATCGGTCGCCGGCCGGATGCCCTGCGGCTCGACCCCGGCGACACCCGAGACGAAGTGCTCATGTTCCTCGGCCCGCTCTGACCCTTGCCGATGAGGCAATTGATGCGGGGCCACTGATGCGCGACGTCGCTTACGCGCGGCGCCGCTCGGCACACCCGCTGAGTGTGGCGTGACCCGGACGGCTGGCCGGCCGGGCCCCGCGCCTCGCCGGCCTACGGATTGTCGTCCAGCCAGCGAATCAGGTAGTACGGCCAGTTGCGCCCGTACAGGTACCAGAAAGCGATCCCGCCCGTCAGCACGACGAGCGTGATCTTGCATCCTCGTGACATGCGCGCCCCTCCCCCTCAGGCACCGCCCCGTTGAGCTGACGGGCGGCCGTCTCCCATTGTGTCGGGGCGACTTGATCGTCCGAAACGGGTTTGTCCGCGCGGTTCTTGAGCGCCGATTCACAGTTCCCGAGGGCCGTACACGGCGTTGCCCGAACCGGCGACGAGAGCCCAGTAGCGGTCTCCGTAGGACCAGTGCCACCACTCGGTCGGATAGTTGACCATCCCCGCGGCCGTCAGAGACGTGACCAGGAGAGCGCGATTGGCCCGCGCTTCGGCACCGATGTTCTCCGCCGACGTGTAGCAGGCTCCGTCGCTCTCCTCGGGGCTGTCGTTCAGCTGGGTGCCCATGTCCAACTCGTCACCGTCAGCCGTGACGAGGGTGAGGTCGACGGCCGCGCCCGCACTGTGCGGCGCGATCTCGGGCGGGGAGACGTAGCGGCTCGCGGCGGTGTGCACCTCGGCGGGGGACCAGCCGGGGTTGATCTCCCGGAGCTCCCGGGCGTAGCCGTCGAAGTAGGCGCGCTGCAGCGAGAGGGGCCGGTATCCCTCGACGAAGAGGAGACGGAGCCCGTCGGGCAGCGACTCCTGTGCCCTGACCAGACGGGCCAGGACGCCCTCTCTCAGATGCGCGAACGCGCCCGCGTCGTCCCGTCTGCGTGAGTCGATCTGCAGCGCCCCGTCAGCTTCGGCGCTCACGAGAGGTTCGCCGCATTCGTGCACCGGTATGGCCGCGACCTCGGGGGCGCTCATGAGAACGATCCTTGTCATGACACGATCCTGTCGCACCGGCGTCCTGCACGGGCCGTGCAGCGGTCTGACATCCCGCCACCACCTTTCTCGTGGAGCAGGGCGCTGAGGCCGGAGCCCGAACCGGCCCCGCGCCGCCTCCCGTCGGGACGCTACGTGGCCAGGCCGGCGAGCACCGCTTGCTCGACCGGAGTCGGATCAGCCCCGGAGAGATCGAGCTCGCCGGTCGGCTGGAGGGGCGGTTGGGCCATGAAGCGGGGAACCGTGCCGCGATGCGGTTGAGCCGCGTGCACGAGGAAGGGGTGGCACAACAGCACATCGCCCGGCGAACCGGTGGCGAGCACCTCTGAACGGCCTTCCGACGCCGGTACCGCGTCGCCGCAGAGTTCGAACCATTCGCGCCCCTCCTCGCCGGCATCGGCCAGAAGCGGCGGAACGTCGAGGTGAGAGCCGGCACGGATGCGGGTGGGGGCGTCGTCGGGGCCGATCTCGGAGAACAGGAACAGCATCAACAACGCTCGCCCCCGGGAGCGCAGGTTCACCCGGCCTTCTCCCGCGTCCCCGGCGAAACTCGCCTCAAGGTGCCAGCCGTCGTCTCCCGGCGCCTCCTCGCTCGGAAAGCGGATCGGCCATGTCCCCAGCGTGCCCCGCGGCCGCCAGCGCCCCTTGCCGACGAGCTGGTCGAATGCCTGGTGCAGCACCGGCTGGTTCGCTGCCGCACGCGCCGATTCGGTGGCCAGCTGATCCAGCCGTACCACCGGCGCGGACCATGTTGCGGGGTCATCGCGCTGACATCCGGCCGTTGCACGGACCGTCTCCCAGAGCTCGGCTCGACACTGCTCCACGAGCGCAGTCGGAACTGCCCCCCGCAGCGTCACGAAGCCTTCGCGAACGAACGTCGCCACCTGATCTTCACTCAGCACGACGCCACGATGATGTGGCCGCACGGCTCACGCAAGCGAATTCGAGGCCCGCAGGGTCACGCCTCGTCGCGGGCCTCGTTTCCGGCGTTGATTGCGGCAGCGAGCGCCAGCAGTGCTTCGACCTGAGCGACTCCGACGATGTGATCGCCCGTCAGGCCGCGGATGCTGCCCTTCAGCTGCTCGTCTCCCTTCAAGGCAGCGATCAGCTCCTGGGCCTTGTGTACATGCGTTGCGTAGTCGGCCATTGCGGCATCCCCTTGTGTCGGCCGTACAGTCACGGGTCCTCGGAGGTCGGTGGAACCCTAGCGCCGGCAACGGAGCCGAAAACAGTTCCTGCCCAGTGAGAACGGCGAGGGCTCATCGCATTTCGGGACGACTCCGGTCCTCTTCGCTTCCGTTGCTCCCGCTCTGCCTGCGGCACCGCCCGAGGTCCGTCCAGCGGCCGTCCGTTGCCTCAGTCGACTTCAGACATCACCGCGGAAGAAGAACCAGAGGATCTGAGTCTGCCGCCAGAAATACGCACAGAAGCCGACGACCCCACCCTCGTCGTCACCGCGAGCACAACGACGACCGTGAGCAGCCACTCGCCCCATGACATGTCTGGCCCTCCCCCTTGCGACGGTCCGCTGCCTCCCGGTGTGGAGTGACGGTTTGATCGTCTGAAACAGGAATTCGCCCTGCCGCCCGGCCCCGACGGCCCCTGCCCGCGTCGACGGCCCGGAGGCGGCCCACACCCCGCCCGGACACAACGAAGAGCCCCCTGCCGGCGAACCGCGGGCAAGGGGCTTCGTCGTGCCGTGGTGCTACTTCTTGCCTTGGTTCTTGACCGCCTCGATGGCCGCCTTCGCCGCATCGGGGTCGAGGTAGGTGCCGCCGCGGTTGACGGGGTGGAAGTCGGCGTCCAGCTCGTAGCTGAGGGGGATGCCGGTGGGGATGTTCAGGCCGGCGATCTCCTCGTCCGAGACTCCGTCGAGGTGCTTGACCAGGGCGCGCAGCGAGTTGCCGTGCGCCGCGACCAGGACCGTGCGACCCGCGAGGAGGTCCGGGATGATGCCGTCGAACCAGTACGGAAGCATCCGCCCGACGACGTCCTTGAGGCACTCGGTGCGCGGGCGGAGCTCACTCGGGACGGCGGCGTAGCGCGGGTCGTCGCTCTGCGAGAACTCGGAGCCGTCGGGCAGCTCCGGCGGCGGGGTGTCGTACGAGCGGCGCCAGAGCATGAACTGCTCCTCGCCGAACTCCTCGCGGATCTGCGCCTTGTCCTTGCCCTGAAGCGCCCCGTAGTGACGCTCGTTGAGCCGCCAGGAGCGGCGGACCGGGATCCAGAGCCGGTCGGCGGAGTCCAGGGCGAGCTGCGCGGTGCGGATCGCCCGCTTCTGCACTGACGTGTGCAGCACGTCGGGGAACAGACCGGCGTCCTTGATCAGTTCGCCGCCGCGGACCGCCTCCTTCTCGCCCTTCTCGGTGAGGTTCACGTCCACCCAGCCGGTGAACAGGTTCTTCGCGTTCCACTCGCTCTCTCCGTGCCGGAGGAGGATCAGCTTGTAAGGTGCGTCGGCCATGCGGTGAACCCTACTGGGTGTGTCCGGAGGCGATATCCAGCCACCCCTCTGTGGCGCCCGCGCACATGGGTCGGCGGCTGAATCGTCCCTACGGTCTCGCCATGACCCCCGAGAACCCCGCAGCTCCCCATAGTTCTGCGTCAGCCGTCCCGTCCACGTCCTTGAAGCGCATCGTCGCCGCCAGCCTCGTCGGCACGACGATCGAGTGGTACGACTTCTTCTTGTACGGCTCGGCAGCCGCACTGGTCTTCAACAAGATCTTCTTCCCCGACTCCGATCCTCTCGTCGGCACGCTGCTGTCTTTCCTCACCTATGCCGTGGGCTTCGCGGCCCGTCCGATCGGTGCGCTCGTCTTCGGGCACTACGGCGACCGGATCGGGCGCAAGAAGCTGCTGGTGCTGAGTCTGCTGCTGATGGGCGGGGCGACTTTCGCGATCGGGCTGCTGCCGACGCACGCCTCTGTCGGAACCCTCGCGCCCGTGCTGCTGACGACTCTGCGTCTGGTGCAGGGGTTCGCGCTGGGCGGCGAATGGGGCGGTGCGGTGCTGCTGGTCTCCGAACACGGGGACGCGAAACGGCGCGGCTTCTGGGCGTCCTGGCCGCAGACGGGTGTGCCTGCGGGGCAGTTGCTGGCGACGGCCGTACTGGCGGTGCTGACCGCGCTGCTGTCCGAGTCCTCGTTCCAGAACTGGGGCTGGCGGGTGCCGTTCCTGCTGTCGGGTGTGCTCGTCGGCATCGGTCTGTGGATCCGGCTGGCCGTGGACGAGTCCCCGGTCTTCAAGCAGGCCCGGGAGCGAGCCGAGGCGCGTAAGAAGGAGCAGAGCGCGCTGCCCACCGGCGAGAAGCAGGTCGAGAAGACGCCGCTGCTCGCGGTGCTGCGCTACCACTGGCGCGACGTGCTGATCGCCATGGGTGCGCGGATGGCGGAGAACATCAGCTTCTACGTGATCACGGCCTTCATCCTCGTCTACGCGACCGAGGAGCTGAAGCTGTCCCAGCAGACGGCGCTCAACGCCCTGCTGATCGCCTCCGCGGTGCACTTCGCCGTGATCCCGCTGTGGGGCGGGCTGTCCGACCGGCTGGGCCGCCGCCCGGTGTATCTGTTCGGTGCGGTGGGGACCGGCCTGTGGGTCTTCCCGTTCTTCTCGCTGCTGGACACCAAGAGCTTCGGCGCGATGCTGGTCGCGGTGACGGTGGGCCTGGTGCTGCACGGCGCGATGTACGCGCCGCAGGCAGCCTTCTTCGCGGAGCTGTTCGCGACCCGCATGCGCTACTCCGGAGCGTCGATCGGCGCGCAGTTCTCGTCGGTGGCCGCCGGTGCGCCGGCGCCTCTGATCGCCACGGCGCTGCTCGCGGACTACGGCAGCTCGACGCCGATCTCCCTGTACGTGATCGGGGCGGCGGTGCTCACCATCGTGGCGGTGGCCTGTGCGAAGGAGACCAAGTCGCGCGACCTCGCCGCGATCGGCGAGGACGACACCTCCACCGCGAGCGCAGGCGGCGCCCCGTCAGCCTCCGACCGCGTCAGCAAGACGGTGAAGTCGTAGCGCGAGCTGGGTCTCCAGCGCGCGTTCCGGCGCCTGCCAGTCGTCGCCCAGCAGCCTGGCCACTCTCTCCAGGCGCTGGGCGACGGTGTTGACGTGCACGTGCAGCTCGTCCTTGGCGCGGGCGGGGCTCATCCCGCACGCGAAGTACGCCTCCATGGTCGTCACCAGGTCGGTGCCGCGCCGCGCGTCGTAGTCGAGCACCGGTCCGAGTGTGCGGCGTACGAAACTGCCCACGTCACGGCTGTCGGTGAGCAGCATGCCGAGGAAGCCGAAGTCCTCGGCAGCCGCGCCCTGTCCGGACCGGCCCAGCAGCCGGAGGGCGTCCACACAGCGCCGCGCCTCGGGGTAGGCGGCCGCGACGGCGCCGGGCTGTGCGGCGGGGGCCGGCACCGTCGCCGAGGAACCGACCGTGACGGGTGACCCGGCGGCGACCCCCAGTTGGGCGGCGACGTCCTGGGCGAGCCGGGAGGCCGTGAGGTCCTGTGCGGCGCTGTCCCGGGACTTCTGAGCCAGCGGCAACAGCAGCACCGTGCCTCCGTCGCGGGCCGCGGCGAGCCCGTGCCGGGTCACGGCCAGGTGGGACGCGGCCGCCCACAGACGCTGCCTTCCCATGCTCTCTTCCGCGTCTCCCCCGGTGTGCCCGTCGAGCCGGGCGCTGAGCAGTACGTGCGGTGCGTCCAGGTCGGCGTGCAGACGCGCCGCACGGTCGCGCAGGAGGCGCGGGTCGTGCCGGGTCGCGTCCAGCAGTTCGTCCAACAGCTCGCCGCGCACGCGCTGTTCGGCCTCGCTGGCCGAACGGCGGGCGAGCAGCAGCAGCGACGTGACCATCGCGGCTCGTTCGAAGGTGCGCTGGTCCACCGGGTCGAGTGCGGGGTGCCCGTGCAGTACGAGCGCGCCGAGCAGTTCGCCGCCTGCGGAGACCGCGGTGACCCAGCTGTCGCCGTCGCGCACGGCGTATCCGTCGCTGCGGGAGCGCTCCACGGCCGTACGAGCGGAGGCGACGACGGGCTCCACGAACTCGACGCGGCCCGCGAGCACTTCGGCGACGGCTCCGGCCACGTCGGTCACGTCGCCGCCGCGCAGGACGAGTTCGGTGAGCCGGTCGTGGACGTCGCTCGCGCGCTCGATCATCTCGTTGGCCGTCTCCAGGTCGGCCAGCGCGTCACGGGTCTCGGAGAGCAGGCGCGCGTTGTCGATGGCGACGGCCGCGTTGGCCGCGAACGAGCCGAGCAGCGCGACCTGTTCGCGTTCGAAGACGCGTGCGCGGCGGTCAGCCGCGTAGAGGACGCCGATCACGTCACGACCGCCAAGGAGCAGCGGCACGCCGAGGATGGCGACCAGGCCCTCCTCCCCGACCGCGCTGTCGATGGTGTGGGTGTGCCGGAAGCGCTCGTCCGCCGGATAGTCGTCGGTGACGTACGGGCGGGCTGTCTGCGCGACGAGGCCGCCCAGTCCCTCTCCCATGCCGAGCCGCAGCTGCTGGAAGCGTGCGGAGACGGAGCCCTCGGTGACGCGCATGTAGGTGTCGCCGCGCTCGTTGTCGGTGAGGGTCATGTACGCGACCTCGGTGCCCAGGAGGGACCGGGCGCGCTGCACGATGGCGCGCAGCACGTCGTCCAGGTCCCGCAGCCCTGCGAGGTCGTGGACGGTCTCGATGAGCGCGGTCAGTTCGGCCTCACGCCGCCGTCGGCCCTCCAGCTCCGCGCGGATGCGCAGCGCGAGCAGTTTGCCGCTCTCCAGGGAGGCCAGCTCTTCGGGGGACGCTCCCGCGGCGCGCGCCTCGGCGAGCGGTTCGTCGTACGCCTCGGCGGGTGCACGTCGGGTGAGGAGTTCCAGGTAGGCGGCGTCGGGCCGGGCTCGGGGCATGGTCACAGGCTTACCCGTGGTGCGGTGTGTGACGCCATAGGTGAGTGCAGGCCGGAGTGACACTCGTGACCGGTGTGACGGTCGTGGCGACGGCTGGGACGGCAGGTCTGGCGTCGGACGGAACGGATTCGGTTCGGCCGGCGGGCGGCGTTCAGTGAGCGGTCCACCCGCCGTCGAGGGGGAGCGAGGAGCCGGTCACGAAGGACGCTTCGGGCGTGCACAGCCAGACGACGGCCTCGGCGACCTCCTCGGGCTCCAGGAGCCGCTTGAGCGCGGAGTCCGCGAGCAGGATCTCGGACACCACCCGGTCGGCCGAGATGCCGTGCGCCGCCGCCTGGTCGGCTATCTGCTGCTCGACCAGGGGCGTACGGACGTAGGCGGGGCTGACGCAGTTGGAGGTGACCCCGTGCTGGGCGCCCTCCAGAGCGGTGACCTTGGACAGGCCCTCCAGGCCGTGCTTGGCGGAGACGTAGGCCGACTTGTACGGGGAGGCGCGCAGACCGTGCACGGAGGAGATGTTCACGACCCGGCCCCAGCCCTGCTCGTACATGTGCGGCAGGGCGCCGCGGATGAGCCGGAAGGGCGCCTCGAGCATCAGCGTCAGCAGCTTGTGGAACTCCGCGGGCGGGAACTCCTCGATGGGGCGCACCAGTTGGACGCCCGCTCCGTTGACGAGGATGTCCGCGCCGGCTGCTGCGCGCTCGGCGGCGTCCAGCCCGTCGGGGTCGGTCAGATCGAGGGGGTAGGGCTGCGTGGCGCCGCCGGGCACGGTGTCCTGAAGGGCGTCCAGCCCGTCGGCGTCGCGGTCGACTGCCCGCACCTTGGCTCCGGCCGTCGCCAGCCGCAGCGCACACGCGCGGCCGATGCCGCTCGCGGCTCCTGTGACCAGCGCGGTACGTCCGCTGAGGTCGAGGGCGACGGACTGCGGGCCGGGTGTCAGCTGCTCGGTCATGCCGCCAAGCTAGGCGCGCCCACATCGGTGCCCAATGTGGTCAGGCCACACTCACCGCCGGTGAGCGCTGGACGTACGCCACGTTCGGCGGCGGGCCTCTACGCCTCTACGGTCGGCGCGACCCCCATGGGACCACCCCACAGGTTCCATGGGCCCCCACAGAAGGAGCGCCATGAAAGCCACAAGCCGAAGAGTCGCTCTGACACTGACCACCCTGACCACGCTCGGGCTCGCCGCCATCGGGGGCACCACCCAGGCCGCGGGCTTCGAACCGGGCGCCGTCGCGTCCGCGGAACGTACGGGCGCGGACACCAACGAGAAGAAGGCGGAAGCGGCCGGCCTGGAGAAGGTCGGCGACTTCGGGTCGAACCCCGGTGCGCTCAGCATGTACCGCTACGCGCCGGAGGGGCTGCCCGCCGGGAGTCCCGTCGTCGTCGTGCTGCACGGCTGCACGCAGGACGCGTCCACGTACTTCGAGGGCGCGGGCTGGAAGAGCTTCGCGGACGCCGGCGGTTTCTCCGTCGTCGCCGCACAGCAGGAACAGGGCAACAACATCAACAAGTGCTTCAACTGGTTCCAGTCCGGGGACGTCTCCCGCGGCCAGGGCGAAGCGCTGTCGATCAAGCAGATGGTGGACCGTACGGTCGCCGATCTCGATGCGGACGCCTCGCGGGTCTTCGTCACGGGGCTCTCTGCGGGCGGTGCCATGACGTCCTCGATGCTGGCGGCCTATCCGGACGTCTTCAAGGCGGGCGCTGTCATCGCCGGGCTGCCGCACGGCTGCGCGAAGACCGTGGCCGACGCCTTCACCTGCATGAACCCCGGCGTCAGCAAATCGGCTGCCGAATGGGGCGACCTGGTCAGGAGTGCCGCACCGGACCACTCGGGCGCCCGCCCGACGGTGTCGGTCTGGCACGGTACGGCCGACACCACGGTCGTACCGGCGAGCGCGAAGGAGTCCGTGAAGCAGTGGACGAACGTGCACGGCACCGACCAGGAGGCCGACGCCACCGAGGAGTTGCCCGGCGGCACGACCCGTACGGACTACACCGGCGGCGACGGTGGCGTCGTCGTACGTGACTACTCCGTGAAGGACATGCCGCACGGCACGCCGGTGAAGCCGGACGAGGGCTGCGGAAAGGCCGGCGAGCACTTCCTCGACACGATCTGCTCCAGCGGCCGCATCACGGCGGACTGGGGACTGGGCGGCTGACGGAGACCCTCCCGATCTCCAGCGCTCCCCCGGAGGGCCTCGATGGCGCGCCTCCTGTGCGCGTCCGGCCGCTCACACCTCTGGGGGAGCGTGCTTTCCCGAATCCGGCGGCTCCTCCTCGCCCGTGCTCAAGGGCATGGGCGAGGAGCCGTGAAGGTCGCACGGTCCGGCAGGAGCCTCTCCTCGCAGGCGCGGCGCGCGCACTCCTCACACGATGGAACAGGCACCTCCCGGTAGCCGCCGTACACACAGGAAGAGGAGAAGGGAAACAGATGAAGAACCTCGCTCGCGCGACAGCCACCGCCGGCCTCGCCGTCGCCTTCGGCGTCATCGCCGTGCCCTCGGCCTCCGCCGCGGTGCACGAGACCGCGTCTTCCGCCAAACCCAAGTCCTCTGCAGCCGCCACGACTTCGGCGCCCACGAAGAAGGCGGCGGCCAAGGAGTCAGCGGCGAAGAGAGCCGCAGCGAACAAGGCGGCGCAGAAGGCGGCGGTGCAGAAGGCCGTCGCGAAGGCGATCGCCGAGCGGCCCGTCACCGTCAACGTGTACTACGTGATGCACGACGGCCGGGTCGTGACCGAACAGGGGCCGGGGAATCTCGCCGCCCACGAGGTCGAGAACTCCGAAGCCGTCGACATGCGAACCCAGAACGAGCCCATCACCACAGGTGACCTCAGCGCGGACCGCGCCGAAGGCCCCGTCACCTTCGAGGTGGAGGGTTCCGAGCAGGACACCGGCGAAGTCTCCTGAACCCCCTCGCCACCGAGTGAGCCCGCTGCCGCTCCGCGCGTCCAACTGGCCGCCGTTCGACGTGCGTTGACCGACGTCCGTTGACCGGAGGCGCGGGGTGGCGGCGGCTTGCGGGAGGCGTTCAGCCCTTGCCGCG
Organism: Streptomyces albidus (ex Kaewkla and Franco 2022); assembly: GCF_013870515.1. Lineage (GTDB taxonomy): Bacteria > Actinomycetota > Actinomycetes > Streptomycetales > Streptomycetaceae > Streptomyces > Streptomyces albidus. The sequence goes on along the minus strand of NZ_JACBXA010000101.1, from coordinate 2,225 downwards.
GTCCGTCTTCGCGCCGCCCGTCAGATGCGTGAACGCGTCGAGGTTGCGCGTCGATTCGCCGCGCGAGGTACGCCAGTCGTACTCACGGCGGATGGCCGTGGCGAACCCCATCTCCAGCAGCGTGTTGAAGGATCCGTCGGCGTTCTCCAGTACCGCCCCCAGCAGCCGGTCCACCTCGTCCGGGGTGACGGCCCCCAGCGGGAGGCGGCCCGCGAGATAGACGTCCCCGAGACTGTCCAGGGCGTAACTGACCCCGTAGAGGCGGGTGTTGCGCTCAAGCAGCCAGCGGTGCACCGCGGCGTGGTTCTCGTCGGGGCAGCGCACGACGAAGGCGTTGACGGAGAGCGAGTGCCTGCCGACGGCGAGGGAGCAGGTCGTCGAGAGCTTGCGCGTACCGGGGAGGGTGACGACATACGTGCCCTCGGACGGGTTCTCCCACTCCAGTTCCGCCTCGCGCAGGGCCTGCTCGACGGCGTTCCTGGCGCTCTCGGAGCTTCCGGCACTCTTCGCGTCAGCCATGCGCCGATCGTAGGTGACGGCGCTTGTCGTGCATCGCGGCGGCGTAGACGTCGAGGGTCCTGGCCGCCGCTGCTTCCCATCCGAATCCGGCGGCGTGCCGAGCCGCGGCTTCGCCCATGCTGTCCGCCAGCCCGTGCCCACCGCCCGGAGCCGGCTCCCCCGTACCGGTGATGAAGCGCCGCAGAGCCTGCGCGTACGCACGGGGTTCGTGGCCCTCGACGAGGAAGCCGCTGACCGAGTCGCGCACCGCGACCGGCAGGCCGCCCACCGCCGCGGCGATGACGGGGGTGCCGCAGGCCTGCGCCTCGACCGCCACCAGCCCGAACGACTCGCTGTAGGAGGGCATTACCAGCACGCTGGCCGCCCGGTACCAGTCCGCCAACTCCTCCTGGCCCACAGGCGGGTGGAAGCGCACCACGTCCGAGATGCCGAGCTTCGCGGCGAGCTTGTGCAGCCGCTCCGGCTTGGCGAGTCCGCTGCCGCTGGGCCCGCCCACCACGGGGACCACCAGGCGGCCCCGGAGTGCGGGGTCCTCCTCGACGAGCAGCGCGACGGCGCGCAGCAGGATGTCCGGCGCCTTGAGGGGCTGTATCCGGCCGGCGAAGAGCGGGATCAGTGCGTCCTGCGGCAGCCCGAGCCTCGCGCGTGCGGCGGCACGTCCGTCGGCCGGCCGGAAGCGCTCAAGGTTGACGCCGGGATGGACGACGGCCGTACGCCCGGGGTCGGCGTCGTAGTGCCGGACCAGGTCGCCCGCCTCCTCGGCGGTGTTGGCGATGAGCCGGTCGGCGGCCCGTACGATCTGCGTCTCGCCGATCACACGCGCGGCAGGTTCAGGGGTGTCGCCCTTGGCGAGCGCCGCGTTCTTCACCTTGGCCATGGTGTGCATGGCGTTCACCAGCGGAACGCCCCAGCGCTGGGCCGCGAGCCAGCCGACGTGCCCCGAGAGCCAGTAGTGGGAGTGGACGAGGTCGTAGTGCCCAGGGCGCTGGCCTGCCCAGGCCTGCATCACTCCGTGCGTGAACGCGCACAGCTGCGCGGGCAGTTCCTCCTTGGCCAGCCCCTCGTACGGTCCGGCGTCGATGTGACGCACCAGCACTCCGGGCGACAGCTCCACACTCGGGGGGAGGGCGGCCGTCGTGGCACGCGTGAAGATCTCCACCTGGGTGCCGTGCTCGGCGAGCTGCTTGGCGAGCTCGACGATGTAGACGTTCATGCCGCCCGCGTCGCCCGTACCGGGCTGATGGAGCGGCGAGGTGTGCACGCTGAGCATGGCCACCCTGCGCGGCCGGCGGGATGATCCGTTGAGCCTGAGGCGCGGCCGTTGCTGTTGCGGCATCCGGCCACGCCGCTGGCCGAGCCTGGCCATGTACTGGCTCACGGGCGATTGCCTCCTCTGTGCCTGCTGTGGAGTGCGGTGCGCAGAGCCTCGGGGCCCTCCAGGCAGAACACCGGAAGGTCTGCTTCCCATTTCCGCTTTGCCGAATCTTGACGACGGAAGCATGCGGAAGGATCCCGTCCGGTGCCGGCACGGCTGCCGCTCCCGTCCCGGCCGTGCCCGGTGCCCCCGTACGCTCGTGCCATGACCGCCCGCTCCCCCGCCCGTCCGGTGGGGACGGTGACGCGCGGGACGACCAACCCCAACCGGCTGCGGCGCATGGACCGCTGGCTCGCGGCCGTGCACGGTCCCGCGCTTCTCCGCTGCCCCG
>NZ_JACBXA010000100.1 GCF_013870515.1 Streptomyces albidus (ex Kaewkla and Franco 2022) | reverse complement strand
CGCACCGCGCACAAGCCCGCCGACCCCGGCGTGGATGCCTGGGAGACGGCCAATCTCCACCTCGTCGCCCGCGTCCTGGTCGCCGCAGCCCTCCGTCGCACGGAAACCCGCGGCTGCCACTGGCGCGAGGACCATCCCGACCGCGACGATGCGGGCTGGCGCCGCCACCTCGTCGTCAGCCTGCGCGAGGGGGGCCGTACTCTCGACGTCCGAACGACCGACACGACCGCGTTCCCGCCGACGTGCCGGGCCACGACGGCTCCTCAGCCATCGACGCGGACGTCCGCACAGTCACGTACGCAGCCTTCCACCCAGTCATCCACGCCGACCCCTACGGAGAACCCGTGACCAGCCCCTTTCCGGACTCCCCGGAGGAGCGACGCCCCCAGCCCGTCGACGTGCCCCTGCTCCAGATCGGCGGCCCCGGCGCCCTGGTGATGTCTCCGGACGGCGGTGGCGGTTGCGGTGACGCCTGCGGCTGCGGCAGCGCGGAGGGCGACATGGAGGACGCATACGGCCTCGACCCCCTCGACTGCGGCCTCGACCCCGACCTCGCCCGGCTCCTCTCCGAAGCGGGCCTCGACCCCGTACAGGTCGAGGACATCGCGCACCTCGCCATCGAGGAGGACCTCGACCACGGCGTCGACGTGACGACGGTGGCCACCATCCCCGAAGACGCCGTCTCCACCGGCGACTTCACGGCGCGGGAGGAGGGGACCGTCGCGGGGCTGCACGTCGCCGAGGCCGTCCTCTCCGTGGTGTGCACCGACGAGTTCGAGGTCGAGCGGCACGTCGAGGACGGCGACCGGGTCGCCGCCGGCGAGCGCCTGCTGACCGTGCGGACCCGCACCCGTGACCTGCTGACCGGCGAGCGCAGCGCCCTGAACCTGCTCTGCCGGCTCTCCGGCATCGCCACCGTCACCCGCCGCTGGGCGGACGAGCTCAACCGCGCCGCCGCCGCTTCCGCCACGGGACCCCTCGTGGAGACCCGCGTACGCGACACCCGTAAGACGACGCCCGGGCTGCGAAGCCTCGAGAAGTACGCGGTGCGCTGCGGCGGCGGTACGAACCACCGCTTCTCCCTCTCCGACGCCGCGCTCATCAAGGACAACCACGTGATCGCGGCAGGCGGCGTCGCCGAGGCGTTCAGGCTCGTGCGTAGTGAATTCCCCGACGTGCCCATCGAGGTGGAGGTCGACCGTCTCGACCAGATCGAGCCGGTCCTCGCCGAAGGCGCCGACCTGATCCTGCTCGACAACTTCACACCGGACGAGACGGCGGCGGCCGTCGCCCTCGTCGCAGGGCGTGCCCAGCTGGAGTCCTCCGGCCGCCTCACGCTGGAGACCGCCGCCGAATACGCCGCGACCGGCGTCGACTACCTCGCCGTCGGCAGCCTCACCCACTCCTCACCGATCCTCGACATCGGCCTCGACCTGCGCGACAGCGGCCACACCGGCGAAGGGGCGGACGCCTGATGCTGCTGACCATCGACGTCGGGAACACCCACACGGTCCTCGGCCTCTTCGACGGTGAGGACATCGTCGAGCACTGGCGCATCTCGACGGACGCCCGCCGCACCGCCGACGAGCTCGCCGTACTGCTCCAGGGCCTCATGGGCATGCACCCGCTCCTGGGCGAGGAGCTCGGCGACAACGTCGAGGGCATCTCCATCTGTTCGACCGTCCCCTCGGTCCTGCACGAGCTGCGCGAGGTGACCCGCCGCTACTACGGAGACATCCCCGCCGTCCTCGTGGAGCCCGGTGTGAAGACGGGCGTGCCGATCCTCATGGACAACCCCAAGGAGGTCGGCGCCGACCGCATCATCAACGCCCTCGCAGCGGTCGAGCTGTACGGCGGCCCCTGCGTGGTCGTGGACTTCGGCACGGCGACCACCTTCGACGCGGTCTCCGCGCGCGGCGAGTACGTCGGCGGCGTGATCGCCCCCGGCATCGAGATCTCCGTCGACGCCCTGGGCGTACGCGGCGCACAACTGCGCAAGATCGAGCTGGCCCGCCCCCGCAGCGTCATCGGCAAGAACACCGTCGAGGCCATGCAGTCCGGCATCCTCTACGGCTTCGCCGGCCAGGTGGACGGCGTCGTGGACCGCATCGCCCGGGAGCTCACCGACGATCCGGACGACGTGACCGTGATCGCCACGGGCGGCCTCGCCCCCATGGTGCTCGGCGAGTCCTCGGCCATCGACGAGCACGAGCCGTGGCTCACGCTCATCGGTCTCCGGCTGGTCTACGAACGCAACGTCAGCCGTTCTTAGCGGCCCCGGTCAGCGGTTCCACCGCGATACCCGGAAAGCGTGAAAGCCCCGAGCGGCCCGAAAGCGATTCGCGTCGCGCAGCGCCGTGCTGTGCGCCTCCGAAGGGCGCGGAGCACCGTGGTGCCGGGAAGTCCCCGAAGGGGGCCCGGGAGCGCCTCACAGCCCTGCCGTAGGCTGGGATCCCTGTTTCCCGAGGAGGCTCGAGCGCCATGGACTACATCGCGGCATTGACCCCGCCGATCGTGATGGCGGTGGCATTCACCGCTCTCATCGTGACGATCGTGAAGAGCCAGGGCGGCGCGAACAAGGCCAAGGAAGACGCCGCCGTGGATGCCGCCATCGCTCGCGCAGAGAGTGCCCGGCAGAAGAAAAACAGCTGATCAGCAGCAGCCCCCACTGCTTTCGGGACAACTCCGACTATTATTCACGGCGTGCCTCGGCCATTGGGAGAGTTGGAAGACAGCGTCATGACACGGGTATGGCGGTGGAACCGTCCCGTCACCGTGCGAGAAGTGCTGGAGGATCTGCGGGCGGAGAGGCCCATCGCCTACACGACGGTGATGACCGTAATGGACAACCTCCATCAGAAGGGCTGGCTGCGGCGGCGCCAAGAAGGCCGTGCCTATCGATATGAGGCGGTCTCGACGCGTGCCGCGTACTCGGCGGCACTGATGAGCGAAGCCTGGTCGTCCAGTGACTTCGCTGCCGCCGCTCTCGTCGAGTTCTTCAACCGTATGACTCCGGAACAGCTCGAAGCTCTACGTGATGCACTCCGCGTCGTACAACTGAACGGTGTGCACGTCGAGACCGCGGAGAGAGCGCCGCGAGAGACGCACTAGACAGGGCCTAGAGGCGCCGGTCCAGTCGCCGCTTCGCAAGACGCCTCATCGAAGGGCCCTTCTTCGGAAGGCGGCTCTGTTCGGGGCTCTCAGCACACGCCTTCCGGCCCGCCCTTCCCAAGCCTCTCTCCGGGTGAGACACAGCATGAAGTCGGCATCTCGGCGAGGCCGACGGATGCGTGAGCCCGGCTTCTCGCCGAACGTACCGGACCCGAAGAGCAGCGCCTTCCCGAGGGGCGATAGCGTCCGTTCATGGCGTCAGCACCATCATCCGCATCAGAAGTAACCGTTCGCCGAGCACGGACCTCGGATGTACGTGCGGTGCGCCGTCTCATCAACGTCTACTCGCGCGACCACATCCTGCTCGACAAAGCGACCGTCACGCTTTACGAGGACATTCAGGAGTTCTGGGTCGCCGAACGCGACCACGATGCCGAGGTGGTCGCCTGCGGTGCCCTCCACGTGATGTGGGAGGACCTCGCCGAGGTCAGGACACTTGCCGTGGACCCCTCACTGAAGGGGTCGGGAGTGGGGCATCTCCTGCTGGAGAAGCTGCTGAACACCGCGCGCTGGCTGGGTGTGCGGCGCATTTTCTGTCTCACCTTCGAAGTCGAGTTCTTCACCAAGCACGGCTTCACCGAGATCGGTGACACACCGGTCGACGGGGATGTCTACAGCGAACTACTGCGTTCCTTTGACGAGGGCGTGGCCGAGTTCCTGGGTCTCGAACGAGTGAAGCCGAACACCTTGGGCAACAGTCGCATGCTTCTGCATCTCTGAGTGACGACACCGTGACCCGGTCGACCGGTGCATGAGTGCGGCGCTTTGTCCGAAAGATCCCCCGAATCCCGTCGAAGGACCGAACAAACTCAACAGAGGGTTTGTGTTTCTCACCGAAAAGCGGTTTGCTTTCGTCGTCAGTATCAGTAATCGAAGTTATCGATGACGGAATGGGAGTATGCGGTGGCGCAGAAGGTTCAGGTTCTTCTGGTCGACGACCTCGACGGCGGCGAGGCGGACGAGACGGTCACGTTCGCGCTGGACGGTAAGACCTACGAGATCGACCTCACCACCTCGAATGCGGACAAGCTCCGTACGGTGCTGGAGCCCTACTTGAAGGGCGGCCGCCGTACCGGAGGCCGTTCCGCCCGTGGAAAGCGGTCTTCCGGTTCCGCTGGTGGCAGCAGCCAGGACACGGCGAAGATCCGCGCCTGGGCCAAGGACGAGGGTTACGAGGTCAACGACCGCGGTCGCGTTCCGGCCAATATCCGAGAGGCCTACGAGAAGGCCAACGGCTGAGCCCGGGACTTACGTGCGGTGCTTCGCAGACGTGCGCGGTGGCATTCCGTCGCCGCGGCACTGACCAGCCGTACGAGATCGACGCGATCCGCCTCACGCCCCGACTCGGGAGGCCGCAACCATACGGCGGCCTCCCGAGGGTCGTAAGGATCGTAAGAAGCGCGGGCAGTGAGTCCAAGTTCGATATCGCCCCACTCCAGCCACTCCAGGAGTCCCGGCAACTCCTCGGCACTTCCCGCCGGTACGAGCAGCATCAAGCAGCCGTTCTCCCTTCCGTATGCGACCGGCCCCGTGCGGACATCCGGCCGCCGCAGCAGCGCCAGTCCAGGGTCCGCCGCCAGCACCAGCGCATCGTTTTCCGAGCAGGGCTCCGAGAAGGAGCGCTCCGATGTGCCGAGAGGTGCCCGCGTACGGGAAATCGCGAAGCTCATGACCGGAGCAACTGACGAACCTTCAGCGGGTTACGCTGGGTTGGGCAGCCGCTACGCAATGTTGCGCGACGCCTTGCGTCGCTTGATCGTCGCTCGGCACCGCGTCGCATGGTCGTTGCCCGGTGGCCGTCCCGCCCCCGGTGCGCCATACCCTGGTCCGAGCTCTGCGTGGTCGTACGTGCGCACAGCGTGTGCGTGTGTGGCGGTCCCGTGGCCCGAGCCTGTTCGCCCTGAGCGGATGCGCTCAGCTGTCCCCCTCCGGCCCGGCATGGAGTGTCAGGACGAGCGGGTAGGAAGCCTCTGAGGTCGTCTCTGCCTCTTCAGGCCGGTTTCCGGAAGGAGAACGGGCCGGGACAATGCCTGGTGGCGCGGGGGTGTGAAGGCTGATGTGGGTGAGCGGCGGTTGTTTCGGCCGGGAGAGCCGTTCGCCATGGGCGTAGTGAATCAGGGTGGATACGCCTGGCCTGCGGGAACATCGTCTCCCACCATCGGGTTGGAACTGTTGTCGACTGTTCGGGCAAGGAGGCCTGGCTGTGCTATCCACGGGAGCGAGGCCAGCCGGCGTCACAGCAGGACCGGTGTCGGCAGTTGGAATGAGCGGTCCCCGCTTGCGGGACTAAGCTGCGGAAGGACAGAGAGGGGAGCGTCCCCTTACTGCCTGACCGCTCTGAGGAGCGATTAACGATGTTCGAGAGGTTCACCGACCGCGCGCGGCGGGTTGTCGTCCTGGCTCAGGAAGAAGCCCGGATGCTCAATCACAACTACATCGGCACCGAGCACATCCTCCTGGGCCTGATCCACGAGGGTGAGGGTGTCGCCGCTAAGGCACTGGAGAGCCTCGGGATTTCGCTCGAGGCGGTCCGTCAGCAGGTGGAGGAGATCATCGGCCAGGGCCAGCAGGCGCCCTCCGGCCACATCCCCTTCACGCCCCGTGCGAAGAAGGTCCTGGAGCTTTCGCTCCGTGAGGCCCTTCAGCTCGGCCACAACTACATCGGCACGGAGCACATCCTGCTCGGCCTGATCCGCGAGGGCGAGGGCGTCGCCGCCCAGGTCCTGGTGAAGCTGGGCGCCGATCTGAACCGGGTGCGGCAGCAGGTCATCCAGCTGCTTTCCGGTTACTCCGGCGGCAAGGAGGCGGCCACCGCAGGCGGCCCCGCCGAGGGCACGCCCTCGACGTCCCTTGTCCTGGACCAGTTCGGCCGCAACCTGACTCAGGCTGCCCGCGAATCCAAGCTCGACCCGGTCATCGGGCGCGAGAAGGAAATCGAGCGGGTCATGCAGGTGCTCTCGCGCCGTACGAAGAACAACCCGGTGCTCATCGGCGAGCCCGGCGTCGGCAAGACCGCGGTCGTCGAGGGCCTGGCCCAGGCGATCGTCAAGGGCGAGGTGCCCGAGACCCTCAAGGACAAGCACCTCTACACCCTGGACCTGGGCGCCCTGGTCGCCGGCTCGCGCTACCGCGGTGACTTCGAGGAGCGCCTGAAGAAGGTGCTCAAGGAGATCCGCACGCGCGGCGACATCATCCTGTTCATCGACGAGCTGCACACGCTGGTCGGAGCGGGCGCCGCCGAGGGCGCGATCGACGCCGCCAGCATCCTCAAGCCGATGCTGGCCCGCGGTGAGCTGCAGACCATCGGTGCCACGACGCTCGACGAGTACCGCAAGCACCTGGAGAAGGACGCGGCCCTGGAGCGCCGCTTCCAGCCGATCCAGGTCGCGGAGCCGTCGCTGCCGCACACCATCGAGATCCTCAAGGGCCTGCGCGACCGGTACGAGGCGCATCACCGCGTCTCCATCACGGACGCCGCCCTGGTCGGCGCGGCCACTCTCGCCGACAGGTACATCTCGGACCGCTTCCTCCCGGACAAGGCGATCGACCTGATCGACGAGGCCGGCTCCCGGATGCGCATCCGCCGGATGACCGCACCGCCGGACCTGCGCGAGTTCGACGAGAAGATCGCGAACGTGCGCCGGGACAAGGAGTCGGCCATCGACTCGCAGGACTTCGAGAAGGCGGCCTCCCTCCGTGACACGGAGAAGCAGCTGCTGGCTCAGAAGGCCAAGCGGGAGAAGGAGTGGAAGGCCGGCGACATGGACGTCGTCGCCGAGGTGGACGAGGAGCTGATCGCGGAGGTCCTGGCCACGGCCACGGGCATCCCCGTCTTCAAGCTCACCGAGGAGGAGTCCTCGCGCCTGCTCCGCATGGAGGACGAGCTGCACAAGCGCGTCATCGGGCAGCAGGACGCCATCAAGGCGCTCTCCCAGGCGATCCGGCGTACGCGCGCCGGGCTGAAGGACCCCAAGCGCCCCGGTGGTTCGTTCATCTTCGCGGGCCCGTCCGGTGTCGGTAAGACGGAGCTTTCCAAGACGCTCGCCGAGTTCCTCTTCGGCGACGAGGAAGCGCTGATCTCCCTCGACATGTCGGAGTTCAGCGAGAAGCACACCGTCTCGCGGCTGTTCGGTTCGCCTCCCGGCTACGTGGGATACGAAGAGGGCGGTCAGCTGACCGAGAAGGTCCGCCGCAAGCCCTTCTCCGTGGTCCTCTTCGACGAGGTCGAGAAGGCACACCCGGACATCTTCAACTCCCTGCTGCAGATCCTGGAGGACGGTCGCCTGACCGACTCCCAGGGCCGGGTCGTCGACTTCAAGAACACGGTCATCATCATGACGACCAACCTCGGCACCCGGGACATCTCCAAGGGCTTCAACCTCGGCTTCGCCGGCCAGGGTGACGTCAGCGCCGGGTACGACCGGATGAAGGCCAAGGTCAACGACGAGCTGAAGCAGCACTTCCGCCCGGAGTTCCTCAACCGTGTCGACGACACGGTGGTCTTCCACCAGCTCACCCGCGACGACATCATCCGCATCGTCGACCTGATGCTCACGATGGTGGACGAGCGGCTGAAGGACCGCGACATGGGTCTGGAGCTGAGCACGGACGCCAAGGAGCTGCTCGCCAAGCGGGGTTACGACCCGGTGATGGGCGCCCGGCCGCTGCGCCGGACGATCCAGCGCGAGATCGAGGACCTGCTCTCCGAGAAGATCCTCTTCGGAGACCTGCGCCCCGGTCACATCGTGGTCGTGGACACCGAGGGTGAGACCGACGAGGACAAGAAGTTCACCTTCCGCGGTGAGGAGAAGTCCGCACTGCCGGACGCACCGCCGGTGGAGTCCGCTGCAGGCGGCGGGCCCAACCTCTCCAAGGAGGCGTGAGCCCCGAGCCGTAAGGCTGTACGCGAAGTCCCCCGTCACGTAGTGGCGGGGGACTTCGCATGCCGGGGTCCTTGCGGGCCGGCGGTCGGCGCCTCAGGTGATGATGCGGATGTGCTCCGGCACGTCCGTGACGCGCAGCCGCGGGTTCACCCGGAGAGTCGTCAGCCCGGGGAAGTGGCTCAGCCAGTCCATGCTCATGCCCGCGCCCAGGTCGTAGGCGACCCACAGGTGGGTGAGCCGGTCGCGCACCAGCCCGTCCAGGAGCTGGTCCGGTGTGAAGTGGCCGACGATCTGTATGCGTTCCCTGCCGCCCAGCTTCCGCAGCACCGCCACCTCCTCACGGTCGGAGACGGGGAAGTAGAGCCCTTCGGGATCCAGGTGCTGGATGACCTCCGCGGCATAGCGCTCGGTCTCGAAGTTGCGCCAGCCGTGGGCGAGTTCCGCTCGCAGCGTCAGCGGCCTGCGGTGCCGCAGCCGTGCCAGGTAGTCCACCGCGGCGTCGTCGTCGATACGGGTCACGGTGAGGGCGAGGCGGTACGCCTCGGTGTCGGAGACCGTGTCCGGGTCGGGAAGCATCTCCAGGACGATCGGGCCGACCCAGCCCAGTCCGCGTGCGGCCCGGTCGTCGCTGGGCCGCACCATGTGCCGCGTCTCGCGGCGTACGCGGGCGTGTGTCTCCGGGTCGAGCTCCGTCACATGCTCCAGGCAGGCCGCGGCGAGCAGCCGTCTCCGGTTGCGCTTCATGCCCGTCCTGCCGGGAGCCAGGAGCCCCTGAAGCAGCAGCGAGCACTCCTTGGGACGGGCGTGGGCGACAGCCATGCGGATCACCTCCTCCCACTCCGCCTCGTGCGCGTGGTCCAGCAGCAGATCCAGGTTGCCCTGCTCCACCGCCTCCTTCGCCGCGAGATAGTCCTGCACGGTGCGGTGCACGAACTCGACGGATCGGTCGGCCTGTTCGCGCAGGAGCCCCGTACGCAGCAGCAGATGGTCGAAGATCTCCTCCGGCGTCCCCTGCCCGGCCACAGCCGGTATCGCGGAGACGTGCCGGGTGATCTCGCCGAGGGCGGTGGCGTGGTCCAGCACGGACCCCTCGTCGACGAGCATGCGGTAGGCGAGCTTGCGCAGCAGCCTCTCGCGGGGGGAGCGCTGCATCACGATGGTGTCCGCGTACAGCACGCGGCGCTCCGGGTCGCGCCGCTGGAGCAGCATCTCCATCGCCGCCTCGTACAGCTCCTTGCGGCCCTTGGGCAGCATCCCCGACCGGTCCCGGTTCAGAGCGCAGATGAGGCCGCACATCAGGGGGTTGGTGGCCAGGACGCGCAGCTCGCGGAAGAGCGGGATGGACCGCAGGAGCATGTCCCTGTACTCGTCCAGCCGTCCGTGGTCCTTGCCTTCGTCCGTACGGGCGGCGGTGTGCCAGGCCGTGATGAAGGCGGCGACCTGGTCGCGGTTCATGGGGGCGAGCGTCAGCTCGGTGAAGCCCTCCTCGGCCAGCCAGTCCGCGTCGACGGCCGGCGGGCGGGACGTGACGAGGCAGAGGGTGCCCGAGTAGATGCGCAGCAGCCGGCGCAACTGTTCGCCCACGGCGTCCCGTTGGATCTCCGGGGCCTCGTCGATGCCGTCGACCAGCAGCACCGCCCGTCCGGCGGCGAGCACGCGCACGGCCCAGCCTTCAGGGGCCTCCTCCGCGAGGGGATGTCGTACGGCCGCCAGGAAGTCGTCCGGCGAGGGCATGCCATCGCGAGCGAAGCGGCGTACGGGGAGCACGAAGGGGATGCGGCCCCGCAGGGTCTGCAGCTCCTCCGGGAGCGCGGCGCGAGCGGTGGAGACCGCCAGCCACTGGATGAGGGTGGTCTTGCCTGAGCCTGCGATTCCACGCAGCAGTACCCGTTCGTGTCCGGCCAGCGCCCGATCGGCGGTCATGACGGGTTCGGCCGGTGCGGGGGCGGTCTCATCCGGCTGCGTCGCGACCTCTCGCGTCGAGGACGATCCCTGCGAGGCCGGTCCTGTCTGCGTCTCGCCGGCGGGGTTCGCGGTGGGTGTCGCCCCGCTGCGGGACTCGGAGCTGAACTCCGCGGCGAGGCTGAGGTAGGTGGCGTCCAGGGACCAGTTGTCGGGCGTGTTCGGGTTGGGCAGATCGATGCCGTAGATCGTGACGCGGCTGTACTGATCGGCGACGTGCCGGAGATACCTCGCTTCGAACTCTGCGTCCTGGCGCGAGGGTTGGGGACGGCCCCGAAGGGCCTCCACGTCGTTGAGGTCGACGAGCTGGCCGATGCGATGGCTCCGTTCCGGCAGACGCTCGGCGAGTTCGGGGGAGCGAAGGATGAGCAGGTGGAGGAAGTGGAGGCAGATCGTCACGAGCAGGCTGTCATGGAACCAGGCTGCCTCGGAGGAGAGTTCACGGTCGGCTCCGGGGACGGCGGACCGCAGCCGTCGTGCGTAGTCCTGCGGCCCGAGCCGCACGGCCTGGGTGTCCGTGGTGTCCAGCTCGCCTATGACCCACAGCGTCCGGGCGAGTACGGCCGCGACGCCCGACTCCTCGGCCTCGGCGAGGCGCTGTCCGGTGGCGACCACCCCGAGCCGCACCAACTCGGCGGCCACCTCCAGCAGTTCCTCCCAGCTGAGCACCGGCTCCTCGCCGCGGAAGGAGACGAGACGGGCCATGAGCTGCTCGCTGTCGGGCGAGGAGGGGAACGCGGCCGGGGCCGCCGCGATGAGCCTGCCGATGAGGGGGTCGACGACTGAGGAGGCGAGACGTACGACGGGTTCCATGCGCTTGGGGACTCCGGCGGGGCTGCTTGGGTGTGGTCGGCTGCTGTCGCTGCTGCGAGCCGCTGTCTGAGTGTCTGTCAGACGATGGGAGTGCCCACCCTATTCGGGGCGCCGGACTGGGACCATCGCTGTTCAGGCCTGGCTGAAGGCGATCGTGGCGGGAGGGCGTCGCACGTTCACGGATGTCCCGAGAGCTCGCTCTCGGTCACAACCTTCAGCCGGACGGGGAGAGTTGACCACATGTAGCGGGACATCGTGCCCGGAACGACCAGCGTGTGCAGGTGCGGGAAGGCCGAGAGCCAGTCCTCGCCGTTGTGATGCGCGTAGCCGTCCCGCAGCCAGAGATGGGTCAGCCGGTCGGCTTCGATGTGCTCGCTCAGCTGTCGCGGGTGGTAGCGGCCGACGATCTGTATCCGTTCCCTGCCGCCCATCTGCCGCAGCGCGCGTAGATGGTCGACGTGGTGGGCGGTGAAGTAGAGGTCGGTCTCGTCGAGGTGTGCGATGACCTCCTTCGCGTACTCGTCCGTCTCGAAACGGTGCCAGGCCCATACGAGTTGGCGCCTCAGATCGAGCGACGAGTGGTTGCGGTAGCGCGCCAGCACGGGGAGGGCGGCGTCGGTGCCCGTGCGGGAGGCGGCAACGACCGCGCAGGCCGCCTCGGCGTCCGTGAGTCCTTCGGGGCCCGGCAGCAGCCCGAGGAGCATGGGGCCGCCGATGTCGGCCACGTGACGGGCGGCGGCCATGCTCCTCGGCGGGAACAGGCGGGACGTCTTCGAGGTGACCTCGGCACGCACCTCCGGGTGCAGGTCGGTGGCCTGCTCCAGGCATGCGGCGGCCAGAAGCAGGTTGCGTACGCTCCCCTCGAACTCCCCCTGCTCCGGGCCCTCTTCGCGGCGCCCGCCGCCGGCACCGTTCGCGGGGACCTCGGCGACCAGGCCGCGCAGCAGACGTGCCCGATCAGCCGGGCGCGCGTGCGCGACCGCCATCCGGATCACGTCCTCCCACTGGTCCTTGTGGGCGTTGTCCAGAAGGAGGGGGAAGTCGCCCTCCTCCACGGCGGCCTTTGCGCCGAGGTGGTCCTGGAAGGTGCGGTGGACGAAGTCGACCCGTCCGTCGGCCGGTTCGCGCAGCACTCCGGAGCGGTCCAGCAGATGCCGGAACAGTTCGTACGGCGTGGCCTCGATGTGCGCCGTCCGCGAGAGGAACCGGTCGAGTTGGGCGACTGCGTCCTCCTGCTCCATCTCCGACCTGCCGTTGCGGATCATCCAGTGGGCAAGCCTCTGGAGGAGCTGGATCTGCGAGTCCTTGGACAGGCGCAGCCCGTCGGGCACGGCGACGGAGCGGTCCCGGTCACGACCCTCCAGCAGCAGCGACAGCGCCGCGTCGTAGAGGTCCCTGCGCCCGTACGGGAGGCAGCCGCGCCGGTCCCTGTGCAGGGCGCACAGCAGGCCGCACATGAGCGGATTGACCGCGAGACGGCCGAGGTCGGGGTGGGTGCGGACGGCGGAGATGAGCGAGTCGGCCAGTCCGGGTTCGGCGTCCGCCGCGTTGTGCCAGCGGCTGATGAAGGCCGCGACGTCGTGGCGGGACATGGGGGCGAGCGACACCTCCGTGAAGCCTTCGCCGGCGAGCCAGTCCTCACGTACGGCGGACGGGCGCGAGGTGACCAGCCAGAGATTGCCGGGGAAGTCGCCCATCAGCTCCCGCAACCAGCGCCGTGTCTCCTCCCGTTGGCCGCCGGGGACCTCGTCGAGGCCGTCGACGAGGAGCAGGCCCCGCCCCGCGGCCAGCACGCGTTCTGCCCATCCGGCGGGCTGCGAGCCGGCGAGGCTGCTGCGTACGGCGTGCAGGAAGCGGTCCGGCGTGGGCGGCAGCCCGTCCCGTACGACGCGGCGCAGGGGAAGGATGAAGGGCACGCGCCCCAGGAGATGGGCGAGATGTTCGTCGTAGGCCTGCCGGGCGGCGGTCACGGCCAGCCACTGCAGGAGCGTCGTCTTTCCGGATCCGGCGGGGCCGCGCAGCAGTACGCGTTCGTGGTCCGCGAGTACCCGGTCGGCGGAGAGCGACTTCGCAATGTCCAGTGAGCTGCCGGCGTCCTGGGTGGCTTCCAGCGAGATGTACGCGGAGTCGAGCCGCCACTCGCGCGTGTGGACGAAGTCCAGCCCGTAGATGGTCAGTTCGCCGTGCTTACGGGCGATGTGCTCGGCGTACCTCTGCTCGAAGCGGGCGTCCTCGGCGGAGCGTGCGGGGACGCGTTCCAGCAGCAGATCGCTGACGCTGACGAGCCGGTCGAGCTGGTGTGCCTGCTCGGTGAGGGTGCGCGGGATGAACGTCGAGCGCTGCGAGAAGAAGTTCAGGATGTGCAGGCAGGCGGTGTGCAGCAGAGGCCCGAAGTACGCCTCGGCGGTGGCCGACAGGGAGGCCGGGTACGCGAGTTGGCGCGCCAGCCCTTGCGGGCCGAGCCGCACCGCCTGCACGTCGTCCATCTCCAGGTCGCCCATGCTGTGCAGCGCCGTCGTGAGGGCGGAGGCCAGTTCGCGCCGTGTCTCCTCGCCGGGTGCCTCGTGCGGGCCGGACGCCTTCGCGGCGCGCTCCGTCAACTCCGCGGCCAGCTTGGCCAGATCCTTCTCGTTCAGCGTCCGCTGCTCGCCCTTGAAGGAGACGAGTGAGGAGATCCTGACGGGCTTGTCCACCAGGCCCGCGCCCGCGCCCTCACTCACGAACAGCTTCTTGACGATCGGTGTCACGGCGCTGGAGGCGAGTCGCGTGGCGACGGTGGCAGGCTCCATGAGCGGGATCGTAGGTGACGGAGGCGGGTGGGAGCGCGGGAGTTGGGGAGTTGGGACACGGCTTGGGCGTGCACGCTCCATCCACGGGAGTTTGCGCACGGTGAGGCGACCTGTGTCACGCCGCACCCTTTTCCGTGCTGTGTGCGGAGGATGGCCGCCTTTTCACCGTGAGCGAGGGCGGTCGTTTCGCGAAAGGACCGCCCTCGCGCGGTGAACCCGGCGAGGAATGCGGTCCGGCGGTCACGCGGTGTTGTTCCCGGTCGGGTTCTTCCGGGTTCTGCTCCCTCGTTCCCGAATGGCGCCGGCGTGTGACGTGGACCGCATTTGCGCGAGTGCCCCGCGTCTGTCTGAGAGCGACGCGGACCCCTCCCCGGCGACCCGATCACGGGCCCGCGCAGGCCGCCACGGGTGAGGTGTCGCACAGCCTGATCTGCACATACGAGCCCGCTTAGGAGGCGCCCCGGAGGGGGCCGCGGGCCTTCCGCGCAACCGCACGTGGCCCGTCAGAGAGCCGGGATCACGGGCGAAGGGCCGCATGGATGGTGTCCGAATAGCCCTTAAGGGTGCTTCATGTCGTGCTTATCCCTACGCATCGCTTTAGTAATAGCCCTTTTTGGTATGCCGGATCAGGCGGGTTACCAATGTTTTTGTCCCCCCGAGATCCCACGGCTCGGGGTCCCCCAAAGCCATTCCGGAGGTAGTACCCGTATGTCGAAGACCACCAAGAACGCGCGCAAGCCCATCGGACGCGCCCGACTCAGGTCCGCGGTGATAGCGGGCGGACTCGGCGCCTCGTTGGTCCTTGGCGCGGGCTCGGCGGTTGCCGCTGCATCTGGGCAGGGCGATGTCTTCGCGTCAGGAACCGCCGCACAGCTCGCTCAGTCCGCGCGAGCCCAGGCCGATCAGCAGCACAAGTCCGCCGCGGCCGAGAAGAAGGCCGAGAAGCGCGCGGAGGCCGGCAAGGCTTCCCGCGGTGCGGACCGCACCAAGGTCAACAAGGCCAACTCCTGGACCAAGCCGGTCGAGGGCAAGTACGACCTGAGCGCCGGCTACGGCAACAGCGGCGGCCGATGGGCCCACAAGCACTCCGGCCAGGACTTCGCGGTGCCGACGGGCACCCCGGTCAAGGCCGTCCACGGCGGCACCGTCGTCAAGGCGGGCCCGAACGGTGCCGGTGACGGCTCCTCGTACGGCAACGCCGTCGTGATCAAGCACGACAACAACACGTACTCCCAGTACGCCCACCTGTCCTCGGTGAAGGTGAAGCCCGGGCAGCAGGTGCAGACGGGCCAGAAGATCGGCCTGTCGGGCTCGACCGGCAACTCCTCGGGCCCGCATCTGCACTTCGAGATCCGCAGCACGCCTGACTACGGCTCGGGCAAGGAGCCCGTGTCCGTGATGCGCGCTCACGGCGTCAAGGTGTGATCTCGCGGGTCACGGGCGCCCGTGTGACCACGAGTGCGGGGATGACCACGGCACGTACGGGCTGACTCAGCTCCGGCCGCGATGTGCCGTGGTCACCATCTCCTGAGCGACCTCAAGGATGGCTTTCCGCCTGTCCTCGGGGTCGCTTTCGATGTCCTGCAGGGCGAACGCCCCCGCGTGCATGGTGAACAGCGCAGCCGAGCAGCGCACCTGATCGGTGAGCGGGGCGTCGGGCATCCTGAGGATGTCGAGCAGGGTCTTCAGGCGGTCCTTGAAGGTCTCCCCGACGCTGAGCTCCCGCATCGTCGCCTGGTTCTCCTGGACGAAGCGGTGGAGCGGGGCGGCGTTCTGGAGTGTCTCGCTGTAGCGCCGCAGCACCTCGAGCTTCGTCTCGAGGTCCGCCGGCTGGCCCTTCGCCCAGTCGATCAGCTCGTCGATGGGCCTTGCCCGGTCCTCGAAGAGGCTGATGACGATGTCTTCCTTGCTCTTGAAGTGGTAGTAGAGGGCCGCCTTCGTCACGTCGAGGTGCTCCGCGATCTCACGGAGCGACGTCTTCTCGTAGCCGCGTCGGGCGAAGAGCTCCAGGGCGACGTCCTGGATGCGTTGGCGGGTGTTTCCCCTGCTCATGAGCGCTAGCTCCTCGTCTGCCCACTGAAACTTACTTGACGCCCGGCTAGTGGCCGTCCTACCTTGCCCATGCTACTAAACTAACCGGGCGGCAAGTAAGAAACGGGGAGACAGGTATGAGTACCGACGCAGCGCCGGGCACCGTCCCAGACGGTGTCCCCGGCCAGGAGCAGGACCCGACCCGGCCGCGTAGCGTCGGGCTGGCCGTCTTCGCGCTGATGATCGCCGTCATGCTGGCCATGCTCGACAACATGATCGTGGGCACCGCGATGCCGACGATCGTGGGCGAGCTCGGCGGCCTGGAGCACCTCGCATGGGTCGTGACGGCCTACACGCTGACCACCGCGGCCTCCACCCCCCTGTGGGGAAAGATCGGCGACATGTACGGCCGCAAGGGCGTCTTCCTGACGGCGATCGTGGTCTTCCTCGCCGGCTCCGTCGCCTCCGGAGCCGCCCAGACCATGGCGCAGCTCATCGGCTTCCGGGCGTTGCAGGGCCTGGGCGCCGGCGGCCTCATGGTGGGCGCGATGGCCATCATGGGTGACCTGGTGCCGCCCCGCGAGCGCGGCAAGTACATGGGGATGATGGCCGGCGTGATGTCGCTGGCCATGATCGGCGGACCGCTCGTCGGCGGCACCCTCACCGACCACCTCGGCTGGCGCTGGGCCTTCTACATCAACGTGCCGCTCGGCGGCATCGCCCTGGCCATGGTCACCACGCTGCTGCACCTGCCCAGGAAGCGCGCCAAGGGCAAGATCGACTACACCGGTGCGGTCCTGCTGACGGCCGGAATCACCTCTGCCGTGCTCGTCACCAGCTGGGGCGGCACGGAGTACGACTGGTCCTCAGGCGTGATCATCGGCCTCTCCGCGCTCGCCGTCGCCGCGACGGTGGCGTTCCTCCTCGTCGAGCGCCGCGCGGCGGAGCCCGTGCTCCCGCTGGGCATCTTCCGCAGCCGCAACTTCTCGCTGGTCACGCTCATCGGCTTCCTGCTGGGCTTCGTGATGTTCGGCGCGATGACCTTCCTGCCGCTCTACCAGCAGACCGTGCAGGGCGCGTCCGCCACCAACTCGGGCCTGCTGCTCCTCCCGGTCCTGCTGCCGATGATGATCGTCTCCGTCCTCACGGGGCGGGCGACCACGCGCACCGGCAGGTACCGCGCGTACCCGATCATCGGCGGCGGCCTCATCCCCGTCGGCCTGTTCCTGCTAGCCCAGCTGGACGTCGGCACCAGCCGGACCACCTCCGCGCTCTACATGGTGGTGCTCGGTGCCGGCATGGGCTTCCTGATGCAGCTGACGATGCTGATCGCGCAGAACAGCGTCGAACTGAAGGACATGGGCGTCGCCTCGTCCACCACCACCCTCTTCCGTACGATCGGCGGCTCCTTCGGCGTCGCGCTGATGGGCACCCTCTTCGCGAACCGGGTGCGGGACACGATGACCGAGCAGGCCGGAGCCGCCGCCGGAGCAGGCGGGGGCAGCGAGACGCCCGCCCAGCTGGACGCGGCCTCCCTGGAGCGACTGCCGGCCGCGGTGCGTGAGGTCTACGAGCACGCGGTGGCCGACGGTACGCACACCGTGTTCCTGGTCGCCGGCGCGACGGCACTGATCGCCTTCGCGGCTTCCTGGTTCATCAAGGAGGTCCCGCTCAAGGGCGGCGAGGAGGCGGGCGAGAAGCCCTCAGGGCCTTCCCTGGAAGCCGAGGGAAGCGGCGCACGGGTGTGACAGCCTGACCGCATGAACACGCCGGGCATGGCGCGGCTGCGCGCGCTGCGCCTCGCCAAGGACGCGATGGACCGCGACTGGGCCGACTCCGCTCTCGACCTGGACGCGGTCGCCGCGCATGCCGGCTACTCGCGCTACCACTTCGTCCGGGCCTTCAAGGCGGCATACGGGGAGACGCCTGGCCAGTACCTGAGCCGCCGCCGCATCGAGCGCGCGGAGGAGCTGCTGCGCTCGGCGAACCTGACCGTCACCGAGATCTGCATGCTGGTCGGCTTCACCAGCCTCGGGACGTTCTCCGCGCGCTTCAAGAAGCAGACGGGCACCAGCCCCAGCGAGTACCGCGTACGGCACGCCCGCCGTGCGGCGGCGATGATCCCCGGCTGCTACGCGATGCTCTTCACCGGCGCCTTCAAGGGGCGACAGCCGGCCGCGCCCCTGGCTCCCCCTGCGGATGCCGCCGCCCCCGAGCCGTCAGGGGAAGAGCGCAACAACGGAGAAGCAGGCCGAGCACCGCTCTGACACGGTGAAACGGAACGAGGGCGGCACCTCGGCGCCCTCCCGCCCGACACCGTCAGGAGCCCGTCGTGATCAAGAGCCTCGCCCTCACCACCGTCTGGTCGACCGACCAGGAGCGCGACAAGAAGTTCTTCGTCGAGACGCTCGGCTTCGTGGAGCGCTGGGACATGGCGATGGGCGACATGCGCTGGGTCACCGTCAGCCCTCCCGAGCAGCCCGACGTCCAGCTCACACTGATGCGCCCCGACGGGTCCGGCCTTGACCCGGAGTCCGGCAAGGCCCTGCTGGCGCTGGTCACCAAGGGCGCGCTCGGCGCGGGCGCGTTCCACACGGACGACTGCCACGCGACGTACGCCGAACTGAAGGCGAAGGGCGTGGAGTTCCTCCAGGAACCCCAGGAACGCCCGTACGGCATCGAAGCGATCTTCCGCGACCCGACGGGCAACTGGTACTCGCTCACCCAGCAGCGGGAGCACCCCGAGGAGCTGGACATGAGCAAGCCGTGGAGCGACGCCGACGCCGACGCAGATGTCGGCACCGACGCCGGCGGCAACGGCTGAGTCAGCTGAGCGGCAGCCTGTAGACCCCGCCCGGAAGCGGTTCGACGAGCCCGTCGGCGACCAGCCCGTCCAGCGCGCGGCCGCGCTGCACGGAGTCGCCCCAGACACGGTCGAGCGTGGCCTGCGGCACCGGCGTCAGCGCCTCGCGGAGCACCGCGAGCAGCTTGCCGCGCACCTGCCGGTCCGTGCCCGCGTAGGTCTGGGTGCGGCGTGCCGGGCCGAC
>NZ_JACBXA010000010.1 GCF_013870515.1 Streptomyces albidus (ex Kaewkla and Franco 2022) | reverse complement strand
CGGGCACGGTCAGGTCGGAGTCGACCACGAGGCGCCCGCGGACGGTCTCCGCGCCGATGGTGCCGATCAGCGGGCTGGCGCTCACCCCCGCAGTCCAGATGAGGGTGCGGCTCGGCAGGGAACGGCCGTCGGTCAGCGAGACCGCGTCGTCGGTCACCCCGTCGACGGAGACGCCGAGCGAGACCTTCGTGCCCCGGCCGGTGACGATCTCCAGCGCCTTTCGTCCGAGCCGCTCGCCGAGTTCCGGCATCAGCGTCGAGGAGTGGTCGACCAGGTGCCACTTGATCCACCCCGGATCCAGGCGGCTGTAGCGGGCCGCGGCGGCGTTCGTCAGCCGCTGGAGGCACGCGACGGTCTCCGTGCCCGCGTAGCCGCCGCCGACCACCACGAACTGGAGCCGTGCGGCACGCTCCTCCTCGTCGTGCGTGACCGCCGCGAGGTCGAGCTGGCCGATGACGTGGTCACGGATGGAGGTCGCCTCGGCCAGCGTCTTCATCCCGTGTGCGTACCGGTCCAGGCCGGGGACGTCGAACGTACGGGTGACGCTGCCGGGTGTGAGGACGAGGCGGTCGTAGGGCTGGTTGACCAGCTCACCCGTGATCAGTCGTACGACGCACACCTTCGCGTCGGTGTCCACGCCGATGACGCCGCCCGGGACGATGCGCGTACGACGCAGCAGGCGGCGCAGCGAGGGCGCGACGGCCTGAGGCGTGAGCACGCCCGAGGCCACCTGGGGGAGCAGCGGGAGGTAGAGCTGGTAGTCGTCCGGCGTGATGAGGGAGATCTCGGCCTCGGACTCCTCGAGTTCGCGCTCGAGGCCCCGCGCGCAGTGCACTCCCGCGAAGCCGCCGCCCACGATGATCACTCTGGGTCGTTCCATGGATGTGCTCACTCGCCCTCACTCGCCGGGTCGGCACCTCCGGGGGCCTACGACGAAGCGGACCTCCGTGGGAGAAGGCTGGCACGGGGGTCCGGGCGCTGCATCCGCAGAGCTCCGCGTTGCGGCGGACAGAGCAGTCGCGTGTATCGGCGCCTCAGTGGAGGAACTTGAGCCCGACGACCCCGCCGACGATCAGCAGCAGGCACAGCAGACGGGCCATGGTGACGGGGTCGCCGAGCACGACCATGCCGTACACGGCGGTGCCGAGGGCGCCGATCCCCACCCAGACGCCGTAGGCGGTGCCGAGCGGGATGGTCGTCACCGCGTACGACAGGCCCGTCATGCTGAGCGCCAGCGAACCGAGGAAGAGCACCGACGGCCACAACTTGTGGAAGTTGCCGGAGGCTTCGAGGGCTCCGGCCCACACCGTCTCCAGCACCCCCGAGACGACCAGAACCACCCAGGCGAGGCCCATTCAGCTCCGCTCCCCTCCGCAGTCAGTACGGGTCCGGGCCCGCCCAGTCGATCACAGGCGGATCCGGACCGCGCGACAGGGTACGCCGGGGTGCCTCGGGATGCCGGGGCGAAGGCCGGAGCGGGTCCGCACGGGCGAAGCAGTGCCGCCCGCCTGGGAGGCGGGCGGCACTGCTTCGCGGACACCCCCTAGACGCCGATGTTGCCGCCGTCCGCACGCCAGACGCTGACGACCGAGGGCCTCACGTACTCGTCCGGCCCGTCCGGCCACTGGGAGGCGGGCTCCTCCACGGTCGCCCCGTCCACCTCACCCGGGTGCTGCACGGAGACCAGCACGCGACGCTCCTGGACGATCGGCCCGCAGGTCTCGGCCCCGGTCGGCACCGTCAGGAACTGGCGCACCTCGCCGCGCCTCGGCCCGGTCGTCGCCACGCCGAACAGGCCGTCGTGCGAGCCGAGTTCGTTGCCGTCGGTGGAGAGCCACAGATTCCCGTACGCGTCGAAGGTCACGTTGTCCGGGCAGGAGATCGGGCTGACCTGGTCCTTGGGGAAACCACCGAAGTACGTGTCCGGGTCGTCGGGGTCGCCGCACACGAGGAAGAGCCGCCAGGTGAAACGGCGCGCGGCCGGGTCGTCGTCCTTCTCGGCGAACTCCAGCACCTGGCCGTGCTTGTTGCCCTTGCGCGGGTTGGCCTCGTCCGGGCCCGCCTTGCCGGAGGCGCCGCGGTCGGTGTTGTTGGTGAGGGCCGCGTAGACGCGCCCGGTGCGCGGGCTCGCCTCGACGTCCTCCGGGCGGTCCATCTTCGTGGCGCCGACCTTGTCACCGGCGACCCGCGTGAAGACGTAGACCTCGTCCGCCGTCATGCCCTCCACGTGCGAACGGTCGCCCGTGGCCAGCGGGATCCACTTGCCGCGGCCGTCGAACTCCTTGTCGTCGGAGGGGAGTTCACCCGAACCGTCGATCTCGTCCGCCGGGCTGTCGCCGGTCAGCTTGGCCACGTAGAGCGTGCCCTCGTCCAGCAGCGTCAGGTTGTGCTCGTGATCCGCACGGCTCTCGCCGCGCCGCATCCGCTTCGAGGACACGAACTTGTAGAGGTACTCGAAGCGTTCGTCGTCGCCCATGTAGACCACGGCGTGGCCGTCGCGCGTGAGACGGGGCTGCGCGGCCTCGTGCTTGAAGCGGCCCAGCGCGGTGCGCTTGCGGGGCGCGGAGTCCGGGTCGTACGGGTCGAGTTCGACGACCCAGCCGAACCGGTGCGGCTCGTAGGGCTCCTTGAGGACGTCGAAGCGGTCGTCGAAGCGCTCCCACTTGCGCTCGGTGTCGGTGCCCTTGAGCGCGTAGCGTTCGAGCCGCTTGCGGTGCTTCTCGTCCTTCACCTTCTCGGTGTTGGCGAAGTACTGGTCGACGTTCTCCTCGCCGTGCAGCGTCGTGCCCCACGGGGTCGTCCCGCCGGCGCAGTTGTTGAGCGTCCCCAGGACGGTGCGGCCCTCCGGATCGGCGGAGGTGCGCAGCCATCGGCTGCCCGCCGCGGGGCCGGTGACCTCGAACGGCGTGGTCGCGGTGACCCGGCGGTTGAGCCGGTGGCGCGGCACGGCCTTCAGAGCGCCCGACTTGCTCTCCCCCTCGACCACGACGACGGAGAGCCCGTGCGCGGCCCAGCCGATCTCGGCCTGCTCGCGGGTGGGGTCGTCCGCGTCGTAGCCCGCGAACATCAGCACCTCGTCGGTGTACTCGTGATTGGCGACCAGCAACTGGCGCCGTGCGCCGCCGCGTTCACCGTCCCCACCGTCGAGCGGAAGCAGCGAGAGGAAGTCGTTGTTGTATCCGAACTGCCCTTCCTGGGCCTTCGCCGTCTGCTTCTTCGGGTCGAAGGCGGGGGCGCCGCGCAGGATCGGCTCTCCCCAGCGGATCACGACGTTCTGCTTGTAGCCCTCGGGAACGGTGACCTTGTCCGCCGTGTTCGGCTCGACGGGCGTGAACCGCAGGCCCTTGGCGGGCTTGCCCTTGGCGGAGCCGGCGCCCGCCGTCACCGCACCGGCGCTGTCACCGCTGCACGCCCCCGTGCCGGCGACCGCCACGACTCCGGCAACGGCCCCCGCCCGCAGCATCGTCCGGCGCGAGAGGGCGCCGGCGATGATGTCACCCGCGTACTCGTTGCCGCTGGTGTTGGGCGCCTCGTGGAAGCAGGCGTCCCCGCAGCGGTAGCGGCACGTCATGGCCGACCTTCCGCCCGGGTGCGAGCCGAGTATCGGCAACAGCTTGCGCATGGTCCCCTCCGGGTCTCAGCATTCCTGCGAGGACGCTATGGGCGTCGATCCGCCAGGGGGCGACCGTGGAGTGAACCGGGGGTGAACCCGTCCTACTTCGGCACGTGCGCACGCACCATCAGCGTGCCGACGTTCTCCGGGTCCGGCGCGGGGAGGATGTGGGCGTCGACGTCCACGAAGCCGTTGCTCCCGAGCACGTCGCTCCACATCTCGGGGGAGTAGGACCAGCGCAGCACCGTGAGCCTCCGGCCGCTGAGCCCGTTGCCGTACATCGCCTGCGGGCCGTAGAAGCCCTCGATCGGCTCCGCCTGTGAGACGGCGAAGACCCCGCCGGGGTTGAGCCGTTGAC
This sequence comes from Streptomyces albidus (ex Kaewkla and Franco 2022), assembly GCF_013870515.1. Taxonomy (GTDB): domain Bacteria; phylum Actinomycetota; class Actinomycetes; order Streptomycetales; family Streptomycetaceae; genus Streptomyces; species Streptomyces albidus. Next base: position 54,894 of record NZ_JACBXA010000010.1, on the reverse strand, counting down.
GCACCAGCGGGACGAGGTCCGCGGGGTCGGTGAACCAGACCGCACCCCATCTGGAGAAGACCGCGTCGAAAGTGGAGGGCGTGTTCGCCAGGAAGTCGCAGGCCTCCGCGTTCACGAACGAGACGCCGGGAGTGCCCTCCCACCACAGGCGGGCTCGGGCGATCTGCGCGGGCGAGAGGTCGAGCGCGGTCACCTCGACGCCGCTGCGGGCGAGGTAGACGGCCTCCTTGCCCTCGGCGCAGCCCAGTTCGAGAGCGGTGCGGGGCCGGCCCAGGAATCGTTCGCCGGGGCCGTGCGCGGGGTGCTGAGTCCATTCGAAGGAGTCGACCGGCGGTGGCGGGGGCTTGCCCTTGCCCTTGTGCGGCTTGTACGTGTCCCAGTACTCGGGGAGGCTCTTGGACGTGAGCGGCATGCGATTCCTCAGTGCGTGCGATGCGGGGATTTCACCACGCTCGGCACGGTATGCGTCACCCGCAGACTGACGGACGGGTACGAGGACGGTTCACCCGAACGTGCTCCGCGCCCCTACGGGCGGCAGCCGCGGCCGGAGCGTCATGTACAACCGGTCGCGGTCCCTCCGCCCACTTCTCCCCTCCCCTTCGGGGGCACCCGTCAGACATCCGTCAGACACCGTCAGAAAGGCTGTGAGCAGCATGAGCACCCCCGGCTCTCCCGTCCCCCGGTTCCATCTGGCCGTGCCCGTCGACGACTTGGACGCCGCGCGCCACTTCTACGGAGAGGTGCTGGGCCTGGAGCAGGGCCGCAGCGCGGAGAGCTGGACCGACTGGAATCTCCACGGCCACCAGTTCGTCACCCATCTCGCACCCGGTCACAGCGGGGGCGGTGCGCACAACCCCGTCGACGGCCACGACGTGCCCGTCCCGCACTTCGGGCTGCTCCTCACCGTCCCCGGGTTCCATGAACTGGCCGGCCGGCTGCGGGCCGCCGGCACGGAGTTCGTCATCGAGCCGTACCTGCGATTCGAGGGGCAGCCGGGGGAGCAGTGGACGATGTTCCTGCGCGATCCGGCGGGCAACGGGACAGTGGATGGACCTGTCATTAAGTTCAGCTTGGACGTAGCCGCTTGACCTCGGGTGATGTCTGGTGCTCTCACGCAAAGAGTTCCGCCCGGCATCTGTCACCGGGCGGAACTCACCTCTGGTTAGCGGGCTGAGGACCTTACGGTCAGGCGGCCGGACTGGTCTCACCGGACGGAAGTAATCACCGCATCAGGGGAGTGCAGCCATACGGCCTGCCCCTTCGGATCGACCATCAGGCCGAACTCATCCGCGTCGGGCCGTCCGAGGTCGACGTATTCGGCGTACGCCGCCTCCACCTCGGTCCATAGATCGCGCGATCCGAACTCGGTGACGGGCTTGCCCACATCGGCGATGGCCGCAGACCCGTCACGGTCCATCAGCCACACGCGCACGGTGTCGTCGTTCTCGCCCTGGGCGTGGACAACTTTGACGTCCGGGAGCCGCGCCCCGCCGTACATGGCGAAGCCCAGCGTCAACAGCTGTCGTGGGTCTAGGTCGCTCGTCGAGCTTCGCGCCGTGTCCTGGTCGACGTCGGCGGTGGGCGGTAGTCGGTGGGACCGCATCGGCATGTAGGAGGCCCCGCCCCGGAAGAACCCTGCCGCTGTTCCGTCGTCCTGCACGATCAGCTGCACCACGGCGCCCGACCAAAAGTCCCTGACCATGGGCGCGACGATGACGCCGCCCGGCTTGACCTGCTGCACCAGTGGCCAGGGCACGTGCCGCAGCGCGCACGTCGAAATCAGCCGGTCGTACGGAGCAGCGTCCGGCCATCCCTGTTCGCCGTCGCCGCAGATCACCGTGGGTGCGTACCCGGCTGCGTCCAGGGCCGTACGCGCCAGCGTGGCCAGGGTCGGGTCTACCTCGATCGTGAACACCTGCTCGTCGCTGAGGCGTTCGCACAGCAGCGCCGACACGTACCCGGTGGCGGTGCCGATCTCCAACACGCGGTTATCGTCGCGCACGTCGAGCAGGCCGAGCATCTTCGCGACCATCGACGGCATGCTGTTGGACGACGTTGCGATGCCGGGCCCGCCATCGCGCCCGTCATCAACCTGCGTCACCACGGGCCGGTCGCTGTAGATCAGCGCTTGCCGATCCGAGCTGTACCGGACCGGCGTGCACGTCTGCGGACCCTGCCGCCAAATCGTCGGCGGGACGAAGTCCTCGCGCGGCACCGCTTCCCACGCTCTTCGCCACTCCGGGGTCAGGAGGCCGCGCCCGCCCAGCAGGCGGACGAGCGCGGCGTGCCCCGGGTGATCCTGGGCTGTGCTGGTCATATCAGGCGTTGGGGCCGTCGCCGTCGGGGGATGGCGGCTCGGGCGGCGGCTCCCACGGCGTGTCGGACGGGCCGCTCCCGTGCTTGCCGCTGTCTGCGGCGTTCGTGCCGGTGGTCATGCTTCCTCCCAGTTGGTTGGCGCTTTCTTACCTGCCCGGCCGGGTCGCCATCGACCCAGTGAGGCAGGGGACTTGGGGCCGGCTCACTTCCCGGCGCTGATGCGTGGGCACTTTTGGCACTTGTAGAGGACGCCGCCGCCGTCAACGGGTACGCGCTTCATGGGTTGCCCGCAGTGCCGAGGCGCTGACATGGGTTCCTCCGTTGGTTCGTCCTCCCCGGGGGATGAGCGGCACCCCGGGGAGGGGTCTATGGGTGTGAGGGGCTGGCCGCGTACAGCAGCGGGATCAGCACCGCCGCAACGGCTATCCAGATGCCCAGCAACATGAGGTTCTGCTTCACGGCGCTCGCCTCTCTGCGTCGCGTGCCACCAGCGCGCGGATCTCCCCCCGCAGGCGGGGCGAGGCGTGTGGGTGCTCGGCGAGGGGCAGCACGCAGGGCAGGCAGCCGCGTCGCTCGCTGCCGAAGCTGCTGCCGTGGTCCTCCGCGCGCATGAGGGCGGTGTCCTCTGCCCAGCCCTCATGCAGGCAGCACACAGCCGGAGCTGCCCCGCTCACGACAGCACCCGCTTCAACGCCGTCAGCAGCCGGGATGTGTTGGTGTTCAGCTGGTGAGAGACGCGTGCCCAGTGCGGGCCGGGCAGGGAGACGATGCCCTCGGCAGGCATGAGGACGTGTCCGGACCGATTGATCACGATGACGCCGGGCATCTCCAACTCCCACCCGTCACCAGGGTCGGCGAAGAACCACATGCTCATGCCGTCGGAGACGACGGAGCCGCAGGCGGCGCCGAGCCGCACCATGACCGCCTCGCCGATGACGACGGAAACGCGGACGGCGTCCCACCGGTCACCGCCACGCTCCAACGTGAGCCGCATTCGCGCTGCCGGCACTGTCACAGCGATGACACCGCCTTGGTGCAGGCGACCGCTGACGCCAGAGCGTCGCGTAGCTGGTCGGCATCGGTGACGAGACCGACGGAGGTGGACCGGGCCCACCGCAGGCCGGGCACTCCCACCCAATCGCCAGGCGGGACCGCAACCCAACTGGACTTGCCGAGGACGTGAACGGCGGGCAGTTCCCATCCGTCGGCGGAGCCGAGGGGAACGAGCCAGTACGCGCAGCGGGTGAACGGGTCGTGGATGACCGCGCCTGTGCTGTCGCCGAGGAAGAACAGGACCAGCTCGGCGACGGACTCGGGCACCCGCACGGCACTCCAGCCCACGCCGCACTGCACCAGCTTGACGTCTCGGACCGGTGGGTCCCACAGCGCGCCTCGTGCAAGGTGAGGGGTACTCACAACGGCTCCTGGTCTCTTCGCTGGTCGATTGAAGCCAGCGTGACGAGAACGGAAGCCGCTAAGTGTCACTCTTCGGTGACACTCCGTGTGTTACAGGCCGATCCAAGCGGCCATGTTGTCCAAGGTGTCGGGCGTGCGACGCCGCTGATGCACCAGACCCTTGATGGTCTCCCGCGCTCCCGGGTGATACCGGGTCTGCTGCGGCGCCATGCGACGAGCCTCGACTAGCGACCCGATTGCCGCGTCCGTACGGCCTGTCTCCATCTCGCTGCGGGCCCGGTCGATGTAGACGTGCGCCCGCCGAGACATCGCCCAGTCCGCTGGCAGTTGCACCTTCCGGGCCTTCTCCAGCGCCTTCCCGTATCGGCGGAGTTCGACGTTTGCGGACACCTCGTGCGCGGCCACGTTCGCCGGGCCGAATGACAGCCAGTGCACATGGCCGGCCTCGCCCGTACGCTGTGCGTGCCGTTCGGCCTCGGCGAGATGTGCCGTCACCGCCTCCGTGTCCCGTGCTCGCGCGGCGATGACCGTTGCCCCAAGGTGCAGTTGCCCGGCCACAGCCAGAGACGCCCTGCTCTCCTCCGCCTGCGCGGCGATGCTGTGCCCGCGGCCGATGAGGCGCAGGCCGATCGTGTGCTCACCCTCGCGGAAGTACACCAACGCCCGCATGTACTGGCGTACGGCGGCGAGCAGCGGGTCCGAGGCGCGGTCAGCGGCCCACGCCATGCGGTCGAGGGCGATCGTCGAGAGGTCGAAGAATCCCAGCTTCGTTGAGACGTCGTGCGCGGTGCGGTACGTCGATCCCAGTGCCCGCCACACCTCGGACGACGGGGCCCGGTGTGCGGCCGTTGTCACCTCCGCGATCAAACGGGGGAGAGTACGGGCAGCGGCGTTCAAATGCGTAGCCCGCACCTGCTGGCACAACTCATCAGCAGCGGTCGTCAGTTCGCGGTCTGTGCGGACGGCCAGGTCGGGGTTGTCCCCCAGGTCGTACAGGTCGAGCGATTCACGGATGGGCCGGATCAGTTCGGCCAGCCGGTCCTGCTGGAGTTCGGTCACGTACGGCTGTCCTGTCAGTGCGGTGACGTCAATGCGCAGTTCGCGCGCGACGGCCGACACGAAGTCTGGGGCGGCGTTCTTGTGGCCCGTCTCCACATGCCTCAGCAGGCTGTAGGAGTAGGGGAGCCGATCGGCGAGCCCGCGCTGCGTGAGCCCGGCCAGTTTCCGCTGCTCCGCAATACGGGCACCGGTGTGTTGATCATCGAATGCAGGCATACCTGTCTCCGTTCCGTGCAGCCACTCGGAACCGTACTCGCGCAGCCACGTGCGAGATAGCAATCCGCCCCCGCTACCCGTCGGTTCGGGGGCGGAGTGCTGTGGTGGGATGCCCTGCATGGCTTCTCGCGTGCTGCACCTCCTCGCATCCGCCGCCCCGCCCGCAGTCGACCTCGTCGACGTCGTGTGGCGAGCGCGGGCCGACGGCTGGAACGTGTGCGTCGGCCTGACACCGACGGCTGCCGAATGGCTCGACGACCAACTTCCCGCCCTGGAAGGGCAGACCGGGCACCCCGTGCGCACCAAACCGCGTGGCTTCGGCGGTGGCGAGGTGTGGCCCCGCGCCGACGTCACGATCCTCGCCCCGGCCACACTGAACACCGTCAACACCGCGGCGGCCGGCCTGACACCGAACTTCGTGACGGGTTACCTCGCCGAGGCCATCGCGAAGCGCTGGCCGCTGGTGGTGATGCCGTGCGTCAACTCGGCGTACGCCACGCACCCCGCGTTCGAGCGCGGTATCGACGTCCTGCGAGGTGCCGGCGTTCGGGTCCTGCTCGGGGAGGGCGGCTACGAGCCGAATCCGCCAGGGCAGGGCGACCGGAGCAAGTACCCGTGGCATTTGGTGCTGGACGCTGCCCGGTCCCTCGCGGGGTAGACATCTCTTCCACGCTGATCATTGCCGCTCGTCCGGACGGCGTCGGCACTCCAGGGGAGGGCATGAAGCCGCTGCATGCGGTCGTGCCGGCTGACCTTCCGCTCCGATAGGCGGCGCTCGGCGCAATCACCAGAAGCACACTCATCATGACGAGTGCTTGCCTGGCTGTATCCGCGTGAGGCATGCTCATGACTCATTAGGACGAGTGCCTGTCTCTTGTCTTGTGCTCGTCTCCTGCTGAGTTGGAAAGGTTTGAGATGCCAGTGATTCGTAGTCGGTTGAAGTACGCGGTGGGGGCGTTGCTCGTGGCGTTGTTGATCGGGTTCCTGCACTCGCAGGACGCTGATGCCGCGTCGGGCGGGCGGCCTGCGCCTGCGGGCGGCATGGTCACTACGACTGCCGCCGGGGTTCCTCCGGGCGTGCCTGAGACGAGCGTGACGGTGGATGGTTTGCGGCTGCGGTCGGCTCCGGGGTACGGCGGGGCTGTACGTGGACTGCTCTTCAGTGGTGACCGGGTCTTCATCAAGGAGCGCTTCGCTCCCTCGTATAACCCGGATTGGGTGGGGGTGAAATTGACTGAGGACTCGTCAGGAGGCTTGCCGTACAAGACTTTTGGCTACGTCCACAAATCTTACCTGTACGGCGAGTAAAGATCATTGATTGAGTCATCCTGATATTCACTGCGTGAAGGGCGGCCTTGTCTTCTCTCGGGGAGGGAAGGCCGCCTGCCGGTAGCGAATCAATTGTGAGTGATGAGCATCCCGTGACCACTCTTGACCAGCATCTTTGTCGGGTTGGGTCGCGTGGGAGTGAGTGGATCTTTTCAGTATTCCCACGAATTTCTTGGTGGCCTAGAATGCGCCAGGGGCATATGTTCGATGGCCGATAGAAATCTGTACGGGGTTGATCTTATGTGCGCTTCTATTGCGCAAGACCGGATGGATTGCTCGTGTTGACGCTGGGTCAGATAACTGACGGCGAAACCATACTCCGGTGGGTTGTTGATGGTTCGCCAGATTCGGCGCGCGGTTTTGAGGATGTGATCCGGTGCGATGCGGAAGGTCCGCCTGCGGCTGAGCGGACCGCGCGGGCGCTGCTGGTCCTCCCGGACGTTGCTGGGTTGGGCTGGGTGCGTGAGCGGGCTCGGGATGCTGCGGGCGTGGTGGTTTGCGGGGGCCTGGTCGCTGTGGAACCTGGTTTCCCGCTGCCGGTGCTGACGCCTGTAGCGCCGGGTACGTCGGAGGACGTGAGTGAGCGGCTGTTGCGGGTGCTGACGGAGTCCATGCGGGAGCAGCTGCGGGATGCGGGGCAGTACGCGGATCTCACGGCGCGGAGCCTCGTGGACGGGTCAGGGCCGGGCCGGCTGCTGTCGTGGGTGGCTCGGCGTCACGACGCCCGGGTGACTGTGCACGATGGCTTCGATGAGGAGGCGTGGCCGGAAGAGGTGCGCGGTGCGGAGGGTGTGCAGCAACTGCGCCCCCTGGTGCGCGGGTTGGCCTCGGCGCCGGTGCGGCTGACGACGCGGGGCGGGCATGTGCAGGTGTGGCCCGTGGGTGCGGAAGCCCCGTTTCGGCTGCTCATGGCCTCGCGGGCACGGCCGTGGAGTGCTCAGACGCAAGTCACCATGGGACAGGTGGCGATGGTGGTCGCTGGTCTGCTGCGGGAGGAGAGCATCACCACTCGCGAGGTGCGGCTTAAGACGGCCGTGGAGGCGGCACGCACCTCGGCTTTTCAGTTCCTGGTAGTGGGCGATGTGTACACGGCGCAGCGGACGATAGGGCCGCTGGCACCCGGCCTGCTGGGCGCGGAGGCGATACAGATTGCCATCGCGGAAACCGCGCCTGGCGAGGCGCGGACAACACTCGCGGCGGAGGTCGAGACGGCGTTGGGCGAGGCTCGCGCGATGCCGGTGCTCTGCCCGGTAGAGGACGGGCAAGTGATCGTCCTGTGGGACGCCTCGCAGGGACTGGTCCAGAGCGTGCTGGAGCCGGTAGCGCAGGGTGCACAGGGCCGGGCCGTGGGGGTGAGCGGCCGGGGGTCGCTGGAGCGGACGCCCATGCTCTACGAGACGGCGGCTGCGAGTGTGCCGGCAGCCCGCCGGATGCCCACCAGCGTTGCCGTGCACGACGGTCGGCCCGCGCTCGAAAAACTGTTGGACCCGTCCGCGCGGGCATGGGCGCGGCAGCTTCTTGCTCCCGTTGAGGTGGAGTTGCCCGATGCGTTGGAGCGGAAGCAGTTCTTCACGGTGTGCCGTACCGCGATCATGATCGGAGCGACGGGCACGGCCAACCTCCTTGGTCGGCACCGGCAGACGATTGCCAGTCGCCTGGATGACCTGACCAGGCTCGTCGGCCTGGACCGCACGTGGCTGGCGGACAGGATGACACTGGACCTTGCGCTGCGGCTGGCGGACCTTGACGCACCCGCTCCAGGCACGGTGCCCGCGGCCGGGATGACGGACGCGCTGGACCAGGAGGCCGCGAGAGTGTGGGGCCAGACGGTCCTCGCGGATTTGCCTCCCCGGCTGCTGAACGCTCTCGTCGCGTGGGCCCGTAGCGGGCTGAATATCCAGCACGCCGCACGGGAGTTGGACATCTCCCGGAACACCTTGAGCGAGTGGCTACGCGAGGCGTCGGGGTACGTGAAATTGCCGCTGTCGAAGGACAGGCCAGGCAAGCAACATGAGGCCGTCTGGGCGCTGCACGTCACGGGACGAGTACCACTCTCGTCAACGGACTGGTGGACCTGACCACGGCCTCGCTCCGCTCACCGCGCCGACTTGCCGCCGAGTCGGCGCCCTGACTCCGCCCTGCTCCGGCCGGGCCCCAGCCACCCGCCGACTGCGAGCGACCTTGCGCCAAAGACGATCAGGCCACAAGACTCACACTGAGACGAGCCTCGAAGATCAGAGCCTCGCTTCGGGCCAACGATCAGGTGCGTCAGAACCATCTACATCAGGGAAATGCCTATGATTAGGCTGCCCGTCCGCCGCAGGATCGCAGGGACCTCGGACGTATCTGCGTTGTCTGAGCGGGGAACGGCACTTGAGTCCGTGAGCTGACGGTGGTTCGCGACTTGCGGCCCTCGACTTGATGCCCCGAATGAGTCGAGGGCCTATTTGCTCTTGAGGTCGCTCATGGCGGCTTCGATCAGTCGGCGCAAGCGTCCGTCCACGACGTCTTCTTGTGTGGTGGCGACGATCTCCTCAGCCACGGTGTGGAGCTTGGTGTTGGTCTTCTGGGACACGTTCACCAGAGTCTTCCATGCGTCATCCGAAGCCAGGCTGTAGGCAGCCATGAGCACGCCCATGGCCTTGTCGATAATGGGACGAGTCTTCATGGCCTTGCGCAGCTGCTCTAGCTCCGCAGACTCATCCTGGGCATCACCGCTCACGGCCACCCCCACTCTCTGTGCCCGTAGAGCCATCCGAACACTGCCCCGTCGCACAGAGCCTATGCTCTGGATTTCAGCCCGGGTGGACGGACCATGCTGGACCGTCTCTGGGCAGTGCGGAGGCGACCAACGGTGACTGACGCCGACATCTGACCGAGGGATCAGCCCAAGTCGAAACGATGAGCTGAGGAAGGGGCGCAGGCGGCAGACTCTGCGGCCACTTCCAGAAACTCTGACCTGAGCGTTGCAGCTTGACTCGCTCATTGAGACTCCAGCCCAAGCCGCTACGCAGGTTGTTCAGAGGTCGGGAGAGTCGGGTCTGGCCCATTTTGCGGCTTGCCGTCTGGTGGCATGACTCAGGGGCTGAGCTTTGAGGGCTCGGCCCCTGAATTGGGTACCACCAGAGCCGGTCGCAATGGCTACACGCCGTCACCAAGGTGGGCTGGCATCAACGAGGTGCGTCGGCTGCCTTGCTTGGTGCCGGTTCAGCGGTTCGTCAATGGCGACCATGCGCTGAGTCCGAGGCTCCGCCGAAGAGCCTGGCTACAAGGCGAAACGGCAGGGTGACGATGGTGGCGATGGCCCCGCCGATTGTCCGCAGAATATCCGCGATTGCCTTGAACATGAGGGGCCTCCAGGGTGATCCCCTGACCGGGGGTCAGGCGCTGCCGAGCCGCAGGTGCGACTGCGCAGTGTCAGGTGCCCCTCATCGATCAGTGGAAACACGGAGTTGCGAGGAGGACGGACTGTTGCCCATCAAACGGCTTGGCCTTCAACGCGTGCGCTACCAGCGCGCACATGTCGTCGGGCAGAGACATGTCCTCGGCGCCGGCCGCCAGTTGGACCGCGCATCCTCCTTGCCTGAGATGGTGAAGCGTGCGGAGGCCGGACGGTGCGCCCCGCTCGCTGAATGTCTCGACGGCTCTGGCGAGCGCACCCTAGGACTTGTCTTTCGCTTCGTCTTCCGTGGTGTCACCGAGCAAGTCGGTCAGTCCGGTTGGCGCTTTGCGACCTGATTCGAGGTCCAGCCTGTTGCACGCCTCGGCGAAGCGCAGATAGGTGTCGACGCTTGCCACGACCACTCGCACGTCGATCTTGAGCAGCTCGATGCCGACCACAGAGACCCGTATGAATGCGTCGATGACGAGCCCCCTGTCCAGGATCAGCTCGAGGATGTCGTAGAGATTTCCTCCACCACTGCCTCCGCCGTTGGAGGAGGTGCTGGTCTGCGGTATCACGCTCACGCTGATCTTCCCTTCGAGGTGACATGGCTCAGGGTCCACCGAGCTGGTTAGGTCAATCACCCTTAGTGGTTCGATCCACTGATCGACCTGGCCAAGTGCGCCTGCCGCAACGGGCTCGTGCCGAGCCCATTGCCCTTGTCTGTGTGTCTGCGTGAGGTGTTGGGTGCCCTCTGCGCGCGGCCCTACGCTCCGAAGCGTGGCCGGCGTTGACCTATTGCAGCTGCCCGCTCTCGATGGCCAGGCCAAGCATCTGCACGGTGCCGAACTGGTCCGGCCCGAACTGCGCATCGGTAGCTTGGCCCATGAACGAATAGGGGTCTTCGAGCTCGATGTCCGCTCGCCTCGGCGGGCGAGACGCGGGGCACTCCGCCGATGGGCGACTTCTTATACACCTGCGATGTTGGTCCGTCAGGTTGTCAACGACGCCCCCCGGAAACGCGAGTGTCTGAGGGGAGGCGACCCCACCGGCTCCGTTCCGAACCGGCTGGGGTCTTTCGCCGTCACGTGGCCCGGGACCAGGCAACAGCGTCTCCTCTGGGTTGCCCACCAGCGTGAGTTCACACCTGAGTTGTTCGCCTGCGGCATCTGCGCTGGCGTCAGTGAAGAAATTCACCGAGCGGATCGGCGATTTGAAACTCCTGCGTAGCTGAGGGGCTTCCGCGCTTCACTTTCTCCGCATGCGGATGGCGACGTATACGCAGACGAGCAGTACGAGGGCGGCGATGATGAAGACCTTCATGAGGCCCTTTCCCTTAATTGCTACTTCAGCCGCGCTGGGACGTCATCCACTCTGCGTTCTTGTTGGGCGAATCGGGAACGGCAGCGTGCACGTAGTGCGCGTAGTGGAGACAGTGGGGCAAGGACATCATGCTCGTGCACATGGGACGCAGGCGGCCCGGAGAGGGCTCCCAAGCCCTCCGAGCCGCATCAACCAGTCGACGTGGCAGGGGTCAGCAAGTGGCGTTCCCTGTACTGCCCTCGGTTAGAAAGGCATGCGGCGGCGAGTGCGGCGGCCAGCGGCACCGCTCTTGCCGAGAGCGCGGGAGCTGCTGCGGAAGGGCTTGCTGAGGAAGCGGCCGGCCTTGCCTGGTGCCTTGCCGGCCACCTGGGACCCGGCTCCCATGGAACGCTGGGCTCCTCGCTGAGGACGGTAGGAGAGGCGGGGGAGCAGGAAGGCCAGTACGGCCAGGGCTACGCAGACCACGACGATACCGATGATCACGGGATCGCTCCTTAAGTCGGGTTCGTACCGTCTGCCTGCCCCCGGGGTGTCATCTCATGCTCGAAAGTGGTCGACGACCAGCAGCGATGTGAGGTGGGCGACTGGTCCGCGTTCTGTTTGGTTCGCCTGGGGTGGGTACAGTCATCCACCGCCGGGCTCCTTGCGCCGGACGATTCGGGGTGCGTTTGCCCTGTACCGCCTTCAACCGGCAGGTGACCATGACGACTGTTGAGGACCAGCCCAAGCCCGAGCAGTTCGTGCGGCGGGCGTCGGATACCGGCGGCAAGAGTCAGCGCATACGGCGCCGGCTGGAACGCCTGATCGGGATCGCAGCGACGGAGGGCAATGCCCTTGTTCCGCTGCGCAACGGGGACGAGATCTTCGCTGCGATGCTGGCCCGGATCCGGGCAGCGGAGCACACGGTGGACATGATGACCTTCGTCTACTGGCGGGGGGACATCGCCCGTCAGTTCGCCGAGGCACTGGCCGACCGTGCCCGTCAGGGCGTGCGGGTGCGGCTGCTGCTGGACGGCTTCGGCAGCAGGCTCATCGAGAAGGAACTGCTGGAGATGATGGACCGGGCCGGCGCCCAAGTGGCCTGGTTCCGCAAGCCGTTGTGGGCCTCTCCGTTCAAGCAGAATCACCGCTGCCATCGCAAGGTCCTGGTCGTGGACGAGCAGATCGCCTTCACCGGCGGGGTGGGCATCGCCGAGGAATGGTGCGGGGACGCTCGCAACGAGCACGAGTGGCGCGACACGCATGTCGAGGTCCGTGGCCCGGCTGTGGACGGTATCGCCGCCGCCTTCTCGCAGAACTGGGCTGAGTGCCATGACGAGCTCTTCGACGACCGCGACCGCTTCATCGAAGTCGCCCAGCAGGGAGACTCCGTGGTCCAGGTGGTTCGCGGCTCGGCCAGCTTCGGCTGGCAGGACATGCAGACTCTCATCCGTGTACTTCTGGAATCGGCCCAGGAGCGTGTACGCATCGCCACTGCCTACTTCGCGCCCGATCCGTACTTCATCGAGATGCTCTGCCAGGCCGCTCGGCGCGGAGTCGAGGTGGAGATCTTGCTGCCCGGTCCGCATGCCGACAAGCGGGTCTCCCTGCTGGCGGGCCAGCAGCACTACGAGGAGCTTCTCTCCTGCGGGGTGCGGATCTGGCAGTACCAGCCGACGATGATGCACGCCAAGGTCGTCACCGTCGATCAGGTCGCCTCCCTCATCGGCTCCACCAACTTCAACCGGCGCTCCCTCGACCACGACGAAGAGGTCATGCTCGCCGTGCTGGACGAGGCCTTCACCGCCCGTTTGGACGCAGACTTCGAGCAGGACCTGGCGGTGAGCGAACGCATGAAGGAAGGCCGTTGGAAGAGGCGTTCTGGCGCACAGCGCATCAAGGAGGCCGCTGTCGCTCCCATCCGCCGCTTCCTGTGAACTCGCCCCTGCGGGCGGGCTCGCGCCGGTGTTTGCCTCCGAACCGCGGGGGCAGATGGATCTCCACGTGCTTCGGCAAGAAGGCACATCCGTTGGAGCGGGACGCTCCGGGAAGACCCCGACTTGGAGGGTGTGCCGCATGGATGTGCGAAGCAGGAACCACGTGACCGTGACCGGGCGGACCGGGGGCCCGGTGGTGATGCTCGCGCACGGGTTCGGCTGTGACCAGAACATGTGGCGCCTGGTGGTGCCTGCCTTGGAGCGCGATTTCACCGTCGTGCTCTTCGACCACGTGGGTGCCGGGCACTCGGATCTGTCGGCGTGGAGCCCGGAGCATTATTCGACGCTGGACAGGTATGCCGATGACGTGCTGGAGATCTGCCGCGAACTGGCCCTCGGCCCGGTGACGTTCGTGGGGCACTCAGTGAGCGCGATGATGGGTGTACTGGCAGCCGCGCGGGCGCCCGAAGCCTTCGCCGGGCTGGTGCTTCTCGCTCCCTCACCGTGTTTCATCGACGACCCCGAGTCGGGTTACCGGGGCGGCTTCAGCGCCGAAGACATCGATGAGCTGCTGGAGTCCCTGGAGGCGAACTACCTGGGATGGTCAGGTGCGATGGCGCCGGTCATCATGGGCAACCCGGAACGGCCGGAGCTGGGTCAGGAGCTGACCAACAGCTTCTGCCGCACCGACCCTGACATCGCTCGCGTCTTCGCCCGGGTGACGTTCCTGTCCGACAACCGCGCCGACCTCCCGGCAGTAGACGTGCCCACTCTCATCGCCCAGTGTTCCAGCGACGCCATCGCACCGCCGGAGGTGGGCGCGTTCGTCCACGCCCAGATTCAGGGAAGCCAACTGGTCACGCTGAACGCCACGGGACACTGCCCCCAGCTCGCCGCACCGGAGGAGACCACCGCGGCCATCACCGCGTTCGCGGGAGCCGCCAGGTGATGAGCAGGACCAGCGACGAAGAAGGGGGCAGCCCGGAGAGAGACGAGGCGTCGGCGGACGAGCAAGCGCAGTTCTCCGCCCTGCTGGAGGACAGCGCCGAGGACCTCTACGAACGCGCGCCCTGCGGCTACCTCTCCACCCAGCTCGACGGCCGGATCGCCAAGGTCAACACCACCCTGCTGGACTGGCTCGGCTACGAGCCCGGCGAGTTGGTGGGCCACAAGCACTTCTCCGACCTGCTCACCGTCGGCGGACGCCTCTACCACGAGACCCACTTCGCCCCACTGCTCAGAATGCAGGGCGAGATCAGCGGAATCGCCCTCGAACTCAAAGCAGCCAACGGTGCCCGCCTGCCCGTCCTGGTCACCTCAACGGTCAAGACCAGCAGCGACGGGCAGCCCCTGCTGATCCGCACCACCGTCTTCGACGCCCGCGACCGCCGCGCGTACGAGACCGAGCTGCTGCGCGCCCGTCAGCAAGCTGAAGAGGAACGCGCACGCCTCCAACGCCTGAACACCACTTTGCAGAAGACGCTGCTGCCCCCGGCCCTGGCGAACGTGCCCGGCCTGGACGTCTCCGCGCACTACCACATCGCCTCGACCGACGAGGTCGGCGGCGATTTCTACGACCTGTTCCCCCTGGCCGCCGGCACCTGGGGGCTGTTCCTGGGGGACGTGTGCGGCAAGGGCGCCATGGCCGCGGCAGTCACATCCCTGGCCCGCTATACCCTGCGCGCCGCAGCCGTCTACGATCCCGACCCGGCCGCCGTCCTGGACAATCTGAACACGGTCCTCAACCACGAGTACAACGGCACCGACCCCCGGTTCTGCACGGTTGTCTTCGGGCTCCTCACCCCCGATCACGACGAGGGCGGCTTCCGCGTCACGCTGGCCAGCGGCGGCCATCCCCCTGCTCTGCTGATGCGCGCCGACGGCACCGCCGACTACCTCACTACACCCGGCGGACAACTCATCGGCGTCCTGCCCGACGTCGACATCGCCACCACCACCGTCCGCCTGGCCCCCGGCGACACCCTGCTGCTGCACACCGACGGGCTCACCGAAGCCCACATCAACAGCGACGCCGAGGACGGGGAGCGCTACGGCGACGATGCCCTGCTCGACTTCGCCGACGCCCTCGCGCCCACCACCGCCTCGGACACCATCAGCGCGATCCGAGACCTGCTCGACAAACTGGGCAGCGGCGTCGACGACGACACCGCTGTCCTGGCCATCCACGTGCCCCAACCTCCCAGTGATGAGCACCAGTGACCCCAGATCTGACCCTCCGCACCCGCACCACCCCCGCCGGAGCGGTCATCGAACTCGCCGGAGAACTCGACCACCACACCGCCGACCAGGTCCGCGCCGCGCTACCCGGCCTCGACCTGCACTCGGGCCAGCAACTCGTCCTCGACCTCGACGGCATCACCCTCTTCGACTCCAGCGGCGTCACCGTGCTGATCGCAGCCCGCAACCACGCCCGAGCAGCCGACGCGAGCATCGCTCTGGCCTCAGTCCCCAACTGCGTAAGCCGAATCTTCCGCAGGGTCGGCCTGGAACAGGTCTTCACAACCCACCCCACTGCCCAGGCCGCCGAGGCAGCTTGGCGACCCCCGTCAAGCTGAGCGGCCGACGAACCAAGCCTGAGGCTGTCTGCCACCGAACGCTCACTGAAACGGTTCGGGGCACGAAGCGACGTCAAGGCCTTCGGAATTCGCCCCGGAACCACGTGCCACACGGCAGAAGCGTGCAAGCACCGATCGTGGTGCATGAACCGTTCCTTGTCGGCGGGCGCATGGTCACGCTCGATGAGTGCGACAGAGTGACGGCACTCCCCATCGGCCGGGGCCGGAGCGAACGATTTTCGTCACGATGCACGACAGGCAGGGGTCCGATCACCACAGTGCACAGTGCATGGTGCCCGGGGCCGGAATGGCTGATGCGCTGGACCAGGAGGCCGCTCGTGTCTGGGGCCAGACGGTCCTCGCGGATCTGCCTCCCCGGTTGCTGAACGCTCTCGTCGCGTGGGCCCGTAGCGGGCTGAACATTCAGCACGCCGCACGGGAGTTGGACATCTCCCGGAACACCTTGAGCGAGTGGCTACGCGAGGCGTCTGGGTACGTGAGATTGCCGCTGTCGAAAGACAGGCCAGGCAAGCAACATGAAGCCGTCTGGGCGCTGCACGTGACGGGACGAGTACCGCTCTCGTCAACGGACTGGTGGACCTGACCACGGCCTCGCTCCGCTCACCGCACGTCAGCCCAGGGCCTACTCGGCTTTCAGCTTCGCCAAGGCGTTTTCGATCAATCGAGGGTAAGACCCATTCACGTCGCCGCCCGGGGCGTTCGCCACGATGTCCACAGCCACGGTGCGGAGTTTGATGTTGCTGTGCTGGGAGACGCTCACCAGGACTTTCCACGCATCCTCTGACGTGAGTCTGTGCGCCGCCATGAGTACGCCCCGGGCGTGATCGATGACAGGCCGTCTCTCCACTGCGGTACGTAGCTGTTCGATCGCCACTCGCACATCCTGCGGGTCATCGTTCACGACGGTCCACGCCCTTCCGCGCTGAAGGCCTTCATGCCTGCCCACGCGGAGGCAGCCCATCCCTGCCTCTTCTTGGCTAGGCGTGGACGATCACCGGGCCACGTCTGATCGCGCGGGATGGTCCACGATGGCGGGTCGAATGCGGCAGAGGAGACGTCGAATCAGGCAAAGCGGCGTGTTGCGCGCCTTAACGGATGTTTCCTGCCAATAGCTTCTGTGTATCTGTGCGCGATCTTTGTTGGTCGCGCAGTCTCATGGAAGTGGAGAAGTAATGCGCAAGCTTCGCGAAGCAGCAGTTGTGGCCGCCATGGTCGCCGGCGTCAGCATGCTCGGTGCCGGTGCCGCGTACGCCGGCGGCGGGGAGCCCACCGAGCTCCCGACCGTCAACTGCGAGCAGGACGCCAGCAGTGACAGCGTGGACTTCACCCTGGCCGGCACTCTGGCTCCGGTGACCACCGGTGACGGCGGCGACGCTGACGCCAGCGCCACGCAGCAGGTCTGCGGCATCGGCAACGACGACAACGAGAACACCGCGGGTGACGCCACCGGCGGCACCGGAACCTCAGCCCTCGCGTAGTCGCTGAGACCGACCTTCGTCGGTACGAATTCAGGGGCCGAGCCCCCAAAGCTCGGCCCCTGAATCATGCCGTCCACCCCTTCGAGCGAACTGCCAGATCGACAGCCGCCCCGGCATGCACCAAGCCGCCAGAAAAGTAGACAGGCATAGGCCCCCCGCCGGAGCAATATCCGGCGGGGGGCCTATGTGCTTCGCGAAGCAGTTCCAATTCCGTACCTTAGCGCGCGAGCCGTCACCGTCATGTGAACACGCTGCTCACGGCGCGCCGCCGTCGGTCGAATAGCGGGCGGGATGCTGCCAGCGTTGATCATCGGCTTGAAACTCGGTGTCCACGCCCCCGGGGTACTACCTCGGGGCTTCTGGGGTCGAGTTCGGATCTGGACCGGTGCCGGCGGACCTGGAGCAGGCCCGCCGGCACCGGCTATGCGGGGCGAGTCCGCCCCGGTCTCAGACGCAGATCCCGTTGGGGTCGTCCTTGGGGCACACGTTCCCTGTCCAGGTGTTGGCTGTGCCGACCGTGCCGCTGCCGCTGGTGTCGTCGTTGGCGTCCCATACGGTGCTGCCTGTGGCGACGTTGCCGTTGAATACCAGCGGGATGATCGGCGTCACCGACGAGTTCACCTGAATCCCGTTGTTGCTGCTGCTTCTGATGACGTTGCCGGAGAATGTTCCGGAGTCCAGTTCGCTGATGCTGACGCCGTTGGTGCGGGAAGTGATGACGTTTCCGGTGACGTTCAGGCTGGTGCTGGGGTCCAGTGATCCGAATTGCGCCGTCACGTTGATGCCTGTGCCTGCGCCGCCCGTGATGATGTTTCTCTGGATCTGCGCGTGATCGGTTTCCGAATCGACGAGCATGGCGCTGCCGGAGGGAAGGGCGGAGTTCTTCGTGATCTGGTTCGACGTCACCGCAGGACCGTCAGCGTTGACCAGTACAAGGAATGTGGAGCTGTCCACACTTGCGTTGTCGGTGATGCTCAGCTCTTCCGCGGGGTCGCTACCGTCCAGGACTCCCTGTGTGTTGACGTCCGCGTTGACGTGACCGCTGAAACGGTTCTGGGTGATCGAAGTGAAATTCGTGCCCTGGCCGCCGCCCAGGAAGATTCCGGTTCCGCCTTGCGGCAGGCTGTTGTTGTTGTCCACCAGCCGGTTCTGACGAATCACCGACCGACTGGAACTCGTGCCGGGGGAACGGAAGTTGATGCCGATCCGGTTCCCCGTAATGATGTTGTTGACGATCGTGAAGCCGCTGCCGCCTGACAGCGTGTCGATCCCGTCAGCCGTGGAGTTGCGGACGGTGAAGCCGTCGATGGTGACGCCGCTCACTCCGCCGGTGACGGTGAAGCCCGTGGACCCTGCCGGGGGCTGGACGATGGATTCCTGCGCGGCATTCGTGCGGCCGAAGCGCGCGTCCACACCCGCCTGCGCTCCGCGGAAGACCAAGGGCTTGTCCACTGCTACTGCTTCGTTGTACGTGCCGGCGCAGACGCGGATGGTGTCCCCCGCCGACGCGGCGTCGACCGCGGCTTGAATCGTCGCGTGCTGGGGGTTCTGACATGTTGCGCTCGGGGCTCCCACGACGATCACCGCCAGCGCGGCGGCCGGTGGCGATACGGCGAGACCGGTCGCCCAGAGGAGGACGGCCATGCCGGTACTGAGGAGCGACTTGACGATGGATCTGGTCGAGGCCATTCGTCTTCTCTTCCGTAGGAGTCTGAACCGGCTCGTGTCGCCCCTGCTGCCCGCCTTGCCGTCGGCCGGCCTCGGATGGAGAAGGCACCGCAGTGCACGCCTCAGCACCGGTGAGCACCGGAAAGGGGACAGCGGAACAGGCACGAGTCCCTCAAGTAATGCGGTCACTGAACAGCTGCAACAAGAGCCGGGGGAACCAACCCCCCGAACGACGGAGCGCGCGGAACGGGACAGGTGAGCGCGCGCACGAATTGAGGCGTTAATGCGCCTCTGAGCCCGCGTGAGGACCGGCGCGACGCCGGACTGTCCGCCTCTCCGGCGGTTCGGCTGGACAGCCTCTGGGCGTCGCGTCACCGTCCGGCTGACAGACGACAACAGAGGCTGATTGTCAACGCGCAGGTCATGCTGTTGCTCGCTCGCCCTTCTGCAAGTCAGCCGACTGCCACATCGTTTCCAGATGAACTGAGTACGCCTTGGAAGGATGGCCGATCGCGGTGTTTGGCACGACCCCGTCCAAGGTCGGTCGCGCGCCGCGATCACCAGACACCGAATCAGATATAGCGGCGTGTTGCGTACTTGGTAGATGTTCAGGCCAATAGCTTCTGTGGCACTGTGCGCGATCTTTGCTGATCGCGATCCAGCTCTCATGGAAGTGGAGAAGTAATGCGCAAGCTTCGCGAAGCAGCAGTCGTGGCCGCCATGGTCGGCAGCATCGGCATGCTCGGCGCCGGTATGGCGACCGCCCAGGAACTCCCGACCGTCAACTGCGAGCAGGACGCCAGCAGCAATGAGGTGAACTTCACCGTCGGCGGCACTGTTGTTCCTGTTCTCACCGGTGGCGGCGGCGACGCTGACGCCAGCGCCACCCAGCAGATCTGCGGCATCGGCAACGACGACAACGAGAACACCGCTGGCACCGCGATCGGCGGCACCGGCACCTCAGCCCTCGCCCCGCCGGTCATCACCCCGTAGTCACTACGGCTGCGCCCCCAATTCAGGGACCGAGCCCACCAGCTCGGTCCCTGAAGCATGTCAACACGTGATGTGACTAGGCGAAAGGGTCATCCTCAAAAGGGAACCTGACGGCCAATCAGGTCAAGAGGCGTGTTGCGAGTCGGATGCGACTTCTCTCTTGAATAGCTTCGGCTATGCCTACGCGATCGTTGCTGATCGCGATCTAGCCTTCATGGAACTGGAGAAGTAATGCGCAAGCTTCGCGAAGCAGCAGTAGTAGCCGCCATGGTCGCCGGCGTCAGCATGTTCGGTGCCAACGCCGCGTTCGCCGGCGGGTGGGAGCCCCAGGAGCTCCCGACCGTCAACTGCGAGCAAGACGCTGACAGCAACAACATCACGGTCACCATCGCCGGCACTTCCACCCCGGTGACCACCGGTGACGGCGGCGACGCTGACGCCAGCGCCACCCAGCAGATCTGCGGCATCGGCAACGACGACAACGAGAACACCGCTGGCACCGCCACCGGCGGCACCGGCACCGAGGCCCTCTAACCACTGAGGCCAGTCTCATTCCATGATTCAGGGGCCGACCCCGCAAGGCTCGGCCCCTGAATCATGTGCTCCTCCAAGCGGACTGCCGGATGCACAACCGCCCTCGGCATGCTCCAGTCTCTTCAATGCACACAAGGAAGGCCCCTCGCCGGGGTAACTCCCCCCGGCGAGGGGCCTTCTTTGCGCTTCGCTTCGCCTAACAGCTCCTCACGCAGAACAGTAGCCCGCGATCCTCACCATCCCGTGAACAAACTGCACACGGCGCGTCCGTTCCATGTCTCAGTACTCACGTTCGACCTTGCGGGGGCGGCCACGTCAGAGGCCCACGGCAAGGAGCTGATAGCCAACCCTGCGGGCATGTTCTTCGGACTGCTTGTTGTAAAGCGGCGTACAGCAACCCCAACAACCTGCTGTGCCCCTACAGCACCTACTTCGCGCCGTTGCGTAGCCGGTAGCTAGCAACTGCATCGGCGCAGAGCCCTTCGTTGGAAAGCATGATCGGCCCGTCCGACCTACGCACCGGAGGCAACACACTCCAGGGGCAATTGAGCCACTGCGTGAACGCTGCGTCCTGACGGCACCGGGCAGCTTCGGTGTCTCCATCGACGGGGCCTGACCTGTGCCGGAGAGCGTTGAGTCGGTATTCGTCGTCTGCCTTCGCGCTGACTCGCCAGCCTCCGGCAGGAGTATCGACCTTCTCTGCCACTCCAGGTCGATACCCCATTTTCATCATGGTGCACGGTCGAATGGGGTCTGATCGTCACGGTGCACGGTGCTCGCCAAAGATTCGTCGCGATGCCTACTGCGTTTCGACGCGGTGCACGGTGCCGGACGGGCCTGCCTGGCTCTTACCGTCCTGGTCAGTCCTACGGAGAACAGGAGTGACAGCTATGGCAGCGGATAGCGACCAGGAGGAATCTCTGTACGTGTGTGGCGACCCGTATTTCACTGGGTGGCTTGACGCGCGGGATGCGGCTAAGCAATGGATGAGCGCCCTGGAGGCTTCCGGCATGGACGTGGAGGGGCTGCGGGTGCGGCCGTGTACGGGTGCGTGCGGGGGCGGTGAGGTCCAGGTGTGGGCCACTCCGGAACAGATGCGGTGGGTGGCTGAGCTGGTGACGCGTGGTGCGGAGGCTGCGCGTGGCCGAGAAGCGTGCTGAGACTACGGGGTGGCGTTGCTGTGCCTGGTGCTGTGCTGTGGGCACGCCTGCCGGCCGCAGGAGGATTTTTGGGCTGGAGCTGCCACGGGCCGAGAGAGCAGGGGGCCTTACGCTCGCGCAGCGAATCGGGCTGGCTCCTAGCCTGCCCGCAATGGCCCGATGTGGCCCCCTGCTCTTAGAGGCTCGGCCCGTGGTGGCTGCCTAAAAATCAACCGGAGGCCGTCCGCCAGCCCCAGAGAAGTGAGCGGCACGCCATGATGGGAAAGACGAACACGGGAGAGGGGAAGCATGCGCAAGGGCAAGCAAGTTGGGCGCGCGGAGCGCACCCGTGGGCGCGGCAAGGTCTTCGTGGAGGAGACGAACGGCAAGATCTGGGTGACGTGCACGGGGTGCAGGACGGCAGAGCGCCCATGGGGCGACGCGCGGCGGGCCCAGCGTGTGCATGCACGGCGCTGCGAGCGCTGACGGGATAACGTGCATTGCGCGTGAGGTACGCGATGAGATGCGCATGAAGGTGAAGGCCCCTCGTTCGGCGTGATGCCGGGCGGGGGGCCTTGCTCGGTCTGAAGGCTTGCGTCTCGTGCTCGTCGGGCGGCTGCCGCTAGGGCGAGACCGGCCGGAGGCCGCAGCTCGCCCGAGGGCGGCAGGGACGCCCGGCACGCGCCGTAGGCGCGTGCCCTTGAGGAAGTAGAGAAAGTCTCGACCGATCCGGCTACTTGGACCGTGCTGTGGGCCGTGATCAGGCAGTTACCAGGGGCATGCGGCCACGCTCACCCAGGGGCCAGCCTCATCCTTATCACATCCATTTGAGGAGCTCGTCATTGAGGTATTCCTTGTATGCCGGTGCGCTGAGCAGGTTGCCGAGGTGGGAAACACGGGCCTTGATCAGCCAGCCCGTGCCGTAACAGTCGACGTTGAGCTTGACCGGGCGTTCCCAAAGCTCTTCGTTGATGCTTGTCACTGTGCCCGCCACCGGCATGTAGAACTCGATTACCTTGGAGTGGGACTCGATCGATCCGATGGGCACTCCCGCTTTGAAGCTTGTGCCGGTTGACGGCAGCTCGACGTGGACGATGTGACCGAGCACCGTTTGTGCGAAATCCGTCATGCCGATCGTCGCCTCGTCGTTCGCGAGCTGGATCCACTGGTGCTCCTGCGTGTATTTCCGGTCCCCTGGGACGATCGCCACAGCACGCCTACCTTTGCTTTCGCCGCGAGGTCACTTCAGTCCGGTGAATGAGCACCGTTGGACGTCCAACGCTGACAGCTTCACGCCCGTTACTCGACCGACGGAGGCGTGTCTTGAGCAGCATGTCCGGAGGATGAGTGAAGGCTTGCGGGGCTAGGGTCCTGAGCAAGGAACTGCTTCGCGAAGCATGTGGGCCCTCGCCGGACTGTTGCTCCGGTGGGGGCCTTACCTCTCGATTGATCCGGCTACTTGGACCGTGCTGTGGGCCGTGATCAGGCAGTTGCCAGGGGCATGCGGACGCTCACCCAGAACGAACTGATGTCTTGGAGCTCCTTCGACCGAAGCTGTCCCCGCTGTTGTACGGCAGGGAGGCTCAAGCCGGTGGCCGCCACCGTTCGATGGCTGCCGAAGTGTCTGGGCGTCTGGCTGAGTCCCCCCACTGTTGATGTCAAGGGCTGATGTCACGCTGCCTGCAATTGCTGTGCTGGGCTCTCACCCGCTGGGTTGGGCGCGATCTGGGCACGCTTCAGCTCCACACCTCTTGGTCGCCGCCGCGCCATTCGACCAGCGCGGGGTTGCGCAGATCGCGCCTTGTGAATTCGTAACCTGCCGCGCTCAGGATCGCGATCAGCTCCGTCCAGTCCCGTGCGATGCCGAGGACCGACGCACTGTCGCACTCATCGAGCGTGATCAGGCGCCCCCCGGCCGGGGCCGGCTCATGCACGACTATTGGTGCGGGCACACTTCAACCGTGCCCTACATGGCGGCGAGCCGCACCTCCTCCCTTGCCCTGGGATGACCTCCTGATCAGTTGTCGGGATCTGTCACGGTCGCCTCCTGCACGGCCCGGAGACGGCCCGGGTGACCCCCTAACCCGGAGTGAGATTCTGTCCATCAATCACCGTCGACCCGGCTACGTCGCTAGCAGCCAGAGTCATCGGCAGATGCCTGATCGCTACATCTCAGCACTGATGTAGTCCTCGTATGCCGGTGCGCTGAGCAGGTCATCGAAGTGGGCCACACGAATCTTGATCAGCCAGCCCGTGCCGTAGCAGTCGGTGTTGACGGTATCGGGGCGGTCCCGGAGTTCCTTGTTGGTGCCTGTCACCGTGCCCGTCACTGGCATGTAGAACTCGATCACCTTGGTCTTGGACTCGATCGATCCGCCCGGCAGTCCCGCCTCGAAGGTGGCGCCGGGTCGTGGCAGCTCGACGTGCACGATGTGACCGAGCGCCCGCTGTGCGAAGTCCGTGATGCCGATCGTCGCCTCATTGCTCGTGAGCTGGATCCACTGGTGATCCTTCGTATACTTCCGGTCCCCTGGGGCGATCGCCATGACGCACCTGCCTTCTCTTTCTCCGCCAAGATCACTGCACTGTGTCTCCTGACAGATGGTGCGGTTAGAGCGGCGCGCGGGCGTCGCTGCAATCCACCGCACAGGCCGAAGCTGGATACGCCATCGACGTGACACCTTCGCGCGGTGAATTCCTCGCCGGGGCGAGCTGACCACGGTGTCCAAGGAAGCGCTCTGCGCGCGGTGGCTACCGTAGTGAGTGCCGGCCGAGGTACACCCATGGCCAGTGGTCAAAGCCGCTGCCCGGGTTGGGTCTGACGGCGGTCACGGATTCTGCGGCCACGTACAGCCGACCGTCGTGAACGGTGCGGTCGCCTTTCGTATAGACCGTGTCGGGGTCCCAGTCCGGGTAAGTCTCCATAGCGTCCCCTCACCGGGGATCAGGGCTGCCCTGTTGGGCAGCCTGCGTGGAGTGTCGCAGGCTCTGTATACGTTGAGGCGGGATTGCACCGATCGGCTTGATCTGACGCATCTGCGCGGTTCCTCAACGTATGCCTCTGACCGGGCCCCACGTCCATCAGGTTGAGCCGTGGTTACCGAGAGACGTGGAAGGACGCGCCGTACGCAGCGTGTTCACAGGATCGCGAAGGCTCGCGGGCTAGGATTCCGGCTGAGGAACCGCTTCGCGAAGCATGTGGGCCCCTCGCCGGACTGTTGCTCCGGTGGGGGGCCTTGCCTGTCTACCTCACTGGGGGCTTGGTGCATGCCGGGGGCGGCTGTCGATCCGGCAGCCTGCTCGAAGGACGTACGGCATGACTCAGGGGCCGAGCTTTGGGGGCTCGGCCCCTGAATCGGCACCGGCAGAGCCGGTGGTAGTGACTAGGCGCCGTCGGCGGCCAGCGCCGCGGTCCCGGTGCCGCCGGTGGCGTCACCAGCGGTGTTCTCGTTGTCATCGTTGCCGATGCCGCAGATCTGCTGGGTGGCGCTGGAGTCGGCGTCGCCCGCAGCGCCGGTGGTCACCGGGGTGCTCGTGCCCGCGAGGGAGAACACCAGGGTGTTGCTGTCGGCTTCCTGTTCGCAGTTGACCGTCGGGAGCTCCTCAACCTGAGCGGATGCGATGCCGGCACCGAACATGCTGACGCTTCCGACCATGGCGGCTACAACGGCTGCTTCGCGAAGCTTGCGCATTACTTCTCCACTTCCATGAGGCTGCGCGATCAACAAAGATCGCGCACAGATACACAGAAGCTATGGGCAAGAAACACCCATTAAGTAATGCAACACGCTGCTTTGCCCAATTCGACTCTCTTTGTGCCCGCGATCGGCAGAGTCACCATTGCCCATCCCCACACGGCCACAGGCGCCCGGTGATCGTCCATGCCTAGCCAGGAAGAGGCGGGGATTGGCTGCGCCCCCTCCGGGCAGACTCGGGGGTGCCTTCAGCGCGCTACAGAGCGAGGACCGTCGTGAACGATGACCCGCAGGATGTGCGAGTGGCAATCGAACAGCTACGAGCCGCGATAGAGAGACGGCCTGTCATCGATCACGCCCGGGGCGTACTCATGGCGGCGCACAGGCTCACTTCAGAGGATGCGTGGAAAATCCTGGTGAGCGTCTCCCAGCACAGCAACATCAAGCTCCGCACCGTGGCTGTGGACATCGTGGCGAACGCCCCGGGCGGCGACGTACACGGGTCCTTCCCGCGATTGATAGAGAGCGCCTTGGAGGAGCTGAAAGCTGAGTAGGCCCTCGACTCATCGGGGAGCGAGTCGAGGGCCGCAAGTCGCGAACCACCGTCAGCCCGCGGACTCAGGTGCCAATCCCCGCTCAGGCAACACAGATTCGTCCGAGGTCCCTGCGAGCCTGCGGCGGACGGGCAGCCAAATTATACGCATTCCCGCCGGTATAGATGGCCCCGATTCCCCCGATCGGGTTAGGCGCATTCAGCGCTGTGTCCCTCCGAGGGTGATGCAAGGTCCCTGCGGCAGTGTCTGACGCCAGACCGGTGATGGCTCGCGTGAGGTCGGTGTAGCGGCTTTGGGCTGGGCGCACACAGCTCCGGAGGGCGTGGGCCTGGTGTCCCAAAAAATGGCTCACTATGGCTCTAGGACGATGCAGGGCAGGCTCATATTGTTGGGCTCATGAAATCATTTCGCGCCTATTGGGGCTACTTGGCACTGGCCGGCCTAGTTGTTGCATGGGAACGAGGAGTGGCCTTTCCAATGTTGTTGGTGTTGTCGTTGGCTGTATTTTCCTACGCTTCATTCCAGGCCCCGGGCTGGTGCGGTGCGGCAAATCGAGACGGCGTCACCTATTGCCGACAAAATGCGCGTGGTCTTTTGCGTGGCTGTGCCAAGAAGCAACACCGGTGGCAAAAAATGCAGCTCATCTTCTATCGAACCAAGGCAGGGAATATCGTCAAGGCGATCTTCCCGAGCCCCAAAGAGAAGTTCAACGCGTTCTTGGCTGTGGGCGGATTGATCTCAGCTATGACGGCTGCCATTGTGCCAATATTCAAGGGGTGAGAATCGCGTCGACTATGGTTGTGTGTTCTTGATCGCGGCAAGCCGATGTCTAGCCTGATCCAGCTCAGGCTCCGCGCCATCTGCTCGGACCGCTTGCAGTACCAGTAGCTGGAAGTCCCGCTTGGCTTGCTTGGCGGTCCCAACGGCTTCGGCCAGTCGCCCCGCAGCGTCTTGCGCGCTCGGTGCTGGGGTGTCCACCGGATCGATGACATCAAAGGCAGCCTCGTACGCGTCGGTGATCGCCATGCCCACTTTCGCGGCTGCCCAGGCTACGTCTTCCGGTCCTTCCATTGAGACCCGTTCATACGCAATGCTAGTGGGTGGTTCAATGCTCACCAGCTGTTCAACAACTTCATCGTGTAGAGGTGGATCTTTGGATAAGGCGAGATGCATTTTATCCAGTGCTCTCAGGCTGGCCGACGTCTCTGCAGCGAAGTCAGCGTAGGCCTTTCGCCGAGGTTCTCGTAGTTGGGCGATGTGCTCGGATCGTATCTGTCTTTCCATCTGCCTCTCCTGCGAGGCCAGTTGAAGCTTCGTCTGAGACCGAGTCAAAAACCCGGTCACTCCGGCCGCCACGGCGGTTCCGCACGCTCCAACTGCCGCCCCGAGAATGGCTGCGATGCCTGCATCCATGCGTTCAGGCCCGGAGTGGGGGCTCTTTGACTGCCCCCCACTCGGGTTACCTCCTCTTGTGCTTGGTCTTGTCGACCAATTCCAGTTCTGGCCCCGGCTTGGTCACTTCGAGGGAAGCTTCTTCAGCGCCTTGGTGTTGTCGGCGATGGTGTCGAGCTTGGCTACGACGGTCTCCCGGTCGAGTGCCATGGTTTGCATGACATCGAGGTCAATCACATAGGTCAGTGGTTCGACAGGCCCCCCGGGGCCGGTTGCCCTGACGGTGACCGTGTACTGACGCGGCAGTTCAGGATTGTCAAAGAGCCGAGGTCCGAAGGCGAAGTACCACTCAAGTCGTCGACGTGGCGGTAGGTGAGGGATCTTCCGCCCCACAACTTGAGCCAGCTTCTCGTCCCAGTCGGTGCGCTCGCCACCCTGAAGGGGAGGGCTGACATCCAGCTCTACATCCCGGGCGATGGTTGGTCCGGTGTTCTCGACCGTGAAGACCAGGAGCCCGGATCCGCCAGCCCGGGGTTGGATATCCGGGACGACGTACGGCTCGGTGGCTTCTTTGCGGACTCGTTCACCTAGCGCCAACTGCTGCCTGCTGTAGACCACTTGAAGTCGCGTGTACACCAGGGCGGCAATGCTGATGACCACGGCAAGGCCAGCTATGAGGTTGCTCATGGCCTGAGAGTAGAACTGGGCATCTCGGACATGAATATATGTTCAGGCCGTTTCGTGCAATCTAGGCTCGATCCAAGTGCTTGCGGGCCATGTCAATGAAGGTGCCGACGACTTCGCCCGCGATGAGGCTGACCTGCTGTTCCTCTTCGTCCTTCTCGTCTTTGCCGGCCTCCTGATTCAGAACAGCGCTCGCGAAGGCGTCTAGCGTGGCTCCCCAGGCTCTTACGGCATGACCGACCTCGAACGCCTGCTCCGAGATCGGTTGTGGCCCCTCAAGGAGCACGACGATGGTTGCCGAGTCGAACGGAGTCTTCCGGCCGGCCTGTCGAGATGCGGGATCCCGTACGAGCGCTTCTCCGCTTCCCCTCTCACTGCCGTGCGGCTGACCGGCGCCGGCTATCCCTGTTCGACTTCCGGTCCCCACTGCAGCGCACCCCACCCCTCCCCGCCCATCGGGCGGGGTCTTGATGAAGCAGGGAAGGTCGTACCGCGCTGTCGTTGTCGCTAGCTACGCCATGCGGGGTCTGCATGGTCATGACCGGGTTGGATCTCGGTTACTTGGGGGCCTTGGGGGGCTTGGTGGCGGTGATGCGGAAGGTGAGGGCGGTGTTGTCGGCGCTGGCGCGCAGCTCTTCCAGGACCAGGGGGTGGCCGGTTTCGGCATTGAGGGTGGTTCGGTAGGTCAGCAGCAGTGATGTGGACTCGGACATGTGCAGGGTGGTGCGTTCGTCCGGCAGGGGGCTGCGGGCGGTGACGGTCTCGGTCCACTCCAGGGTGTGTCCGGCGGCTGCCAAGTGGCCGTAGATCTTGGCCGGTGCGGCGTCCGGTGCGTCTTCCAACTCCGGGGCCTGCTCGACCACATCGAACGGGATGATCAACCGATGGGCGGCGCGGGCGCTGGTGCCTTCGTCGCGTAGGAGCCGGTCGACGATGAAGGCGGCGGTGGGGTCTTCGCGTTGCAGCAGCGCGGCGGTCTGGCCGGTGATGTTGCTGCGGGAGACAGTGGGTGCCTCGGCGTCGCTGAAGGTCTCGCCGTTGATGTAGCCCTTGCCTGACCGGTAGATGGTGCGCTCAAGGGCGGCGGTGGGTGTGGCTTGTTGGCGTACGAAGCTGCCTTTGCCGTGCCAAGAGACGACGACGCCCATCTTCCGCAGCTCGGCTACTGCGGCGCGGACGGTGGGGCGCGATACGCCGTAGCCCTCGATGAGTTCGGTTTCGCTGGGGAGCTTGCTGCCCGGTGCATACTCGCCGTTCGCAATCTCCTCGGCCAGGCGGTCTGCGAGCTGCTGGTACATGGCTGTCTGGCGTTGCAGCTTCTCGGGCATGGGGCGTGGCTCCGTTTCCAGGACAGGTAACACGGCATCAGGTCCATGTGGCGATCGAGGTGGGTGCGCAGTTGCGCGAAGTTCGCGATGTTCGCGCGAACTACGCACTCGTCAGCATAAGAGCTTGCGTGCATCCGTCAAGCCGCGCATACTCGCTTCTGTAACTCATCATTACGAGTGCCTGTCTATCGAGAGGTGGAAGCTCATGCCAATCCAGATGCCCATACGCTCGCTGCCGCTGGACGCGTCGCGATTCAAGACCGTCATGTGCGTGGTGGCGCCGCACCCCCGGGTCAACCGCGATACCGGGGAGATACGCACCGACCGCGAGGGGCGGCCCCTGTACGTGGTCTCGGTGTCCGTGCAACACGAAGACGGACAAGGCGCCTCGGTACTGGATGTGATCTTGGCTGGCGAACCCCAGGGGATCACTGAGGGAAGCCGCGTCATAGTCACCGGTCTGACGGCGAACTATTGGCAGATGGGAGACCGGGAAGGGATCAACTTCCGGGCCTCGTCCGTCACGCCAGAGTCCTCACCTGCCTCCCCGGCTGTGTCCGCCTCGGCTTCTTCGTCGGGCAGCGCGGGCGGCCGTGGCAAGACGCAGGGGGGTGACGCGTGATGGGCGAGCGTGTGGAGTTCGAGGAACTGCGGATGCGCACGGCGGCATTGCATTCGCGGGCCGGCGCTGGTCTGCCGCCTACATCCAAGACGCGAGAACTTTTGTTCCGCTCCGTGACGCGGGATGCGCTGAGCCTGGCGCGGCTGTCTTGGCGGATGGCCGGTGTGGAGCGTCGTGCGCGTCGTGGGGGCTGGTACTGATGGCGGCCGGTTCCTGGGAAGACCTGCGGCAGCGTCTTCAGCGTTTGGGGGATGAGGCTGAGGTCGCCGACCTGATGGTGACCTCAGAGCACTCCACTGACGGTCTCCGGTTGTTCTGCTTCAACTCTCTGGCCATAAGCACCGGTGAGGCTTTCGACCTTGCCCGGCGCCTTGCTGATCAGGTGCGCGGCTCGGGTTCGGGTGAGGGCTCGTGATGGGCCATTACCGCAGTGACCACGTGGCACAGCGGCTGATGGAGGATCTGCGGGTTCTCATCGGCGCTGAGGCTCTGCTGCGCTCCTTCGAAGGTGAACAGGCCGCGACCGAAGCTTTGATGCTGACGGCTTGTCATGCCGAATCGGCAGCGGACCATGCCCGGCTGCTGATCGAAGAGGCACGCCAGAGGGAACGCGCTCGCGACCTTCCCCGGACTCACTTGGCGCCAGGGGGTGGTACCTGATGCCGGCTGAACTGGTCGTGTGGCTGATCACCCTGGTGTTCGTTGGGCTGGTGGTCACGCAGCGTCTGTGGGAGCCGCGTCTGCCGGGCTGGTGGGCATGGTTGGCGGCCTGGTCGTGGTTCTGGCCGCTGTTGGGCTATCCGCTCACGGTCGTGCGGATGCGTGTCACGTGGCGGCGGCTGTCGAACACGGCGGGGCTGAGCGTGGTCAAGCGCCCTAAGTTCCGGGTCATCGGGGATCAGGCGATGCGGGGCATGGCGTTGCGGCCGATCCCGGCATGGCTGGGTCTGCCACGTCCCACGCGTACCGGGCTGACGGTGCGGGTGCGGCTGCATCCGGGCCAGACACCCGCCCTCTTCATGGCAGCGGCAGATGCCATTGCGCACGCCTGGCGGGTCCACGCGGCCCGGGTGACCAGTCCCCGGCGCGGCATCGTGCTGGTGACCGTGACCGCTCGCGATCCCTTGGCGGCCAGTGCGGGCGCATTCTCCCCGCGCCCGGCACGGCTACTGACAGCCCGGGTCGGCAGGAATGAGGACGGCGGGCCCTGGATATTGGATCTGCGCCGTGAGCCGCATTGGCTGATCACGGGTGCTACGCAGTCCGGGAAATCGACTCTGATGGCATCGCTGGTCTGCGAGTTGGCGCCTCAAGCTGTGGCTCTGGTCGGAGTCGACTGCAAGGGCGGACTGGAACTGTCGTTGTTTCAGCGGCGGTTGACGGCCCTTGCCGATTCCCGCACGGCTGCTGTGCGGCTCCTGTCCCGCCTGGTGGAGGAGACAGAAGCACGCATGAGCGATTGCCGTGCGGCGGGTGTGCGCTCCATCTGGGAACTGCCCGAACCTGACCGCCCGGTTCCCGTCGTGGTCCTGGTGGATGAGCTGGCAGAGCTGTACCTCAGCGACGGCACACGCGAATCCAAGGATGAAGTCGCTTCCTGCGGTACGTCGTTGCTGCGGCTGGCGCAGCTCGGCGCGGCCCTGGGCGTGCATCTCGTCATCGCGGGACAACGAGTCGGCTCCGACCTGGGCGCCCGGGTCACCGCCCTTCGCGCGCAGCTCGGCGGACGCATCTGCCACCGCGTCCACGACGAAGAAACCGCCCAGATGACCCTCGGGGATCTGTCGCCCGATGCTGTCACCGTCGCCCAAGCCATCACCGAGGACGAACAGGGCGTGGCGGTCACCGCTGCCGGCGGCCGGTGGATGCGGGCACGCTCGCACCTCACCTCAACCGGCGAAGCACGCGAGATCGCTACCCGGCATGCAGGCATCACCCCGGCCGTTGCGGATCTGGGCCTGTCCACGGCGAAAGGGGGCGACGCAGCGTGAGCTACGCGGAAGTGCTGCCCCTCGTTCTCGTATTCGGGATTATCACCGTGATTCTTGTGCGGTCCCGTGAAGTCTCCTGGTGGGCAGCGATTTTCATCTTCCTCTTCGGTGTCTACACCGCGCTGACTCCGGCGGTATTCATGGTCACCAACCTCGTGCAATGGCTCGCCAGCCGATTCGCTGGCTAACACCAATCAATAGCCTTACCTTCCTTACTCCTTTTCCTTTTGTTCAGCGAGAGAGATTCGTGATGCCTTCTCACATGCTCCCGGCAGTCATTGCGACCGCCAGTCGAGAAAGGAGGTCCGGCCCGTTGGACGGTCGGCCGCACGCCCCTACTCCGACCGGCCAACCGGCCGGACATGCTCCGACCGGAGGTTCCGGGAATCGGGACCGACACCTAAAAGAAAGAAGGACAACATGCGCTCGATATCGCGCACAGCGGCATCCCTCCTCGGCGGACTCGCTCTTGCCGGCGGAGGCGTGTTCTTCGTCGCCCCGACCGCACACGCCGCAACACCGGCAGGCGCGCCCGGACAGAGCAAGTGCAGCTACAACATCCCCAACGACCAGACCACCGTAGACACGACAGTTCACCTGCGTTCCCGTTCAAGTGCCAAGTCCACAAGCCTCGGTCTGATCAAGGGCGGCATCTACGTGGAAACCCACTGCGTCGACAAGACCCGGAAGTGGGTCAAGGTCACCGTGGATTCCGGCCCCAACGCCAACCGGGTCGGCTGGGTCAAGGAAAAGTACCTCTCCGGCCACACCTGCATTCCCGAATACTGCTGAACACGCACACCCACAATCCTTACCTACCCATACGAATCACTCGATACTAAAACCCTCCTCTAGATTATTCAGTTCACATCTTTCAACGTGCACCTTTCCTGATTCGAGAAAGAGACCACGAAATGTCAATTGCCCGTGAGGCAGCCTGCTCGGCTGCCAGTCGAGAAAGGGCACCCCCGTAAATGGAGGCTGCTTCGACGGCGCGGCGCTCCGTACTTCACAGTGCGGAGCGCTTGCGCTCTCTATCCGAGACAGAACACGACATGATCCGCCTCGCGAACACCGACGGATTCGGGCGCTGGCTGGAGCAGATGCACGCCGTTGGCGGCTGCGCGCATCCCATCTACCTTGCGGGCCACTCGATCGTGCGCGACGCACACAGCGGCGAAGTTCTGCGGCACTACACCACCCACAACGAGCCCCAGGGCGTGCTGGCGGTGCGCTGCCGAAACCGGCGCGAGACACAGTGCGCCCCCTGCTCCCGCCTGCACTCCGGCGACACCTTCCAACTCGTCCGCGCGGGCCTCGTCGGGGGCAAAGGCACACCAGGCCGAGTCACCGACCACCCCCGGCTGTTCGTCACCCTCACCGCACCCTCCTTCGGCCCCGTCCACCACACCACCCCCGACGGAAGCCGCTGCCACCCTCGACGGCACGGCGGAACCTGCGAGCACGGGCGGCCCCTGGGCTGCGGCCTGCGGCACGCAGAAACAGACACTGCTCTCGGACAGCCGCTCTGCGCGGCCTGCTACGACTACCCCGCGCACGTCCTGTGGCACGCCCATGCCGGTGCACTGTGGGACCGCACCACACGCACCATCCGGCGACACCTGGCCACTGCCGGGGGCCTCACGCAAACCGCGCTCGGCAGGCACCTGCGCGTGAGCTTCGCCAAGGTCGCTGAATACCAAAGACGCGGCGCAGTCCACTTCCATGCCGTCGTTCGTCTCGACGGCCCGGACGGCCCCGACACCAAACCGCCGGCATGGGCCACGGCGACCCTCCTGGACGAGGTAATCCGCGGTGCCGTTGCCGCTGTCAGCGTCCGCCTGCCCCACGTCTCCGGCGTCGGTGAACACCTCTTCCGCTGGGGCGCACAGCTCGACGCACACCCCATCAAAGACTCCGCACTCACCACCCCCGATGCCGTCGCCGCCTACATCGGGAAATACGTCTCCAAGAGCGTCACCGACACAGGCGGCACCG
Source organism: Streptomyces albidus (ex Kaewkla and Franco 2022) (assembly GCF_013870515.1). Lineage (GTDB taxonomy): Bacteria > Actinomycetota > Actinomycetes > Streptomycetales > Streptomycetaceae > Streptomyces > Streptomyces albidus. Next base: position 21,264 of record NZ_JACBXA010000010.1, on the reverse strand, counting down.
ACCGGCCCGTGACCGCTCCCGGCCAGATCGACCGACGCAACGTCAACAGACACCTACGCACCCTCATGCACACCTGCTGGCGCCTCGGCGAACTGCCCGAACTCCAACACCTGAACCTGCACCGATGGACACACACCCTCGGCTTCCGAGGCCACATCCTCAGCAAGTCACGCCGCTACTCCACCACATACACCGCACTCAGAGCCGACCGAACCGCACATGCAAGAACCGACCCTCCACGCGGTGCGGAGACCGAGACCGAAGCCGCATGGCGATACGTGCGCTCGGGTCACACTCCTGCTGAAGCTGAAATCTCTGCGGGAATAGCCGTGGAGCGCGTCCGCAATATTGACAGGTACGGGGGTGGCTAGTCGTGACGCGAATATCAGTGGAATGGCGCACTGATCAAAGGATGCCACCGGAGGACAGGGCTCGCCTATTGAGGCTTCTCTTCGGTCCACGTGCGGGTAGTTCAGGGAAAAACACTGAACACCTGCGAAGCACCGAGGACGTGGGTTAGTGTGCTCAGCGACAAGACCCCGGCGACGGCGGCAACCGTCCCGGGGCGTGGCCGACTTACTAGGGAGTCGACGTGACGCATATAAGCATGCTCCAACAGTCTGCGGCAAGCGCTGCTGCGCAGGCCATCTCTAGCCGCCCCCTGCGTGCAGTGGAGTATCTGAGGGTTTCCACGAGAGAGCAGAAGCAGGGGTACGGAATCGCGAGTCAGCAAAAGAAGACATCGCGTCATATCGCTTCTCAGGGCTGGGAGCATGCCGGGTCCTACGCGGACGAGGGCTTTAGCGGCAGTCTGGAAATGCATGAACGCCCTTCCCTGATGCGGCTCATGCAGGATGCCCAAAAGAACCACTTTGACGTCGTCGTGGTCAAAGAAGGCCGCGCCATCGGCCGGACCGGCCGGGCCTTTTGGCGCTGGGTCTGGATGCTTGAAGACATGGGCATCTATGTGGCCATCGCCAGCACTGGAACCGACAACACGACCCCTGCGGGACAAAAGGAGATGCGTCGCCAAGCGGACTACGCGGAATCAGAATGGACAACGATTCGCGAACGTACGCAAGACGGCTTGCAAGAAAAAGCGGAGGAAGGCGGCTGGATCGGTGGCCCCCCACCATACGGCTACAAGATTGCCTTCCAGGGTCAAAAGAAGCTCTCCCGCCTCGTTATTGATGACGAGGAAGCAAAAATTCTGCGCCTTGCATGGACCAAAATCGTCAAGGACAGAATGAATACAAGGGAAGCCGCTGTCTGGCTGAACTCGCAAGGGCACTATACGCGAAGCGGCAAGCCATGGCGGCAATCGAACCTCCGAGCACGGATAACATCGGACGCGGTTATGCGTTCGGTGAGTGTGTTCAGGCACCCGGGCCGCATAACCCGGACGGGAAAGAGGTCGGCCAACACCCAGCTTCGCAAGGACGGCACACCCATCAATGGGGAAACGGTCAGCATCCCGCTCGATCCAATATTCACTCCGCCCGAACTTGCCGCATTGCAACAGGCACTGACACTGATCTCGCGTGGAAAGTATTCCACGCGGAACATCTATCCGCTGACCGGATTGATTGTAAATCCGTGCGGCGCGCACGCTGCGGGATTCGGGCGTACCAGCGGCAAGCAATACAGGTGGTATAGCTGCTCCGGAAAAACGGAGAAGTACGCCGGAGCTTCCGACAAGTGCCAGTGCCCGGTCTTGGATGCCGCCTCCATCGAACGTGTTGTCTGGGAAAAGGTCACTGACCTCTTGGGTAGCCCTGAGAAGCTAGAAGCGCTTGCTCAGGAATGGATTGACAACCACAAGGGCGCCACGCCGGACCATGACACACGAATTGAGGTGCTGTCCGAGCAAATCACCCGACAGGAAAGAGTGGTCTCCGCCGTCATGGGCGTCAGTGCCAAAGAAGCGGCACTGACAGGAAAAGACACAGCGGAGATCGAGGAAGCCGTAAGGGCTGCGGTTGCACCTCTTAACGAGGAACTGAACCAGATGCGCAGCCAGCACCGTGAAGCCGTGGAATGGCAGAAGGACTCAGCAGCAGCTGATGAGTTCGGGGACCGGCTACGGGCGCTTGCAAGCACGGCAATGCATCGACTGCACTCCTGCACACCAGAGGAACAGAGGGAATATCTACTCCTCCTCGATATCAAAGTGTTCGTCACCGGTGTACCAGTCGCCAAACGAAAGGGACGGCCGTGCACGTTGAGGGAGTGGTTCGTTAAGCAGCGCAAGGACGTTCCGGAGCCACTGAGTGACGAGGCGTGGGAACGGGTCTCGGCGCTCATGCCGCCGAAGAGCAAAGGCACCCCGTATCGAACGCTCATTGACGGCATGCTCCACAAAGTAAGGACAGGTGCTCGTTGGACCGAGCTGCCCGCCGTCTACGGGAACCCTCAGACCATCCACACGCGCTGTACTCAGTGGCTCAAAAGTGGGCTGTGGGCTCGTGTCATGGAAGGGCTGGAGGAAGAGTCCACGCAGCCCCTCCCGGAGCCTGAGACGGCCGTTCCTCCGCTCCACATCCAAGGCGGGATCGACCCTCGCCTCTTCGCCGTACATGAACTGTCAGATCCCAACACCGCAGGCAACGCGCTGGAGTTCAAGGCCTTCGCGCACGACGCCCAGGTCTTCGCCACGGACTGAGGCACCGGCACCGGGCCGGGCCACACGGCCCACCACAGGCGAGGGCCCCGGAACGCATGCGGCTCATGCCTTCCGGGGCCCTCGTAGCGAAGTGGGGGTCAGCCCAGGGTGAGGCCGCCCTCGACGCCGCCAAGACCGGCGCTCAGGCCGCCGCTGACGCCGCCCACACCGGGGACGCCGCCGCTCACGCTGGCGGAGACGCCGCTCTCGTCGGGGGTGACGTCGACGCTTGCGAGGCCCCCGGGGAGGGACGCGCCCACGCCGCCGGACACGTTGTCGAGTTCGGCGTCAGAGAGCTCGGCGGTCTCGATCCTGTTTCCCATGAAGCTTCCAATCAACGGGCGGGAACATTTGTCCGGTGGATCCGGAGGTCGAAGGATCAGAACATCCCGGTGGACCGGTCGGCTACGCGTCACACCCGTCTCCCTCATGACCCTCACGTGATCTTCGGATTCGTCACGGCACTGGGCCCGAGCCGTTCACAGCCGGGACAGGACCACGCACCCGGGTGCTGAAAACCCTTGCTGACCAGGGGTGTTGCTGACGTGACAGCAACGCGCGGGGATGCCGCCGGAGCGGCAGACGGGGACGGAATCCGGCACCGCGTGTGAAGGCCGGGTGACCGCGTCAGAGGACGACGCGGGCCCACAGCTGCTTGTGGTCGGACTGCTCCGAGAAGCTGACGTTGCCCCACTTGACCCGCACGGAGGGCGACACGAAGAGGTAGTCGATCTTGCCCTTGCCGTGGGTCTGTTCACCGGAACGGCAGTCCTCGTAGCGGTCCCGCGGCAGCCCCGACTCCCGGTGCTCGCGGCGAATCCGGTCGCCGCAGGGGCTGCCCGCCTCCTTGAAGGCGCCGCCGGCACCCTGCCCGTAGTCGCGGTGGTAGAAGCTGTCCAGGACGCCGGAGCCCGGGAGATCGTTGATGTCACCGCCGAGGACCACGGTGTATCCGGCGTACCGGGTCTTCAGGATCCGCGCGGCTTCCGCGGCCTCGCCGCGCCGGCTCGCCAGATAAGGGCCGTCGCTGGGGGTGAGGTGCGCCGAGCACGCCGCCAGCTTCCGCCGCTCGGAGCGTACGCAGATCATCTCGCGGTACTCGTCGCCCACCTCGGAGCCCAGCAGATGGCTACGCGCGGTGCTCTTCTCGAAGCCCAGGTCGTTGCGGAAGACGATCGTGTTGCCGAAGTCCGTGGGGTGGGCGCACCGCGCGGGGCTTCCCGGGTCCTTGGCGAGGTTGTCGACCGGCCCGAACACCACGGTGTAGTCGGGCAGTTGCTTCCGCAGCCGTTCGTTCCAGTCGCGGCACGTCTCCTGGAGCGTCAACAGCGCGGGTCTGCGGTCGTTCACAGCGGAGACGAGGTCGTCGGGCACCTCGTTGTGCTTCGTCCCGAACTCGGTGGTCCCGCCGGCCATGTTGAACTGACCGATGACGTACTCGCCCTCGGGAGAGTCGGACGCCGGAGCCAGCGCGGTGGCGATCAGCGCGCCCGCGGCGATCAGGACCGCGACGATCAGGGCACCGGAGACCCGAGCGGATACGCGGCGGATGACGCCCTCCCTGGTTCCGGTCCCCGGGGTGCGGGGTTCTGTTCTGTACGCGCGCAAGCATGCAGAGCCGGACGAGGAGCGTCAACGGTCCGCAGCCGCACCGCAGCCGCACCGCGACACAGCGCACGGACCGTCACTCAGAGTTATCAGGCGGAAACCGGCGTGCCCGGACCGTTAGGATTTCTGGCATGGCGGCCACTGGATCAGAGCAGGGATCGAAGGCGTACTACGTCACGACCCCCATTTACTACGTCAACGACGCTCCCCACCTGGGCCACGCCTATACGACCGTCGCAGGCGACGTCCTCACCCGCTGGCACCGCCAGCGCGGCGAGAAGGTGTGGTACCTCACCGGCACGGACGAGCACGGTCAGAAGATCATGCGCACCGCGGAGGCGAACGGGGTCTCCCCCCTCGAGTGGTGCGACAAGCTCGTCGAGGAGGCGTGGAAGCCCCTCTGGGAACACCTGGACATCAAGAACGACGACTTCATCCGCACAACGGAGAAGCGGCACACCGAACGCGTCCGCGAGTTCGTCCAGGATCTTTACGACAAGGGTGAGATCTACCAGGGCGGCTACGAGGGTCCGTACTGCGTGGGCTGCGAGGAGTACAAGACCTACGGCGAACTGCTGGAGGGCGAAGGGGAGTTCGCGGGGCAGAAGCTGTGCCCCATCCACCGTGCGCCGGTGGAGATGCTCCAGGAGGAGAACTACTTCTTCAAACTCTCCGAGTACGGCCCGAAGCTCCTCGAACACTACGAGCAGCACCCGGAGTTCATCCAGCCCGAGTCGGCGCGCAACGAGGTCGTGAACTTCGTCCGCCAGGGCCTGGAGGACCTGTCGATCTCCCGCTCGACGTTCGACTGGGGCGTGAAGGTGCCCTGGGACGACAAGCACGTCATCTACGTCTGGATCGACGCGCTGCTCAACTACGCCACGGCCGTGGGATACGGCTCGGACCAGGAGCGCTTCGAGCGGACCTTCCCCGCGGACGTGCACCTCGTGGGCAAGGACATCCTCCGCTTCCACGCGGTGATCTGGCCGGCGATGCTGATGGCCAACGGCCTGCCGCTGCCCGGCAAGATCGCGGCCAACGGCTGGCTGATGGTCGGCGGCGAGAAGATGTCCAAGTCGAATCTGACGGGCATCTCGCCTCAGCAGCTGACCGAGCACTTCGGCGTGGACGCGTACCGCTGGTACTTCCTCCGGGCCATCGCCTTCGGGCAGGACGGCTCCTTCTCCTGGGAGGACTTCAGCGCCCGCTACACGAGCGAGCTGGCCAACGACTACGGCAACCTCGCCTCCCGCGTCGCGGCCATGGTCGGCAAGTACTTCGGCGGCACGCTGCCGGAGGCGAAGGCCGCGGGCGAGGCCGAGCAGGCCGTCGTCGACGGGCTCGCGAAAGCGGTCGACGAAGCGGACCGGCGGATCGGCGAGGAGCTGGACTTCTCCGGCGGCATCGCGGCGGTCTTCGACTTCGTCAAGCAGGTCAACGGCTATCTGACCGAGCAGGCTCCCTGGAAGGTGGCCAAGGACGAATCCCCCGAGGCTCAGGCCCGGCTGGCGACGATCCTCTACACCGCCGCCGAGTCGCTGCGCGCGTGCGCGGTCCTGCTGAACCCGGTGATGCCGGAGACGTCGGGCAAGCTGTGGGACTCGCTGGGCGCCGAACCGCACCTGGGCCCGGTGTCCGAGCAGCGCGTGGGCGACGCCGCGCGCTGGGGCCAGCTCCCCGTGGGGGCCACGGTCACCAAGGGCGCGGTGCTCTTCCCGCGCCTGGAGGAGCAGAAGTAGGAAGCCGACGAGCACACATGAGTGAACCCCCGGGCAGCGCCCGGGGGTTCACTCATGTCACGGCGTGACGGCGCCTCGGCGCCGGATCACAGCTTGGGCTTGCGCACCTCGAGGTGCAGCTCCTTGAGGCGTGCAGCGTCCACCTCGCTGGGGGCGCCCATCATCAGGTCCTGCGCGTTGCCGTTGAGCGGGAACGCGATCGTCTCGCGGATGTTGGGCTCGTCCGCGAGGAGCATGACGATGCGGTCGATGCCCGGGGCGATGCCGCCGTGCGGCGGCGCACCGAAGCGGAACGCCCGGAGCATGCCGCCGAATTCACGCTCGACGTCCTCGTTGGAGTAGCCCGCGATCTCGAACGCCTTGAACATGATCTCGGGCTCGTGGTTACGGATGGCGCCCGAGGACAGCTCGACCCCGTTGCAGACGATGTCGTACTGCCACGCCAGGATGTCCAGCGGGTCCTGGGTCCGGAGCGCCTCCAGGCCCCCCTGCGGCATCGAGAAGGGGTTGTGGGAGAACTCGACCTGGCCGGTCTCCTCGTCCTTCTCGAACATCGGGAAGTCCACGATCCAGCAGAACCGGAAGACGCCCTCCTCGAAGTGGCCCGTCCGCTTGGCGGCCTCGACGCGGACCGCGCCCATGATCTTCGAGACCTCGTCGAACTCCCCCGCCCCGAAGAAGATCGCTGTCCCGGGCTCGGCCTTCAGGGCCGTCAGGAGCTGCGAGACGTCGCTCTCCTCGAGGAACTTGGCGATCGGCCCGGTGAGGGTGCGGTCCTCGCCGACGCGGACCCACGCCAGGCCCTTGGCCCCCTGCTCGACGGCGAAGTCGCCCATCTGGTCGAAGAACTTGCGCGGCTGGCCCGCGGTGTCCGGCACCGCGAGGGCGCGTACGTGCTTGCCGGCGAAAGCCTTGAACCCCGACCCCTTGAAGACGTCCGAGACGTCGACGAGTTCGAGCTGGGCCCTCAGGTCGGGCTTGTCGGAGCCGTACTTGAGCATCGCCTCGCGGAAGGGGATGCGGGGGAAGGGCGAGGTGCAGTCACGGCCGTCGCCGAGCTCCAGGAACAGGTCGGTCATCACCTTCTCGATGACCTCGAAGACGTCCTCCTGCTCGACGAAGCTCATCTCCATGTCGAGCTGGTAGAACTCGCCGGGCGAGCGGTCCGCGCGGGCGTCCTCGTCCCGGAAGCAGGGGGCGATCTGGAAGTACCTGTCGAAGCCCGCGATCATCAGCAGCTGCTTGAACTGCTGCGGTGCCTGCGGCAACGCGTAGAACTTCCCGGGGTGCAGCCGCGAGGGTACGAGGAAGTCGCGGGCGCCCTCGGGCGAGGTGGCCGAAAGGATCGGCGTCGCCAGCTCGTTGAAGCCCTGGGCGACCATCTTCTCGCGGATCTTCGCGATGACCTGCGAGCGCAGGATGATGTTCCGGTGCATGCGCTCGCGGCGCAGGTCGAGGAAGCGGTACTCGAGGCGCCTCTCCTCGTTGACCCCGTCCTCGGCGTTGATCGTGAAGGGGATCTGCTCGGCGCCGCCCAGCACCTCCACGTCGCCGACCTCGACCTCGATCTCGCCCGTGGGCAGCTCGGGGTTGACGTTGTCGGCACCGCGCGCGCTGACCTTGCCGTCGACGCGGACGACGGACTCCTTCGAGAGCGAGCTGAGGCGCTCGTGCACCTCTGCCTGCTCGGGCCGCACGACCAGCTGGACGATGCCGTGGTGGTCGCGCAGATCGATGAAGAGGATGCCGCCCAGATTCCGCCTGTTGTGCAGCCATCCGCTCAGCCGGACGTCTGTGCCGACGTCCGGAGCACGAAGCTCACCGCAGGTGTGGGAACGGTACCGATGCATCATTCATCCAGTCGTCGGATCGGCAGTCATCGGGGGCAGTCGCTTGGAGGTCGGCCCCCCTGAAGTTCGGCCCCTCAGACTACCGTCCTGGCTCAGCCCCACTCGCCCCGTATTCCAGAACCCACATAAAGTGGTGCAATGCGCACTGAGGACGTGCTGAAGGCCACCTGGACCGGCCTCTGGCGTTGGGACAGTGCGACCGGCGCATCCACCGTCGACCTCTTCACCGCTCACCTTCTGGGCGTCCCGATCCGGCGGACGGACCGCGGCTCGCTGCCCCTCTCCGTCGAGGGCCCGGGCTCCGACTCCGCGCAGGAATCCGCGCAGGAATCCGCCCGGCAAGGCCCCCCGGAGGCTCCTTCCGCTTCGGGCCCCGAGCCCGGTGCCGACCCCGGCACGGAGACCCTCACCCTCTCCGAGACCGTCGTACGCGCCCGCATCCAGGTCAGCGACTACGTGGACCTGATGGCCAACGCCACCCTCTCCCTGACCGAGTGGACCATGGTGGAGTCGGTGATGCGCGTCGTCGACGAGCACGGCTCCATGGTGCGGACCGTCCGCGTGCGGATGATGCCGACCGGGGAAGGCGAGAGCCTCGCCCTGATCGGCACGATCTCCGAGGTGCCGGAGCCCGCCTCCCCGCCCGCCGCCAGGCCCGTCACGCAGGTCCGGGACCAGCAGATCAGCCGCGAGGCCTTCATGCTGAACACGGGCCGGACGCTGGCCGAGGCGCGCACCACCGCCGACGTGCTGCGGGTGGCGGGATCGCTGGCCATGCCCGGCTTCACGCCCAGGGCGCTCGCGGTCTTCAACCTGGAGGGGGACCGGCTCACTCTGGTCGGCAGCCACGGTCAGAGACCGGTGCCGCACCATCTGCTGCCCTTCATCGAGATGTCCGTCGAGGCGGACCACCCGGCGGCCGCCGTCGTACGGACGGGGCGCGCCATCTACCTCCACGAGCCGGCCGACTACCGGCGCAGGTTCCCGGACGTCTGGCCGGAGGTCGAACGCGTCGGGAACCGGGCGTGGGCGTTCCTGCCGCTCTCCGTCTCCAACCGCACGCTGGGCACGTGGATGATCGCCTTCGCCGATCCGCTCGAGTTCACCGCGGACGAGCGGTCCATGCTGACGAACGTCGCCCGGATGCTCGCCCAGGCGATCGCCCGTACGTCCATGCACGAGACGGAACTCCAGCTGTCCGCGGGCCTTCAGCGGACGATGCGGCCGGCCACCAGGCCGGGCATCGCGGGGATGGCGCTGGCCGCGCGCTACGTGCCCTCCGGCGGTGGGCTGGAGGTGGGCGGCGACTGGTACGACGTGATCCCGCTGCCGTCGGGGCGCACGGCGCTGGTCATCGGCGACGTGCAGGGGCACGACGTGCGGGCCGCGGGCATCATGGCGCAGCTTCGCATCGCCCTTCGCGCCTACGCGGCTGAGGGGCACCGCCCGGACGCCGTCCTCGCCCGCACCTCCCGCTTCCTGGCCGGGATGGGGCGCCTGGAGCCGAGGGGCGAGAACGTGGCCGCCGAGGGGTTCGCCGGCGACAACCGCTTCGCCACCTGCCTCTACATGGAGGCCGACCCGGTCACAGGCACCCTCGACATCGCCCGCGCCGGCCACCCGGATCCGGCTCTGTGGCTGGCCGACGGGACCATGCTGATCCGCCCCACCGCGGGGGGTCTGCCGCTGGGCATCGAGCCCGGCACGGAGTACCCGACGACGCGGCTGGTGCTGGAGCCGGGCGAGACGCTTCTGGTCTGCACGGACGGGCTGATCGAGGCGGGCGGCCACACCATGGACTCGGGGTGGCGGCGCATCCGGAAGACCTCGGAGGAGCAGACCGAGGGTGCGCGTGCGCCGGAGGACCTGGAGCGGTTCGCGGACGCCCTGGTCCATCCCGGGCACATCCCGCTCTCGGGCGAGGAGGCGGGCCCCCTCACGGACCGGCGCGAGGACGACATGGCTCTCCTGCTGGTCGCCCTCGACCCGACCTTCGCCGCCGAACGGGCCGCCGCGGCCACCGGCGTCGCGCGGCGTACGACCCTGAGCGTCGCGCAGGCGGAGCCGGACCGGATCGGCGAGGCCCGGCACCAGCTTCAGGGGATGCTCTTCGACTGGGCCAACGAGGACCAGATCGACGCCGCGGTGCTGATGCTCTCGGAGATGCTGACGAACGTCCTCGTGCACACGGACGGCGACGCCCGGGTGGTGGCCGAGTGCAGCGGCACCCGCGGGGACCGCCTGCTGCGCGTCGAGGTCGGCGACACCAGCGACGCCCTGCCGCTCCGCCGTACACCGGGCGAGCTGGCCTCGTCCGGGCGCGGGCTGGTCATGATGGAGATGCTGGCGGGCGCCTGGGGCGTGGACCCGCGGGGCGAGGGCAAGTCCATCTGGTTCGAGATGCGCGAGGACGGCAACCCGAACTGGGCCTGAACGGCCTCGACGAGGCCTCAGCGGCCACTCAGCCGTACTCGGCGGCTCAGCCGTACATCCGGCGCATCGCGAAGTCGACCATCTCCTCGACGGCCTTCGCGTCGAAGACCACCCGGTGCTCGCCCTCCATGTCCAGCACGAAGCCGTACCCGGAGGGAAGCAGGTCGAGGACCTCGGCGCCCGTGATCACGAAGTACCGGGACTCCTTGCCCGCGTACCTGCGCAGCTCCTTGAGCGTGGTGAACATGGGGATGACCGGCTGCTGGGTGTTGTGCAGGGCGAGGAAGCCGGGCGTCTCACCGCGGGGGCAGTAGACCTTCGAGGTCGAGAAGATCGACTGGAAGTCCTCTGAGGTCAGAGTGCCGGTCGTGAAGGCGCGCACGGTCTCCCGGAGGGAGGGCGGCGCCTGCTCGGGGTAGAGCGGCTGCCCGTTTCCGGGTGGCGCCTGCTGCCCGTAGTGGGGAGGAGCCGACTGGTGAGCTGCGTACTGCTGGTGGCCAGGCTGCTGGTGGACGTGCTGCTGCCCGGCATGCGGGTAGCCGTGCCCCGCGGACGCGGTCTGGTCGTAGCCGTACATGGAAGAAAGAGTAACGAGTCACAGATGGGCGGTTAGGGCTTGCTTCTTATTACCGACGGGTAGCATCATCGTGTGTAGACACAGCTGACTACCTGTCCGTCTGCGAGACCACACGGAGCCGTTGCCATGGGGCACTACAAGTCGAATCTCCGCGACATCGAGTTCAACCTCTTCGAGGTGCTCGATCGCGACACGGTGTACGGCACCGGACCGTTCGCGGAGATGGATGTGGACACCGCGAAGAGCGTTCTGGCGGAGATCTCGCGTCTCGCCGAGAACGAGCTCGCCGAGTCCTACGAGGACAGCGACCGCAACCCGCCGGTGTTCGATCCCGAGACCAACACCGCGCCTGTTCCCGCGTCGTTCAAGAAGAGCTACCAGGCCTACATGGACGCCGAGTGGTGGCGTCTGGGCATCCCCGAGGAGATCGGCGGCACCACCGCGCCGCGCTCGCTCCTTTGGGGCTTCGCCGAGAGCATCCTGGGCGCCAACCCGGCCGTCTGGATGTACGCCTCGGGCCCGGCCTTCGCCGGCGTCATCCACGACGAGGGCACCGAAGAGCAGCTGAAGATCGCCAAGTTGATGGCGGACAAGCAGTGGGGCTCCACCATGGTGCTCACCGAGCCGGACGCCGGCTCGGACGTCGGCGCCGGCCGCACCAAGGCCGTGCAGCAGGACGACGGCACCTGGCACATCGACGGCGTGAAGCGCTTCATCACCTCCGGTGAGCACGACATGTCCGAGAACATCGTGCACTTCGTCCTCGCCCGCCCCGAGGGCCACGGCCCCGGCACGAAGGGCCTCTCGCTCTTCATCGTCCCCAAGTACGAGTTCGACTGGGACACCGGCGAGCTGGGCGAGCGCAACGGCGTCTACGCCACCAACGTCGAGCACAAGATGGGCCTGCGGGTCTCCAACACCTGCGAGATGACCTTCGGCGCCAACCGGCCCGCGAAGGGCTGGCTGCTGGGTGAGAAGCACGACGGCATCCGCCAGATGTTCAAGATCATCGAGTTCGCGCGGATGATGGTCGGCACGAAGGCCATCGCGACGCTCTCCACGGGCTACCTGAACGCACTCGAGTACGCCAAGGAGCGCGTACAGGGCGCCGACCTGGCCCAGTTCACCGACAAGAGCGCGCCGCGCGTCACCATCACGCACCACCCCGACGTGCGCCGCTCGCTGATGACGCAGAAGGCGTACGCGGAGGGCATGCGCGCGCTCGTCCTCTACACCGCTTCCGTCCAGGACGAGATCCTGGTCAAGGAGTTCCGCGGTGAGGACGCCTCCGCCGCCCAGCGCCTGAACGACCTGCTCCTGCCGATCGTGAAGGGCTACGGCTCGGAGAAGTCCTACGAGCAGCTCGCACAGTCGCTCCAGACCCTCGGCGGCTCCGGGTACCTGCAGGAGTACCCGATCGAGCAGTACATCCGGGACGCCAAGATCGACACCCTCTACGAGGGCACGACCGCGATCCAGGGTCAGGACTTCTTCTTCCGCAAGGTCGTCCGCGACCAGGGTCAGGCACTCACGACCCTGTCGGAGGAGATCAAGAAGTTCCTGGCCGAGGCGAAGGGCGGCGAGGAGCTGGCCGGTGCCCGCGAGGAGCTCTCCCGGGCGGCCGTGGACCTGGAGGCCATCGTCGGCGCCATGCTGACCGACCTCGCGGCCACCGAGAAGGACGTGAAGTCGATCTACAAGGTCGGCCTCAACACCACCCGCTTCCTGCTCGCCTCCGGCGACGTCGTCATCGGCTACCTGCTGCTGCGCGGCGCGACGGTCGCCGCGGAGAAGCTGAACGGCGCCTCCGGCAAGGCGTTGTCCGCCAAGGACACGGCGTTCTACCAGGGCAAGATCGCGGCCGCGAAGTTCTTCACCTCCACGGTGCTGCCTTCGCTCGCCGTGGAACGCGGACTGGCCGAGAACGTGGACGCGTCCGTGATGGAGCTGGACGAAGCGGCCTTCTGAGGCCCGGCCGCAACACCCAGAGATGATCCACCCATGCGGAACGTCCCTCTCCTCCCCCGTCGGGGAGAAGAGGGACGTTCCGCGTTCGTATGCTGAGCCTCATGACCCCTAGCTCCCAGCGCCCCGCGGACCAGCCAGGCAGGGCACACGCCGACAGCCTCATCGGCTTCCTCGCGGATTCGCCCACGCCGTACCACGCGGTGCGCAACGCCGCCGAGTTGCTGGAGAAGGCAGGCTTCCGCCAGCTGGCTGAGACGGACTCCTGGGACGCGGCGCACGCCCGGCAGGGCGGCGGCGGACAGGGCCACTACGTGCTGCGCGGCGGCGCGTTGATCGCCTGGTACGTGCCCGAGGGCGCCGGTCCGGAGACGCCGTACCGCATCGTCGGCGCCCACACCGACTCCCCCAATCTGCGGGTCAAGCCCACGCCCGACACGGGCCGCGGCGGCTGGCGCCAGATCGCCATGGAGATCTACGGCGGCACGCTGCTCAACACCTGGCTCGACCGGGACCTCGGTCTCGCCGGGCGGCTGACCCTGCGCGACGGCTCGACGCGGCTGGTGAACATCAGCCGCCCGCTGCTGCGCGTACCCCAGCTCGCCATCCACCTGGACCGCGAGGCCAACGACGGCCTCAAGCTGGACCGTCAACGCCACATGACCCCCGTGTGGGGGCTGGGCACCCCGGACGAGGGCGACCTGATGCGCTTCGTCGGCCAGGAGGCCGGCGTGCGCGCCGAGGAGATCACCGGCTGGGACCTGATGGCGCACAGCGTGGAGCCGCCCGCGTATCTGGGCCGGGACCAGGAGCTGTTGGCGGGGCCGCGCATGGACAACCTCCTCTCCGTCCACGCCGGGGCGGTCGCCCTCGCTTCGGCGGCCGGGCAGGACGGCCTCGGCTCGATCCCCGTGCTGGCGGCGTTCGACCACGAGGAGAACGGCAGCCAGTCGGACACCGGCGCGGACGGTCCGCTGCTCGGATCGGTGCTGGAGCGCTCGGTGTTCGCGCGCGGCGGCTCGTACGAGGACCGGGCACGGGCGTACGCGGGAAGCTACTGCCTCTCCTCCGACACGGGCCACGCGGTGCACCCCAACTACACCGAGCGGCACGACCCGGACCACCACCCGATGCCCAACGGCGGCCCGATCCTCAAGGTCAACGTCAACCAGCGCTACGCCACGGACGGTTCAGGACGTGCCGTGTTCGCCGCCGCCTGCGAGCGGGCCGGCGTGCCCTGGCAGTCCTTCGTGTCGAACAACGCGATGCCGTGCGGTACGACGATCGGCCCCATCACCGCGGCCCGCCACGGCATCTCCACGGTCGACATCGGTGTGGCGATCCTGTCCATGCACTCCGCGCGGGAGCTGTGCGGCGTGGAGGACCCGTACCTGCTCACCGAGAGCATGGGCGGCTTCTTCGCGGGCTGAACGGCCCCGCCGAACGGCCCTCCCGAAGGCCGCAGTTGATTGATGTTCACGACCACGGGTACCCGGCCCTGCGTAGGAGAGCAGGACAAACGCCAAACAGAGGCAGGGAATCCATGGGCATCGTCATCTGCATCGGCATGCTGGCCGTGGGGGCCATCCTCACGTTGGCCGTCGACGTGAACACCGACGTCGTCAACCTGGATGTGGTGGGTCTCGTCCTGATCGCGGCCGGGCTGATCGGCCTCTCCGTCTACGTGAGCATCTTCAAGCGCCGCAAGACGCAGCCGCCGCACCCGGCGGCGCCGGTGGTCGTCGAGGAGGAGCGCCACCAGTGGTGACCTCCGGCCGGACGGCACGCACCGGCCCGGCCGGTGTGAACCGGTAGCGAGAAACCCCGAGCCGGCCACGGCCTGCGGCGTCCCCGGACGCCGCAGGCCGTTCGTGCGTTCAGGCCTGCGACGCGTCGGTGCCGGCCGCGCTGCCGTCGTCCATGCCCGCGAGTACCAACGCGAGGCGGGCCGTGCCCGAATCCGTGACCCTCACCGGCACGCCCCAGTCCTGCTGGTGCACGTGGCACGCCGGGAACTCGTTCGACTCCCCGGCCGCGCCCGGTTCGTCGCACGACGCCGCCATCGCCGACACGTGCAGCACGCCCTCACTCACCCCGCCGGCGAGCCGCAGGGTGCGGCCGAGGTCCGTGCCCCCTCCCGCGCCGTCCGCCAGCAGTTCCGGAGGCGTCGAGCTGACCAGCAGCCGTGTCGGGGGCCCGTAGCGGTCGTCGAGCTTCTGGCCCTTGGGCGCCTGGAAGACGACGTCCAACAGCAGCTCGCCCGGGGCCACTTCGGTCGCCGACCGCTGCGTGCGGTGCGCGACGGGCTCCACCCGTACCGCCTCCTCCGGCAGCCGCAGCCGGGTCAGCCGGTGCCGGGCCGACTCCACGACCACGATCGCGGGTCCCGCCCCGTCGGCGTCGTCCACGAGCACCGCGTCGGAGGGCTCGCGCAAGTCCGTTGCGAGGGTGGTCACTTCGTCGGTCTGCGGGTCGTAGCAGCGCAGCGCGTGGTTGTAGGTGTCGCTGACGGCGACCCTCCCTCCGGGGAGCGCGGTGACGCCCAACGGGTGCTGGAGCAGGGCCTCTCCGGCCTTCCCGTCGCGGTGCCCGAAGTCGAAGAGGCCCGTGCCCACAGCTGTGCGTACGACGAGCTCCCCGGCTCCGCCGGACTCCTCGCCGGCCCTCTCGATCCAGCGGACCGCGCTGGTCTCCGAGTCGGCGATCCACAGCCGCTGTCCGTCGTCCGAGGCCGACAGGCCCGACGGCTGCGCGAACCACGCCTGCGCGACGGGCCCGTCCACCAGACCCTCGTTCGTCGTCCCCGCCTCGACCCGCACC
Source organism: Streptomyces albidus (ex Kaewkla and Franco 2022) (assembly GCF_013870515.1). Taxonomy (GTDB): domain Bacteria; phylum Actinomycetota; class Actinomycetes; order Streptomycetales; family Streptomycetaceae; genus Streptomyces; species Streptomyces albidus. The sequence continues at coordinate 5,610 of NZ_JACBXA010000010.1, read as the reverse complement.
GTGCCGTGCGGGGCGCCGTCCTCGGGCGGCTCGTACGTCCACAGCTGGTGCACCCCGGCCATCGCGATCCACAGCCGCCCGTCGAACCACTCGACGTCCCAGGGCGAGGAGAGGGAGACCTCCCGCGCGGGGCCCTCTGACGCGGCGCCCTGCCACCACTGCGCTCCGGTCCCGGCCAGCGTGACGACCTCGCCGCTGACGGGGTCGAACCCGCGCAGCGCGTGATTGACGGTGTCCGCCACGACGACCGTCCCCGTGCCGGGAAGCAGGGCGAGACCCTGCGGCTCGCTGAACCGCGCCTGCTCGGAAGCCCCGTCCGTCAGCCCGCGCTCACCGGTGCCCACGCGGCGCAGGACCGTCTCGCCGTCCGGGGCCAGCTCGACCAGCTGGTGCCGGGTGGTGTCCGAGACGAGGAAGTTGCCTCCCCCGGAGCCTGCGCCCCCACCGGGCAGCCGCAGGGCCTTCCCCGGGAAGCGCAGATCGGTGGGGACGGGCTCCGGGGGCACGTACGGGGCGTCTCCGCGCCGCAGCGTGCCCTTCCGCGCGTGCTCGCGCTCCAACTCCTCCACGAGCGTCGCGATGGCGTGACCGTGCCCCTCACCCGCGTGCTGAGCGACGACGTACCCCTCGGGGTCCACGACGACGAGAGTGGGCCAGGCACGTACCGCGTACTGCTTCCAGGTCGCCAGCTGCGGATCGTCCAGCACCGGGTGCTCGACCTGATAGCGCTCGACGGCGTCCACGACGGCACGGTGCTCCGCCTCGTGCGCGAACTTCGGCGAGTGCACACCGACGATCACCAGGGTGTCGCGGTGCCGCTCCTCCAGCTCACGCAGCTCGTCGAGCACGTGCAGGCAGTTGACACAGCAGAAGGTCCAAAAATCCAGCAGGACGATCCGCCCTCGCAGGTCGGCGAGGGCGAGGTCTGTTCCACCGGTGTTCAGCCAGCCGCCCTCGCCGATCAGCTCGGGGGCCCGCACGCGCGCATTTCCAGCCATGTTCAGCACCAACAGCCGAGGCCCGGGTGAGCATTCCTCCGCCGACTGGGAAGACGTGTCCGCATGAGGTATCTCGTGCGGGAACGGATCTTCGGCATCGGCGACGACTTCTGGATCGACGACGAACACGGTCGGCACGCCTTCCTCGTGGACGGCAAGGCCCTGCGGGTCCGGCAGACCTTCCAGCTCAAGGACGTGCAGGGCGAGGTCGTCGCCGTCATCCGCCGGAAGATGATCAGCTTCTGGCAGACGATCGAGGTGGAGCGCGGAGGGCAGCCGCTCGTGACCGTGCGCAAGAAGCGGTTCACGCCGCTGCGCAACCGGTTCCGGGCGCGGCTGGCAGACGGCGGGACGCTGTCGGTGCACGGGAACGTGCTCGACAAGGAGTACGACATCGAGCACGGCGGCAGGCGCACCGCGCGCATCTCGCGCAAGTGGTTCCGGGTGCGGGACACCTACGCCGTGGACATCGAACAGCCGGACGCGGACGTGCCGTTGCTGCTCTCGGTGGCGGTGTGCATCGATGCGCTGACGGGTGACGACTGACATACGCGCACCGGTCGCGGACGTACGGACGAGGGCACTCGCACACGGGGCGAATCGGGACGTTTGCCGGGTTCATCCGCATCCGACTCGAACAGCCGCGCACCGTACCACCGGCGATGCTTTGGAGCGGGTCGAATGGGCCTAGCATCGTCACCCGAAAGCACTGCCGGGGTGCCCTCGCGCAGCGTAACTTGAGAGCACCGCACCCAGACCGCGAACGTCCGTACCGCCCGAGGGGTCTCGTGACCGACCACCCAAGCCTTCAGCCATACGTCGACGCCTGGACCGAATCCATCGAAGCCATATCCGAGCTGGTGAGGCCCCTCGTCGAGGGGGAGTGGAACCGGCGGAGCGCCTGCCCCGGCTGGTCGGTCAGGGACGTCGTCTCGCACATCATCGGCATGGAATGCGAGCTCCTGGGCGACCCGCGGCCGATCCACACCCTGCCCCGCGACCTCTACCACGTCGTCGACGAGCCGAGCCGTCACATGGAGATCCAGGTCGACGTGCGGCGGCACCACACCGGCCCGGAGATGACGGGCGAGCTGGAGTACACGATCATCCGGCGCTCGCGGCAGTTGCGGAACGAGAAGCGCCAGCCGGACGCCGAGGTGCGGGACATCATGCCGGGCGGTTCGAAGGTCACGCTCGAACACCAGCTGCGGATGCGGGCGTTCGACGTCTGGGTGCACGAGCAGGATCTCCGCCGGGCGCTGGGCAAGCCGGGGAACCTCGACTCGGCGGGGGCGTACGTCGCGCGCGATCTGATGGTCCTGGGGCTGCCGAAGGTCGTCGCCAAGAAGGCGGGTGCCCGCCCCCACACCGCGGTCGTCTTCGACGTCAGCGGCCCGCTCGAGTTCATGCGCACGGTCCGGGTCGACGCGGACGGCAGGGGCACCGTCGACGGCAGCCCGTCCCTGGGCCCCGCGGTCACCCTGTCCCTGGACTGGGAGACGTACGTGCGGCTCGCAGCCGGGCGCGTGCGGCCCGAGGCCGTCTCGGACCAGGTGAAGGTCGAGGGCGACGCGAAGCTGGCCAAGAAGATCCTGGAGTCCTTCACCGTCACCCCGTGACGCGGCGCCCGAGCCACCCGTCACGGGGTGGCCTCGGGCCGCCCCGTGACGGCTCAGCCGGTGGCCTGCCCCGCGTCGCGGCGCCCTCACGGGGCGCGCCGGCGGCGCGTCACACCGGTACGTGCACCGCCTCCACGCGGCTTGCCACCACTCGCTCACGCTCGCGGCGGTGCGCGCGCGGGCGCAGCCGCAGGATCTGCAGAACGCCCACCGCCTCCAGCACGAAGATGCAGACGAAGGCGATCCTGAAGCTGCCCCCGGTCGCGTCGAGCAGCACTCCGACCGCCAGCAGGGTCGTCATCGAGGCCGTGAAGCCGCCCATGTTGACGATCCCCGCTGCCGTCCCCTGGCGCTCGGGCGGGTTGGCGGGACGGGCGAAGTCGAAGCCGATCATGGACGCCGGCCCGCAGGCGCCGAGCACCGAGCACAGCAGCACCAGCAGCCACATCGGCGCCTGGCCCTGCCAGAGCAGAACCGTGGCCCACACGCCGGCTGTGACCGCCACCGTGCCGAGCGCCAGCGGCGCGCGAGCGGCGTGGTGCCTGGCTATGACCTGCCCGTAGACCATGCCCACGGCCATGTTCGACAGCACGACGAGCGTGAGCAGTTCACCCGCGGTCGAACGGCTCAGACCCTGCCCCTGGACGAGGAAGGGCATCCCCCACAGCAGCAGGAAGACCATCCCGGGGAACTGGGTGGTGAAGTGCACCCACATCCCCAGCCGGGTGCCCGGCTCACGCCAGGCCCGCTGGATCTGATGGCGTACGTAGGTGCGCCCCATGTGCGGCGAGGTACCGACCTCGAAGCCCTCGGGGTGGTCCTTGAGGAAGATCACGACCAGCACGAGGATCAGCACGCCGCCCAGCGCACTGCCCGCGAACGTCGGAGTCCAGCCGAAGGTGCCCAGCACGCGGGCCAGCACCAGCGTGGTCACCAGGTTGCCCGCCATGCCGATGAGACCGGCGACCTGGGCGATGATCGGGCCGCGCTTGGCCGGGAACCAGCGCGAACCCAGCCTCAGCACGCTGATGAACGTCATGGCGTCGCCGCAGCCCAGCAACGCGCGGGAGGCCAGGGCGGCGACGTAGGAGTCCGAGAAGGCGAAGCCGAACTGGCCGGCGGTGAAGAGCACCACGCCCAGCGTCAGCACCTTCTTCGTGCCCAGCCTGTCGACCAGCAGCCCGACCGGTATCTGCATGCCCGCGTAGACGAGCAGTTGGAGGATGGAGAAGGTCGACAGGGCCGAGGCGTTGATGTCGAAGCGCTCGGTCGCGTCGAGAGCGGCCACCCCGAGGCTCGTGCGGTAGGTGATGGCGACGAAGTAGACGGTGACGCCCAGACCCCAGACCGCGGCGGCTCGTGCACCGCCGGGCGGATCGCTGTGGATCGGGGCGCTCGCTGAGGGAGCTGCGTTCACCGCACTTCACCGTGGACCAGGTCCCGCACCCACGTGACATGGCGGCGTACGGCTGCGGCTGCCGCGTCGGCGTCGCCGGCCCGCACCGTCTCCATGATCTCGGCGTGCTCGGCGATGCTCTTGGCGATCCTGTCGGGCTGTGCGTGCATCATCGCGACGCCCATCCGCAGCTGCCTGTCCCGGAGTTGGTCGTAGAGCCGGGTGAGGATCTCGTTGCCGGTGCTCCTGACGATCTCCGCGTGGAAGCAGCGGTCGCTGACCGCGAACGCCGTCAGGTCCCCGGCGTCGGCGTGCGCCCGCTGCTCGGCCAGCAGCTCCTCCAGGCGTGCGATCAGCCCTGCCCGTACGGGATCTGAGGACTTGCGCACCGCGTGCTGCTCGACCAGGAGCCGCGTCTCCACGACGTCCGTGATCTCCTGCGCCGACACGGGCAGGACGAGCGCGCCCTTCTTCGGGTAGAGCTTGATCAGCCCTTCGACCTCGAGACGGAGCAGCGCTTCCCGCACCGGCGTACGCGAGACGCCGACGGCCTCCGCGAGTTCGCCCTCGGTGAGCAGCATCCCGCCTTCGTAACGGCGGTCCAGCACAGCCTGCTTGACGTGCGTGTAGACCCGCTCGGCGGCCGGCGGCTGCCGGAGTGGAGTGGTTGTTGCGAGGTCGGTGGAAACGGACATGTGCACAGCTTAGATACAACAAAGATGCGTGTGCTGTGCTGTCCGCGATACGGACGAGTCACCCCCGCAGACGCGAACCGGGCACCTCCGCTGAGGAGGTGCCCGGCTGCGTACGCGCTCGACCGGCTGCCCGACGGGGCAGCCGGGTCAGATCACGTCCAGGTCATCAGACGCTTCGGCTGCTCCAGCACCGCCGCGATGTCCGCCAGCAGCCTCGAGCCCAACTCCCCGTCCACCAGGCGGTGGTCGAAGGAGAGCGCAAGAGTCGTGACGTCACGCGGCTTGACCTTGCCCTTGTGCACCCACGGCTGCTGCCGCACCTGCCCGAAGGCGAGGATCGCGGATTCACCGGGGTTGAGGATGGGCGTACCGGTGTCGACGCCGAAGACGCCGACGTTGGTGATCGTCACCGTGCCGCCCTGCATCGCTGCCGGGCTGCTCCTGCCCTCGCGGGCGGTGGCCACCAACTCGCCGAGTGATGCGGCGAGTTCGGGCAGGGTCTTGGCCTGGGCGTCCTTGATGTTCGGGACGATCAGGCCGCGCGGCGTCGCCGCCGCGATGCCCAGGTTGACGTAGTGCTTCTGGACGATCTCCTGATTCGCCTCGTCCCAGGCGGCGTTGGCCTCCGGGTGACGTCGCAGCGCGACCAGGAACGCCTTGGCGACCAGCAGCAGCGGGTTGACGCGCAGCCCCTGCATGTCCGGGTCCTGCTTCAGCTCCCGTACGAGCCTCATGGTCCGCGTCACGTCGACGGTCACGAACTCCGTGACGTGCGGCGCCGTGAAGGCACTGTTCACCATGGCCTGCGCGGTGGCCTTGCGGACACCGCGCACCGGGATCCTGGTCTCGCGTGCTCCCGCGACGCCGGTCGTCACGAGAACCGCAGTCTGACTCCGATTCTC
>NZ_JACBXA010000001.1 GCF_013870515.1 Streptomyces albidus (ex Kaewkla and Franco 2022) | reverse complement strand
CTTCTGCTCCATCACGAAGAAGCCGGCGTTGACTCCGAGCAGGGCCCCGGCCCGTACCGACATCGCCGTGACCGTCTCCCGGCCCGAGGCCGCCGCGCCGTAGTCGCTCCCGAGCGAGCCCTCGAAGAGGCGGGGATCGACGACGGCGACCTTGACGCGGGCGAACCCTCCGTCGGCGGTGGCCCCGTCGCCGCCGGTCCACTCCGTCACCGCGTCGAAGCCCGCGCCGGAGAGGGACCGACGCTCGGCCTCTGCCGCTTCCTCGGCCTCGTGGTGGCCCACGCGTACCAGTACACCGAGGGTCCCGTGCCGGTCGGCGGAGCCCCGAGGCCACTCGACCCGGCGCGTGTGCGGGGTGAATCCGGCATCGCGCAACTTCCCGGCCGTCGCCTTCGCCTCGTCCCGGTCGAGGAGTTGGGCTCCCTCCGCTCGGACGGTCACGGTCCAGTGAGGCGTTCCGCCACTGCGGACGGTTCCGGAGTAGAGGTCGACGCCCTTGGCCGGGACCTCGTGGTCCCAGCCCGTGAGCGCTTCCGGTGTCCGAGCGCCGGAGCCGGAGTCACCACTGGCAGATGTGGCCGGGGCGATGAGGAGCGCGGTCGTCAAGAGGGCCAGCGCGGTGGCGAGTTCGGGGCGCTTGCGGAACGGGAGCAGGCGCCGGCTGGACCTTGTGGCCATGAACTCTCCACTGTGACGGGACGGATGACGGGCACCGCTCCTGCGCGGTGCGTACACGCCTGGGCCGCTCGGACCCTACGCGCAACGAACCCCGCACGGCAGTCGGCGAGATGAACATATCGGGACGGCACCCGGCACCCGGCACATCGGCTCCGCACACCGAGTGCTCAAGTGCTCGCACGGTGGCCCGGGTGGTCGACAGCGAGCTCGTCGCACCTGGTGGCCACCGAGCGGTGCCGCTAACGTGGCCGACATGTCGCATGACCGGCCCGACCTGCGGGCATCGCACGAGGATCGTGACCGCGTCGTGGACGCGTTGCGGGTTGCCGCCGGTGACGGCCGACTCGACGCCGAGGAGCTCGACATGCGGCTGGAGAGCGCGCTCTCGGCCCGGACGCTCGGCGAGCTGGCCGCGCTCACCGGAGACCTGCCGGTCGCGTCCGCAGCCAAAGGCAAAGACGTACTCGTGGTCGATCAACACGGCGGCAAGTACAAGCGGGAGGGGCGCTGGACGGTGCCGGCGCGCATCGAGCTTCGCACGCAACTGTGCCGTGTCACCTTCGACTTCACCCACGCGGTGATCACCTCGGACGTTCTGCGAATCGAGACCGACATGGTGCACGGCAAGCTGTTCTTCGCCGGCTCGCCGGACATCGTGATCGACACCGACCGGCTCAACCTCACCTACTCCAAGCTCAAGCTCCGCTCGAAGAACTCCGCTGCCGATCCCCGTCTCCGCATCGAGCTCGCCGGAAAGCTCCTGCACGCGAAGGTCGTCGAGCGACGGCCGTGACGCGAGCCCGCGGGCCTCGACGAGCAGGTTGTCGCGGGCGGGAGAACGCAGGTTCCGGCACTGGCCCGACACTCCAGGTCGTAGATCGTTGTGTGCCGCGGCCTTGAGTCTGTCCGCCGCCGGGGAAAACTCAGGTGGCTTCAGCGCGTGATCTGAATAGGGTCGGGCAGTGCCCGAACTGAAGCAGCTGCACGGCGATCATGCCCCGGCGGTCCTGGCCTTCGAGCTGGCGAACCGCTCCTACTTCGCCGCCGCGGTCCCCGACCGCGGCGACCACTACTTCGACCAGTTCACCGACCGGTTCAACGCCTTGCTGGCTGAGCAGGAGGCCGGCATCTGCGCCTTCCACGTGCTCGTCGCCGAAGACGGCTCGGTACTCGGGAGGTTCAACCTGGTCGACATCGAGGATCGCGGTGCGGTACTCGGCTACCGGGTCGCGCAGCACGTCGCCGGACGCGGCGTGGCGACCGGGACCGTTCGGGAGTTGTGCCGGCTGGCGGTGTCGCGGCACGGGCTGCGCACTCTGCGAGCGGCCACCGCCCACGCGAATCCCGCGTCCCGGAAGGTGCTGACCAGAGCCGGGTTCGTCCTGGCCGGGCCGGCTGACCCGGCCGACCTCGGCGGAAAGCCGGGCAACTGGTATCGGCGCGACCTGACACTCCAGCCGTAGACCGCGATCCTGCTGGAGGGGTCGCCCGAGAGAGACGCAGCCGTCGCTGATCATCGGCGTGGCCCCTTGTTCACTGGCAGGAGGCGTCCGATGCCCTGAGGGGCGGGACGGCCAAGGCCGTGCGGGATCAACTCCGGCCCCAAGTTGACGACTTGGCGCTCGGGCTGCTGCCGGACCTGCAGCGCAGGAGCCCGGGAGATCCGACGGGCCGCCGGTGTTCGTTCACGGGCTGTTCGTTTCACCGTGTAACGCGAGAATGGCGGGCGCACGAAGCCCCCATTGCGTTTCCGTCCGGACGGGCGACGGCTGTTGACCCTGCTCAGGGGCGTCGTTAGCTTCAACGGCATGCGCCAATCCCCTGGTTTCACACAGCGACGCTCCGTGGATCTCCACCGCGTCTCTTCCGCGCTGTGTAGCTGAATTCCCAGGCGCGACTCTCGCCTTTTCGCGCATCGCCGCTCCTCTGCGCCTTCCCTTTCCGTGCCGCATGCCGCACGCGCGTTCTCGTGAGCTTCGGCCCAACGGCACGTCTTCTTCCGTCAGTTGCATTGAACGAACCGGGACACGAACATGCCCAGCCCCGCACTCCCACGCCCGAGTACCGCCTTCCGCCCACCCGGCCGAAGCCGCCGTACGGCTCTCCCCGTCGCGCTGCTCATCGCTCTCACCGCCCCCGCGCTGCTCGTGAGTTGCGCACAGCAGGAAGGCTCGTCCGGCAGTGCGAGTGACGCGCAGCTCGCGAAGTCGAAGATCCCGGCGAAGGCCTCCCCGAAGACGACGCTCACCATCGGGGCCCCTGAGGACCATGTCCTGCTGAAACTCTCCGGCGAAATCCGGAAACTGCCCTTCAAGGTCAAGTGGGCCAACATCAGCGGCGGTCCGCAGTGCTCGGAGGCATTCCGGGCGCATTCCCTGGACGTCTGCTCGTCGGCCGAGATCCCTTCGATCCACGCCCACTGGACGGGGCTGGACACGAAGCTGGTCGCAGCGGAATTCCGCAAGGACCCGAAGAAGAATCCCATCTACCGGCTGGGCATCGCCCCGGGTGCCGGAATCGACTCCCTGAAGGACCTCCAGGGCAAGAAGATCGCCTACAGCCCGGGACAGGCCCAGGGCGCACTGGTGCTGCGCATCCTTGCGAAGGCCGACCTGTCGAAGGAAGACGTACAACTCGTCGAACTCCCCAGCACCGGGGACGTCTACCCGACGGCGCTCGGCGAGCACCAGGTCGACGCCGCGCCGCTCGGCGGGGTCAACATCAAGCGCTATCCGGCGAAGTACGGCAAGGACGGCGGCAAGACCATCCCGCACGGCCTCCGGGACGACCCCTCCCACCTCTGGACGCCCACCGACACCGTCGCGGATCCGAAGAAGGCCGCCGCCATCAGGGAGTTCGTGAAGTTCTGGGCGCGTGCCCAGGTGTGGGCGTACAAGCACCCCGAGGAGTGGATCGAGGGCTACGCGGTCAAGGACCAGGGCCTGAGCCGCGAGGACGGCGCCTACCTGCACAAGCACAACGGAGAGCCGGACATCCCGGCCTCCTGGGACCCCGCGATCAGGCGCCAGCAGAAGACCGTCGACCTGCTGGCCAGGGAGACGGGCCAGGAGAAGTTCGACGCGGAGACCCTCTTCGACCGGCGCTTCGAGCCCGTCGCAGCCGACGCGCTCAAGGCGGCGGAGAAGCAGCCGAAGGACGACTCGGGCCCGCGAGCAGCCGGGAAGGAGAAGCCGTGACCAGCGTGAGCACTCAACCCCTCGGACGACTGACCCGGCCGGCTCGCCGCGGCGCGTCGCGCAGCACGGCCAGGCGCCGTCTCGCACCGGGACGCCCCGTCCCGTACGGCAAGGCGCTGGGCCCTCTGCTTCTGCTCGCCGTGTGGTCTGCGGGATCGGCCGCCGGCCTCATCGAGCCCAGGAGCCTGTCGGCTCCCTGGACCGTGGTGACCACGGCAGGAGACCTCATCGAGGACGGCAGACTCCAGTCCCATCTGGCGGCGTCCGCTCAACGTGCCCTGCTGGGCCTGCTGTTCGGCACCGCTGCCGGACTGCTCCTCGCGCTGCTCTCGGGCCTGAGCCGCCTCGGAGAAGGCGTGATCGACGGGCCCGTGCAGATCAAGCGGGCCATCCCGTCGCTGGCGCTGGTGCCGCTGCTGATCCTGTGGCTCGGGATCGGGGAGACGATGAAGGTCGTCACGGTGTCCCTGGTCGTCCTCGTCCCCGTCTACATCCACACCCACAACGGACTGCGCAGCATCGACAACCGGTACGTCGAACTCTCCGAGACGGTGCGGCTTTCCCGATGGCAGTTCGTTCGGCACGTCGTGCTGCCGGGCACGCTTCCAGGCTTCCTGCTCGGCATGCGGTTCGCGGTGACCGCGACCTGGCTGGCTCTGGTGGTGGTGGAGCAGGTCAACGCCACCAGCGGGCTCGGCTACATGATGGAGCTGGCGCGCACGTACGGGCAGACCGAGATCATCATCGTCGGCCTCGTCGTGTACGGGCTTCTCGGTCTCGCGAGCGACGGACTGGTTCGTCTGACTGAGAGGAAGGTGCTGTCGTGGCGGCGGACACTCGCGGGCTGACCCGCACGAAGCGCGGCAGGGCCGCCGTACGCATCCACGGTCTGGATCGGTCCTTCGAGAACCGCAAGGTCCTGGACGGACTCGAACTGAGCATCCGCGAGGGTGAGTTCGTGGCGCTCCTCGGACGCAGCGGCTCGGGCAAGTCGACGCTGCTGCGGGCACTGGCCGGGCTCGACCACCTGGTGGACGGCAAGGGAGTGCTGAGCGCTCCCGACAACGTCTCGGTGGTCTTCCAGGACGCCCGGCTGCTGCCATGGAAGCGCGTGCTGGACAACGTGCTGCTCGGCCTGCCGGGCCCGGACGCCAGGGAGCGCGGGCGAGCCGCCCTGGCGGAGGTGGGCCTCGCCGACCGGGAGGAGGCCTGGCCCGTCGAGCTGTCGGGCGGGGAGCAGCAACGTGTGTCCCTGGCCCGGTCGTTGGTGCGCGAGCCCGAACTCCTGCTGGCCGACGAGCCGTTCGGCGCCCTCGACGCCCTGACCCGCATCCGTATGCACGAGTTGCTGCGGAAGCTGTGCGAGCGTCACCGACCGGCAGTTCTGCTGGTGACGCACGACGTGGACGAGGCGATCGAACTCGCCGACCGGGTCGCGGTGTTGGAGGAGGGGCGGATCACCGCGGACGTGGCCGTCGGCATCGAGGGACCGCGACGCCACGGCACACCCGAGTACGCCGCACTGCGCGAGGGGCTCCTGACCCGCCTGGGTGTCGAGGCCCAAGACCGTCCGATCCTCGAGGAGGCCCACGCGTGAGCGCTCACGTCACTCCCGGCAGGGAGCTCCATCTCAATCTGTTCGTCTACCCGGGCGGTCATCACGAGGCCGCCTGGCGCCACAGCGCCTCCGACACCGAGCGGCTTCTCGACATCGGCTTCTACCAGGAGCTGGCCCGAAGGGCCGAGGCCGCGGCCTTCGACGGGCTCTTCTTCGCCGACGGCCCGGCACTCGCAGACAACGTCCGCTACGCCAGCCGCTTCCGGCTGGAGCCCTTCACATGGCTGTCGGCCCTGGCCGCCGCCACGCAACGGATCGGCCTCATCGGCACCGCGTCCACCACCTACACCGAGCCCTACAACCTCGCCCGCCTCTTCGCCTCGCTCGACCACCTCAGCAAGGGCAGAGCAGGCTGGAACATCGTCACCACCGGAGCGCCGCAGGCCGCGCAGAACTTCGGCCTGGACGCACACCCGGTCCACGCCGAACGCTACGACCGCGCCCGGGACTTCCTCGAAGCCGTCACCAAGCTCTGGGACAGCTGGGAGGACGACGCCCTCGTTGCCGACCAGCGGACGGGCCTGTTCGCCGACACCGACCGCATCCACGCCATCGACCACGAGGGCCCGTTGCTGAAGGTGCGCGGCCCCCTCAACATTCCCCGCTCGCCGCAGGGCAGACCCGTCTACGTACAGGCCGGCTCCTCGGAAGACGGGCGGGCCTTCGCCGCCCGCTATGCGGAGGCAGTCTTCACGGCGCACCAGACGCTGGCGAGCGGCCAGGAGTTCTGTGCCGACATCAAGAAGCGGGCGGCCCGACTCGGCCGCGATCCGGGGCAGTTGCTGGTGCTGCCCGGCATCAGCCCCTTCATCGCCTCGACGGAGGAACAGGCGCGCAGGCTGCACGAGGAGTTCAACGATCTGACACAGCCCGCCTATTCGCTCGAACTCCTCCACCGGCTGCTCGGCCTGCGCCTGAGCGAGGAGGAACTCGACGGTCCCGTACCGCGGGAGCTGATCGAGACCCGGGGAGAGCGGGGCAACGGCAGCCGCTTCCAGCTCGTACTCGACATCGTCGAGCGCGAAGAGCCAACCGTCCGGCAGCTGTTGCACCGACTGGCGGGCGCGCGAGGCCACCGCGTCATCGCGGGCACACCGGAGCAGGTCGCCGACCAGCTCCAGCAGTGGTTCGAGCAGGGCGCGGCGGACGGCTTCAACGTGATGCCGCCGTGGCTGCCCGGAGGCTTCGAACTGTTCGCCGACCAGGTGGTGCCGATCCTGCGCGAACGCGGCCTGTTCCGCAGCGCGTACACCGGCAGCACCCTGCGCGAGCACTACGGGCTCACGCGCCCGGCCAGCCGCTACGCCCAACGGCCCGCAGCGGCCGTGACTTGAGAGATCGGAGCACGACATGGGCGTCACCGCCACCGACGAATTCCTCTCCAACAACGAGTCCTACGCCGCCGCCTTCGAAGGTCCCCTGCCTCTCCCGCCGTCCAGGCAGACCGCTGTCGTGGCCTGCATGGACGCACGGCTGAATCCGTACGGCGTCCTCGGCCTGCGGGAAGGGGAAGCCCACGTCATACGCAACGCGGGCGGCGTCGTCACGGCGACCGCGCGAGGGCGCTTGAGTCGATTGATGCCGCACTCGACCGCGTGGCGCTCGCGGTAGTCGCTCTTGTCGAACGTCGGCTGCCGCCCGCCGCGAGAGCCGAGGTTTGTCGGTTGCGGACTCGGTCTGCAGGCACCGGGATCGTCGTCTTGATGCCACGTCTGCGCAGGTAGGCGGAGTTCTCACGGGAGTCGTACGCCTTGTCCGCACGCACTCGGTCCGGTCGTTTGCGCGGCCGCCCCAGGCCCGGTCGCGGAATTTTGATCGCTTCCAGGACCGGCTCGAACTGCGGGGAATCGCCCCGTTGACCAGCCGTGATCACCACCGACAGCAGCTTCTGCCCCTGCTCGACCGCCAGGTGGAGACCGTCCGAGGCTGTGGTCGACCGACTCGCCTGCACTCCGATGACCCGTGGAGGCTCCGGTCCGGAATTCGGGGCCCACACCTGCGCCACCGCCTCACCCCGGGCCCCACGCTCCGAGCCGCACGCCCGCATGCGGTACGAAGCCGGTGATGTACGGAACGTGATCGCGAGGCTCTGTCGCGCGGCAGCAAGAAGTCGAAGCCCGCAAGCACCTCCCGCCGTGAGGGGCCTGCTGCCACAGGAAATCTGCTCTCGCCATCCACCTGGTGCAGGCTGGAAGGGTGACGGCCCCCGGTCTTCACTATGCGCCGTAGGAGGTGGCGTGATGGCCCGACGCGGTATTGCGCCCCACGACAGCCGTGAGCTGGACGAGAGCGAGGACGTGGCGTTCTCGGCCACGGCTGTCATCGACGAGCAGGGCATCGTGACCGGGTGGAGCGACGGCGCCCGCCGCCTGCTCGGCTACGCACGGGAGGAGGTCGTCGGCCGGCCGGGCGCAACCCTGCTCGCCTCTGACGACGGCTCCGAGGTTGCCGGACCGGCCGCGGGAGACCGGAGCTGGAGCGGCCACGTCGTCCTGCGGCACCGGGACGGCCACGACCTGCGAGTGGGACTCCTCGCCCGCCGTCGCAGGACGGCCGCCGGGGCCGACTGGCTCGTGGTGCGGGTCACCGAGTCACGCATGCGGTTGCGCGACGAGGACCTGCTGATGAAGTGGGGATTCAGCGACTTTCCGTGCGTGCTCGCGCTGTTCGACACCGACCTGCTGCTCGTCCGGGCCAATGGCGACGCGGAGCGCTCCGTCGGCCTCACCGAGGACCAGATGAGGGGTCTGCGGGTGTCGGAGCTGGTCGCGGAGCAGTCCGAGCCCGGCAAGGTCGAGGAGGCGATGCGCAGGTCCATGGCGACGGGGGAGCGCGAGCGGCTGCGCATACTCCTGCGCGAACCGGGAGACGAACGCGAGCACGCATGGTCCGTCTGGATCGCCCCGTCCAGGGACGAGGACGACCGGCTGCGCGGTTTCTGCTTCACCGCACAGGACGTGACGGAGCAGTACACCGCCCAGCAGCGACTGCTGCTGCTCAACAAGGCCGGCACCCGCATCGGCACCACGCTCGACATCCGCCATACCGCACAGCAGCTGGCCGACGTCGCAGTCCCGCAGCTCGCCGACATCACCAGCATCGACCTGCTCACGTTCCTCGAACACGGCGACGAGCCGCCCCTCGACGCGCTGACGGACAATGTGGCCCTGCGCCGCACCGCCCAGCGGTCCGTTCTGATCGGTCACCCCGAAGACCCGGTCGAGCTCGGCGACGTCACCACCTATCCGCAGTTCTCCAGCCTCGTCGAACGCCTGGAGGGCAGCAGGACGACCACCCGGGAGGAGAGCGACCGCCTCCTCGCCCAGTGGGCGGCTCACGATCCCGTCCGAGCCGGTCGGCTCCGCTCTCAAGGAATCCATTCGGTGATGGCCGTGCCGATGCGGTCCCGCGGTGTGACTCTCGGGATGACCATGTTCATGCGCCACAAGCGGCAGGAGCCGTTCGAGCGCGACGACATGCTGCTGGCCGAGGAGCTGACCGCGCGCACGGCGGTCTCCATCGACAACGCACGCCGCTACGTCCGCGAACGCAGGACCGCCGAAGCCCTCCAGAGCGACCTGCTGCCGCAGGAACTGCCCGACCAGAGCGCCCTGGAGACCGTTTCCCGCTACCTGCCCGCGCGCGGTCACGCCGGTGTGGGAGGCGACTGGTTCGACGTCTTCCCGCTCTCCAGCGCGCGGGTGGCGCTGGTGGTCGGCGACGTCGTCGGGCACGGACTCCAGGCCTCGGCCGCCATGGGCAGGTTCCGTACGGCCGTCCGGGCCCTGGCGGAGATGGGTCTCCCGCCTGACGAGCTGCTCACGCATCTCGACGACATGGTCACCAGCCTGTCCGAGGAAGCCGGCACCTCGGGAGCGGCGAACACGGGCGCGACATGCCTCTACGCCGAGTACGACCCCGTCTCCCGCCGCTGCACCGTCGCACGGGCCGGGCATCCCATGCCCGCGGTGCTCTCGCCGACGGGCGCCGTCGACATCCTCGACGTTCCGTCCGGGCCGCCGCTCGGCGTCGGCGGCATGCCCTTCGAAGCCTCCGAGACCGTACTGCCCGAAGGCAGCGTGCTCGCCCTCTACACCAACGGCCTGATCGCGCCGCGGGACCGGGACCTCGACGAAGGACTCGCCCTGCTCCGCAGCGTGCTCGCCCGCCCGTCCCCGTCCCTGGACGCGATGGGCGACGACATCCTCGACACCCTGCTGCCCGAGCACCAGCAGGACGACGCCGCACTCCTCCTCGCCCGCACCCGCGCCCTGAACGCGGACCAGGTGGCCACCTGGGATCTCCCTGCGGATCCCGCGGCCGTCGCCCGGATCCGCAGCGAGGCGTCCAAGCGGCTGAGCGTCTGGGGCCTGGAGGACGTCGCGTTCACCACCGAGCTGGTGGTCAGCGAACTCGTCACCAACGCGATCCGCTACGGTCACCCGCCGATCCGGCTGCGGCTCATCCACGACCGGGAGCTGATCTGCGAGGTCACCGACGCCGGCATGGCTGCCCCCCACCTGCGTCCGGCCCGTCTCATGGACGAGGGCGGACGCGGCCTGCTCCTGGTCGCCCAGCTGAGCCGACGCTGGGGGGTCCGGTACGGCCGGGACGGCAAGGCGATCTGGGCGGAGCAAAGCCTTCCGTCGGACTACCAGTTCGACGAGACGGGCAAGCTGCGCACGGCGTTCTGACCTCGGGCGGGGCCCGGCTTGAGCACCTGGAGGGACCACGGCCGGTGCCGGCCCCTCCTTCACCTCCCGGGAGGAAGCCCGAAGCGCGGCTGCCCTCCGGGAAGCCCCGGCGGCCAGGGCTGCACCCTCGCCGGAGCCGGCGGAAGGGCCGGCCTGGCGTAGCCGCCGGCAGGCGCGGCACGGTTGGGGGCGAGCAGTGCGTACAGGACGGTGTCGCGCCACGTCCCGTCCGGCCGCCTCCGGTGCCGCCGCAGCAGCCCTTCGCGAGACGCACCGATCTGCATCATCGTGTTGTGGCCCGTGCGGTCGAGATCGTCGAGCTTCCACTGCACCCGTGAGAAACCCAGGTCGTTGAAGGCGTGCTGCACGAGCAGCAGATGCATCTCGACGTCGGCGTTCGTGCCGGACAGGGAGCCCCCGATCCAGTGCCAGCCGATGTCCACCCGCTGGTCGATGACGCGGATGTTGAGGTAGGCGATCCAGCCCACGGGCCGGTGGGTGCGGCCGTCCAGCACCACGAAGAGGAAGGCCTCTCCCGCGGCTTGCTGAGCGAGGCGTTGCTCCACGATCAGGCGCATCTCGGCCTGCGATCGCGGGGCGGACACCGGCAGCCAGCCCCAGTCCGTCTCGAGGCCGCCCTGCGCCGCGAAGAGGGCCGGGACGTGGTCGATCCTGAGGGGCTCCAGCACGACATGACGGCCTGGCAAGGCCACGGGAGCGGGGGGCCGCGCTGTCATGGCTGCACGTTAATGGGCCGACACCCTCAGGTGTGAGTGATGTGCGTCAAGCGACAATCCTCGGACCGCCGAACCGGGGAACGACGAGTTCAAACCCCGGATCAGGTCCGTATCCGCTGATCGTGCGGCGACTTTCCGGCCGTTCCGGGAAGGACATCCGGAATAGGGGTCCCGCACATTTCGTTCTGATGTTCATGGAGAACGGCACTGGCAACGCCCGCTCCTCACCGGATCAGAGGGCAGCAACGGAGCGGATCGACGAGGCCCGGGCCAGCGGCGTGCGGCTGATCGAATCGTTGAGGCGTCTGTGGGACGGCGTCGTCGAAGCTTCCGAGCAGGCCAACATCGATGACGAGCACGATCCGGAAGGCGCCACGGTCGCCTTCGAACGAGCCCAGCTGCGGGACGTGCTCAAGCAGGCCCACGCCGACATGGACGACCTCGATCGAGCCGCCGAGCGGCTGCGCACCGGCGATTACTGGGTCTGCGACATCTGCGGGGGCCCGATCGCCGTCGAGCGGCTCGCCGCCCGGCCGACGGCGACGACCTGCATCCGCTGCGCGAGATGACTCGGGCGGACGGAGAGGGCGACGGGCCCAACTCGCCGCATCACTGCGGGTGTTACCCGGCGATGAGGGCTTCCCGCGGGTGGTGGGTGGGCGGCTGCCCGGTCACAGGATTTCGAGGGGGCGCCGGCGGACCGGGGGCGGGAAGGCCTCATCGAGGACCTGCAGATCGTCGTCCGTGAGATGCAGGTCGAGGGCTGCGTGGTTCTCTTCGACGTGCGAGATGACCGAAGCCTTGGGGATGGCGATGACGTCGTCACGCCGCAGGACCCAGGCGAGCGCCACCTGAGCGGGGGACCTGCCGTGCGCCGAGGCCACCTCCCGCAGCGCCTCGTGACCGAGCAGTCGGCCCTGTTCCACCGGTGAGTAGGCCATCACCGGCATGGACAGCTCCCGGCAGCGGGGGAGCAGCTCGTACTCCGGGCCCCTCCGCGTGAGGTTGTAGAGCACTTGATCGGTCTGCGGACGGGCGCCCTCGGGAAGCTCGGCGAGGTCGTCGACGTCCAGGTTGCTCACGCCCCACGAGCCGATACTGCCTTCCGAGACCAGTGACTCCAGAGCCTCGACGGTCTCTTCGAGCGGCACCGGCCCCCGCCAGTGCAGCAGGTAGAGATCGATGCGGTCGGTCCCGAGCCGACGCAGGCTCGCGTGGCAGGCTTCGACCGCTCCCCGCCTGTCCGCGTTGGACGGCAGCACCTTGCTCACGAGGAACGCCTCGTCCCTGCGGCCGCGAACAGCTTCGCCGACCAACTCCTCGGCGGCGCCGTCGCCGTACATCTCCGCTGTGTCGATCAAGGTCAGACCCAGGTCCAGGCCGCGGCGGAGAGCGGCGATCTCGTCGGAACGGCGGGCGGGGTCCTCGGCCATGTGCCAGGTCCCCTGTCCGAGAGCGGGGACGCTCACGCCGGAGGGGAACGTCACCGTCCGAGCCTTTGTCATCGTGTGCCTTTCCGGGGCGCCGGCGGACCGTTCCGATCAAGAGGCGACCATGCTCGCAGTCCGCCGCATGATCCGCGACCGCAGCGAACGGCGTGCACACACACGGCAGGTGGCAGGGGACCACCAGCGGGTGTCCGTCCGGATGACGTAGAACATGTCATCACTACCGACCGGTAGCCGGAGCTTTTCCTTCTGTCCATGATGGGACGCGAACATGCCGACGGCCCTCTGTCACGCCAGCGGAGGGTCATCCCCCGTGGCTCTTCGACTCAGGAGTGAACCCCCCATGGATGGACGCAACTTGACAACGCGGGTGGCGGTCTTCGTCGCCGGTGCGACCGTCGCGACAGCGACGATGGTCGGCGCGTCGCCGGTCATGGCCGCGCCCGCTCCCGCCAACGTGACGCCTGCCGCCGGTACTTCAGCCATGACCGCGCTCCAGCCGCACGCGGGCGGGGAGAACGCCAAGGCAGCGGACGTCGACTACGAGACCTGGAAGCGCGACGTCAGCGCGGTCACCGATGAGGCCCGCCCATATCTGGAGGAGCGCATCTCCCAGGGCGCCGGGGAGAAGATGGCGATCGTCCTCGACATCGACAACACCTCGCTGGAGACGGCCTTCCATCCCCTGTGGGAATACCCGACGCCTGCGGTCGGTCAGACCCTGGACCTCGCCCGCTACGCCGACTCCCGTGGCGTCGCCGTCTACTTCGTCACCGCGCGCCCCGGGATCATCTACTCGCTCACCGAGTACAACCTGGAACAGGCCGGCTACCCCATCTCCGGCCTGTACGTACGTGATCTGCCGGACCTCTTCGACGAAGTGAGCAAGTACAAGACGGCCAAGCGGGCCGAGATCGAGTCCAAGGGCTACAAGATCATCGCCAACATCGGCAACACCCCCACCGACATGGCAGGCGGCCACGCCGAGAAGACGTTCAAACTGCCCGACTACGACGGCGAGTTGGACTGACCCACGATCGGCCCGGCAAGTCACTGCGTCCCGGGACTGCTTCGTCCAGCCGAGGCTCGCCGTGAGCGCGCGTTCGCAAGATCGGCACGGCCGACGGGTCGGGGTGCCGAGTGAGGAGCTTGGCCAGGCGAAGGAAGAGGGCCCCCGCCGGAACGACGTTCCGGCGGGGGCCCTCTTCCTGTCCCGGGGTCCGCCGCGCTCGGCATCAGCCGCCGATCCGGCCGGCCCGCCTGGAGGACGGCATGATTCAGGGGCCGAGCTGGTGGGCTCGGCCCCTGAATCGGTGCCGGTGAGACCGGCTTCAGCGACTAGAGCGCTTCGGTGCCGGTGCCGCCTGTGGCGTCGCCGGCGGTGTTCTCGTTCTCTTCGTTGTCGATGCCGCAGATCTGCTGGGTGGCGCTGGCGTCGGCGTCGCCGCCGCCGCCGGTGAGCGCCTCGACGATGGTGCCGCCGACGGTGGCGTCCACGGTGTCGCTGCTGGCGTCCTGCGTGCAGTTGACGGTCGGGAGCTCGGCCGGCTCACCGCCGCCGGCGAACGCGACGCCGGCACCGAGCATGCTCACGCTGCCGACCATGGCGGCCACAACAGCTGCTTCGCGAAGCTTGCGCATTACTTCTCCACTTCCATGAAGGCTAGATCGCGATCAGCAAAGATCGCTTAGGCATAGCCGAAGCTATTCAACGGAGAAGTCTGATCCGTCCCGCAACACGCCGATTCACCTGATTTGGCGTCAGGTTCATTGATGGTGTCGTCGCTTGCGCGTCTGCAGCCATCGAATCGGGCCTTGCGGCAAGAACCACAGACTCTCGATCCGCGGGTCGATTTCGCTGACGACGTGTTTCAGGGACCGAGCCGACCGGCTCGGTCCCTGAAACACCTACCGGCCAGGGCCGGGTCGCAGTGACTACGGGACGTCCACGCCGCCGAGTACTGACGTGCCGGTGCCACCGGTGGCCTCACCGGCGGTGTTCACGTTGTCCTCGTTGTCGATGCCGCAGATCTGCTGGGTGGCGCTGGCGTCGGCGTCGCCGCCGCCGCCGGTGAGCGCCTCGACGATGGTGCCGCCGACGGTGGCGTCCACGGTGTCGCTGCTGGCGTCCTGTTCGCAGTTGACGGTCGGGAGTTCCTGGGCGGTCGCCATGCCGGCACCGAGCATGCCGATGCTGCCGACCATTGCGGCCACAACGGTTGCTTCGCGAAGCTTGCGCATTTACTTCTCCACTTCCATGAGGGGCTGGACCGCGATCAGCGAAGATCGCGCACAGGCACCACAGAAGCTATTGGTCTGAAACGTCTGTCAAGTAACCAACACGCCGCTTTGCCTGATTCGTCAGCAGATCGCGAGAACCGTCGTGGCACCGATGCCGCCGTGGTTCACGTCGCACCGCTTCCGTGCCGAGCGGGCAACTCGGCATCCGACGTGGGAAGTTGACCGGCACCCTTGTGGCCGGATCAGCCCCGGAACGTAGGGCCTGAAGCGGCCGCGACTCGGCGTACGCGCGCGAGCTGTGGAAGCTCAATCCGGTCTGGTGCGGCTCTACTTGCCGTAAGGAGGCTGCAAGATCTTCTCCGGTCCTTCCCGAGCAGCGCCCGTCAACGCCCCAGGGCGTGCGACGGGGACCGGCACATGAGCGGCGCCGCGCGAGACCCCGATGAGCCTTGCTCGCCGATCGAGTCTGCCTTCAGCAAGACACGCACAGTCGATGGAGGGACGGTCGTGGCGACAGGGATCTTCGCAGGAATCGCGGTCCGGGACTACGAGAGTGCAGCTCAGTGGTACGTGCAGCTGTTCGGCTCGGAGCCGGCCTTCTGTCCCAACGACATCGAAGCCGTGTGGCAACTCGCAGAGGGCCTCTACATGTACATCGTCGAAGACCCCGACCGTGCAGGCGGGGCGGTGAGCATGATCTGGGTGGACGATCCCGTTTCCGAGATTGCGAGGATCGCTGAGCGCGGGCTGCAACCGGTAGACGTCGAGGAGCACGGCAACGTGCGGAAGTACGTCTACCGAGATGCCGACGGGAACGAGACCGGGGTCGGCGGTGAGGTCTCACAGCCCAAGTGAGCTCTCGGCCGGCCCCGAAGAGCCGCTGCTACCTCCGAGGGTCCCGTGGTTCCCGACCGGCCCGGAGCTGCTGCATACGGCTCCGGGCTCGACTCGTCACACCTTGCGTGGCTCTGCGGCCAGGTAGACGCCGGCAGCGATGGTGCATGCGGCGACGAGTCCCGCCAGCGGCACCGCGCCGTGTCCCGCGAAGCTGGTGGCCAGCACAAGCAACGCCCCGACGGGCAGGACGAGGTTCTGCGCGGTGCCCTGCTTGAAGTGGCGTGCGTGCACGACCCACACCGTCACCATGAAGAGCGCGGTGGGCACGGTGACGGCCAGGGACGCCGCGAGGGTGGAGATGTGGGCGTGGTGGGTGGCCTGTTCCACGGCCACTTCGATGCCGGCGCCGATCGCGGCGGCGGATCCGAGGATCACGTAGTGGCCGTATCCCCAGACGAAGGCCTGCCGGTTGGAGGCCAGGTGCTCGTGGATCGGTACGGCGAAGTAGATCCAGAATGCGGCGAAGACGATGAGCAGTCCGCCGGCCGCGATCGGCAGCAACTCGTCCAGGGCTGCTGATTCGTCCAGAGCGGACTGTACGGCCACGGTGGCGGCGGCGATCGTTTCTCCGAGCATGATGATGGTGAAGAGGCCGTGACGTTCGGCGATGTGGTGCGGGTGCCAACTCGTCTCGTGGCGTCGCTCGGCGAACGCCGGTACGGCCAGTTCCGCGGCGATCAGCGGCACGACTCCCCAGGCCCAGGCGGTGCCGGGCAGCAGCAGTAGAGCCACCCAGCACAGCTGTACGACGACCAGCCCTGCCGCGTACCTGACAGCGGCCGACCTCGCGGTGCCCGTCTCCCCGCGTGCTGCGCGCAGCCACTGGAAGGTGAGCGCGAGGCGCATGATGAGGTACCCGACGATGGCGACGCTGTAGTCCGCGCCCTCGAAGGCGCGGGGGACCCCGGCCGCGAGGACGAGCACACCGGCAATCTGCACCAGGGTGGCGATCCGGTAGGGGACGTCGTCGCAGTCGTAGGCCGAGGCGAACCAGGTGAAGTTCACCCAGGCCCACCAGATCGCGAAGAACACGAACAGGTATCCGGTGACTCCGTGGCCGGGGTGGCCCTCGGCCATGGCGTGCACGAGGCGTGCTCCGGCCTGTGCGACGGCCACGACGAAGCACAGGTCGAAGAAGAGCTCCAGCGGAGTTGCCTGCCGGTGTGGCTCGTCGCGGCTGCGGGCTCTCATCCGGACGAGTGGAACAACGACCCGGCCGTGACCGGCTCCCCTCGGCGTGCCCTCAGTCATCAGCGCCGTCCCTTCGCCGGTGGTGATCGATTCGCCAGGATGGCATCGCGGGATCGCCCGTGCACCAGAGGTTCAAGCAACACATCTTCGCGGCGCCGAACACCACACAGAGCTGATACTCCGCCGGCTCGCAGACGTCCGTGACCGCGCCGCCGGTCGCCACCGAGTACGTCAGGTGGAGATGCCTGCCGCCTCCTGTGACCGCGGGCCTTGGTGAGACCCCAGAACTCCCAGCTCAGGGCCCCGCGTTGAACCGATGCCCGGAGCCGGCGGAGCGTAAATGCGTCGACATCGTCCCTCGGCACCCAGCAGAGTGGCCGCCCATGACGAGCAGTGAGCTGTGGACCCGTCCGACCGCCGACCGCTACGACGCCGAGGAGACCGAGATGTCCTCGGCCGCCGTTCTCGGACCGACTCTCACCTTCCTCGCCGAACTCGCCGGAGACGGCCGGGCACTGGAGTTCGCCATCGGGACCGGACGGGTGGGCGTACCGCTCCGGGAACGCGGCGTGCCGCTGGCGGGCATCGAACTGTCCCCGCACATGGCAGCGGTCCTGCGGCGCAAGATCGACGAGGACACGCTCCCGGTAGCCGTCGGGGACATGGCCACCACCGTCGTCCCCGGCGAGTTCACTCTGGTCTATCTCGTCTACAACACCATCGCGAACCTGCTCACTCAGGACGAGCAGGTCGAGTGCTTCCGCAACGCCGCACGTCATCTGGCGCCCGGCGGCCGATTCGTCATCGAGTTGGGCGTGCCGCCGCTGCGGTTCCTGCCGCCCGGTCAGGTCGCGGTGCCGTTCGACGTCTCTGAGCAGCATCTCGGCTTCGACACCTTCGACCTGGTCGAGCAGACTCTCGTCTCCCACCACTTCACCCGGGACGGCGACGACGGCCGCTACCGCCGCGGCAGTTGCCGGCAACGGTACGCCTGGCCGGCGGAACTCGACCTGATGGCACGAATCGCCGGGCTCGAGCTGGAACGTCGCGTCGCCGACTGGAACGGGGTGCCCTTCTCCCAGGACTCCACCAAGCACATCTCCGTGTGGCGCAAGCCCACCTGAGGTCAGCCGCCGAGTCGTCAACCGGCCTCAGGCGCAGAGGGTCAGAACCGGGCCCCGAACCTGCGATGAGGACGGCGGAACATCCGGTCCGGTTCTTCAGAGCGGCCTGGGGCGTCGGACCGCATCGCGCATGAGGGCGATCTGGACAGCGGCAGCGCGCTGGGCATCGCTCTGCGGCGCCGCAAGCCTGACTCGCTCATCGCGGACCCTCCTGGGGACCAACGAGGTCCACCGTGACCAGGTCCGGGCCGGGCATCGTTCCCGCCATGGCCCGGCGCGGCATCCGTTACGACCGCGCTGAGGGGATGCGCCCGTCAACGGGCAGGGTCGGCACGTCGACTGGGACCGTCTCCGGGTACTTCAGGCCGCTGCCCGTGTTGAGGACGACCACGCGCTCGTCGCCGCTCAGCCAGCCCGCGTCTCGGAGTTGGTGGACGGCCGCGAAGCAAGCTGCGCCCTCCGGGCAGACGAACGCACCTTCGGCGCGGGCCAGTTCACCCTGAGCGGTCAGCAACTCCTCGTCGGTCACTGAGATCGCGGTGCCGTCGGTCTGCCGAACCGCGTCCAGGACGAGGAAGTCGCCGAGCGCCTTGGGCACCGTGATGCCGAAGGCGACCGTACGGGCGTCCTGCGCGGGACGGCTCTCGCTGTCCCCGCGCTCGTACGCCTCGACGATGGGTGCGCAGCCCGTCGCCTGCACCGCGACCAGCCGAGGCAACTCGCCCTGCAGCCAGCCGAGTTCGCGCAACTCCAGCAGTGCCTTGTAGATGCCGATGATGCCGACGCCGCCGCCGGTCGGATAGAGGATGACGTCGGGTGTCTGCCAGCCGAGCTGCTCGGCGATCTCGTAACCCATCGTCTTCTTGCCTTCGAGCCGGTAGGGCTCCTTGAGCGTGGAGACCTCCTGAAAGCCGTCCCGTTCGGCGACGGCCGCGGCGATGAGTTTGCCCGCGTCCCCGATCAGCCCGTCCACCAGGACGAGTTCGGCTCCGGCGACCACACATTCCGTACGAGTGATCTCAGGGGCGTCGACCGGCATGGCGATCAGGCTGCCCAGCCCGGCACGTGCCGCGTAGACGGACCAGGCCGCACCGGCGTTGCCATTGGTGGGCATGGCGACCCCCCGTGCCCCGAGCTCCGCCGCGCGGGAGACCCCGACAGCTGCACCGCGCGCCTTGAAACTCCCGGTGGGGATGAGCCCTTCGTCCTTCATCAGCAGCCCCGGGACGCCCAGTTGCGCCCCGTACCGTGGCAGCTGGAGCAGCGGTGTCATTCCTTCGCCGAGGCTGTACACGTGACGCGGATCGCGCACCGGCAACAGCTCGCGGTACCGCCACAGGTCGGGCGCCCTGGAGGCGATCTGCTCCCGGGTCACGGTGGCCGCCACCCGTTCCAAGTCGTAGCGGGCGAGGAGCGGAGCGCCCACCTCGGAAGTGCCCTGCACCACGTCCGCGTCGCACTCCGCGCCCGTACGGGAACACTCAAGGTGGGACAGGGACGAGAAATGCGCAGTCGACATGCCGCTCCTCGATCAGTCGGTGTCGCCTCATGGCCGTCGGAGCCGCCGACCCTTCGCTGAACCGGCCCACCAGTGGTGTGGCCTTCCGCTGCATGTCCTCGCGGCGGCCCGCTCCAGATCGTACAGACCCGTTCGAACCAGCCATCGATCCACCGGTCCCCGTCGGACTCGGCGACGCCGCGCTCAGCGCGTGGGCCTCAAGTGGTCCACGACGGATCCGGTCGCCGGGAGATCAGTGCCGCGTTTGCGCAGGTGCCCGGTACGACACGGCGGATGCGCACGGGCGCGTCAGCTCCGTGAACGCAGCAGTACTGCAGGCCGGTGTGGGTTTCCACGACGGGGTTGCCGTCCTGCGAGCGGATCCGTGGGCGTCCCCGGCGGACTCAGCGCTGGTCCGGTTGCTTTTCGATCTTCCGGGTACCCGCGCGGTCCATGTCCGTCGTCGGGCGTCGGCACGGCGACGGTGACCTTTCGCCCGTCGAGGGAGGCTGTCTCTGATGAAGATCGTCGCGGTGCTGTTTCCGGGGAGCCGGGCGGACGACGGCCGCTCGCAAGAGCTCGCCACCGCGGAGAACGTTCTGGGTCTGCGCCCCTTCCTGGAGGACCAGGGCCACGAGCTCGTGGGCACGTCCGACACGGGCGCGGAACTGGACGCGGAACTGAGCGACGCCGAGGTGCTCATCACCACTCCCTTCTGGCCCCTCTACCTCGATGAGAAGCGCATCGAGAAGGCCAAGAAGCTCAAGCTCGTCGTCACCGCCGGTGTCGGCTCGGACCACATCGACGAGGACACGGCCGAACGGCACGGCATCTCGGTGGCCGAGGTGACCGGCAGCAACGTCGTCAGCGTCGCCGAGCACAACGTGATGCAGATCCTCGCGCTCGTGCGCAACATGATCCCCGCCTACCAGCAGGCCGTGCAGGGCCGTTGGGACGTCGCAGAGGCCGTACGCGACGCCCATGATCTGGAGAACAAGACCGTCGGGCTCGTCGGGCTCGGAGCGATCGGCGCCCGTACCGCTCTGCGTCTCAAGGGTTTCGACGTGCGGATGCTGTACTACGCCAACCACCGGCGGAGCCCGGCCGAGGAAGCCACGTTGGGCGTCAAGTACGCGCGGCTGGACGACCTCGTCGCGGAGTCCGACGTGATCTGTCTGGCGCTGCCGTTGATGGAGGGAAGCAAGGCTCTCTTCGGACGGGACCGGCTGGCGGCCATGAAGCCGGGCAGCTGGCTGGTCAACACCGCTCGCGGCGCCATCGTCGACACCGACGCGCTGGTGGAAGCGCTGAACAGCGGGCATCTCGCCGGGTACGCGGGCGACACGTGGTATCCGCAGCCGGCCCCGGCCGATCACCCATGGCGGACCATGCCCCGGCATGCGATGACCATCCACTGCTCGGGCATGACGGTCGAGGCCCAGGAACGAATCGCGGCCGGCGTGAAGGAACTCCTCAGCGCTCACCTCGCCGGGGAACCGCTCCCCGCCGACTACGTGCTTGTCGACGCCTCCTCGCACTGATCACGCGGAGGTCCGGTCAACGTGCGGAGTGCCGTATCGAGACGCACCGGATCTGGGAGTGCTTCCGGAAGGACGAGAGTGCTCCTGATGGGACGCCTGTCTGCCGGCCACCTGCGAGTCCATTGACTTCAACCAGGCTTGAAGTCGCACGGTGGGCACATGACGATCTCACCGGCCACGCGCGCCGAGGTTCTGGAGTGGATCAGGAGAACGGCACATCCGCTGAGCGCAGTCGAACTGTCAGCGCCCCTTGACGACCTGCGCCCGCTGATCGGGGCGCTCGACGGACGGGCGACGGTGGTGGGCTACGGCTCCGGTACGCGCGGTGCGCACGAGGTGTTCGCACTGCAGGCGCGAATCGCCCGGCTCCTGGTCGAGGAGGCCGGATTCCGCGCCGTTGCACTCGACGAGGACTGGACGCTCGTCGGGCGGCTCGACGCCTACGTCCGCACCGGTGCCGGGGACGCCCACTCGGTGCTGAAGCAGATGGACGCGCGTTCGCGTACCCAGGAGATCCTCGAACTCATCGAGTGGCTACGGGAGTTCAACGGCGCCCATCTCGCGGATCCGGTCCGTCTCGTCGGGCTGAACGTCCAGCAGATGCGCGATGCCGCCTACGACACAGTCGTCGAGCACGTGCGCCGGGCAGCACCGGAAAGACTTGACGAACTGAACGCCTGCTACGCCGAGTTGCGTCCGGGAGCAGATGTCCCTGCCCACTCCCTTCGCTTCAGGAACCTCCCCGACAGAAGGATGTGGATCGACCGGGCACAGTCGGCTCACGCCCTGGTGGTGGGGCTTCCTCGGCAGGCCGACGGCCACGCATGGGCACTCCGGACCGCACGCGCGATCGTCCAGTACTACGAGCTCCACGACCACGACAGCCGACCGTCGGACCCGCGCAACATGGCCTACCTGGAACGGTCCTTCGCCGAGAACCTCACCTGGTGGCGCGAACACACCGGTCAGAAGGTGGTGTTCTGGTCCTCCAGCTCCCACACGTCCGACGGCCGTGCGCGGGCCATCAACTTCCCGCCGGGACCGGCGAGGGTCTCCCGCAACACGGGCAGTCATCTGCGGGAGCGGCTCGGGCGCGGGTACGTGTCGATCGGGCTCACCTTCGGCAGCGGGGAACTGGCCACCTACACGGACGCTCCACCACACCGTGTCCCCGACGCCCGTCCTCCGCTGACGGAATCCGTGCTGAGCGCCCCCGGCCTCGGCAGCTATCTGCTCGACCTCGGCGTGGACGCACCCCCAGCAGCTGCCGAATGGCTCAGCCAAGCCGCCAGGCTGCGTGCCATCGGGACGCACTACGACCCCGACGACGACGCGTCCCACCACATGACCGGCGGGTCACTGGCCGAGTGGTTCGACGTCCTGGTCCACCACGGACACGTCACACCGTCCCGTCCCCTCGGAGGCGAAAACCCCTGAGGGCGGAGATGCCGCATCCCGGGTCAGGCCGAGATCGGTCCCACGTGGACGCGGGGGAAACGAAAGGAGCCGGGGCCCGAACCCTGAGGTTCGGACACCGGCTCCCGAATACGCCTCGGTGTCAGGCGGGAACGATGTTCTCCGCCTGCGGGCCCTTCTGGCCCTGAGTGACGTCGAAGCTCACCTTCTGGCCTTCCTGCAGCTCACGGAAGCCCTGTGCGGCGATGTTCGAGTAGTGGGCGAAGACGTCGGCGCCCCCGCCTTCCTGCTCGATGAAACCGAAGCCCTTTTCCGAGTTGAACCACTTCACGGTGCCGGTAGCCATGCTTATCTCCTTCTGGGGCAGTGCCTGGGATCGCACCCTGCGAACCCACGTCGCCGCTATAATCGCCCCTCCGGAAAATACCGGGAACAAAGAAATGCGCTCGTCAACACTGTCGAAAAGAGCACTTGAAGTTTTGGGAACCATTACTGCAACTGTGATCAAACCTAGCACGGCTGCCGACTGACGCGTGACTCGTGGCCACGCAACCAGGTCGGCACCGATGAGGGACGGCGCGGCGGACACCCGCATCTGCCGTGCCAGGCCGCTGCGGCGATGCCAGGGAGAGCAGCGTGTCCCCGGCGATCGCTGCCCCGCCCCCAGTTGCCGAAACGGCGTCAGACCGTGAGAACGATCTTCCCGCGAGTACGGCCTGCCTGGCTCAGCCTCCATGCCTGCGCCGTTTCCGCCAGGGGAAGGGCCTGATCCACGTGGACCGTCAGCTTCCCGGCGTCCGCGAGCTGAGCGAGAGAGGCGAGGTCGCTCGCGTCCGGGCGCACCCATACGTAGTGACCGCCCTTCTCCGACACCTCGCCCTCGGCGACGGACGCCACCCGGTCTGCCCGCTCGACCAGGGACAGTGAGACGTCGACTGCTCCCGCGCCCACGAAGTCGAGGGCCGCATCGACTCCCTGCGGCGCCAACTGCCGTACACGGTCTGCCAATCCGTCCCCGTACGTGACCGGCTCGGCCCCCAGGGAACGCAGGAACCCGTGGTTGCGCTCGCTCGCCGTGCCGATGACCCGTGCTCCGAGGGCGACGGCGATCTGCACGCCGAAGGAGCCGACGCCGCCCGCCGCAGCATGGATCAGCACGGTGTCCCCGGCCCCGGCGGCGACCCGCTTCAGCGCCTGATATGCCGTGAGGCCGGCCAGCGGTACACCGGCCGCCTCCGTCCAGCTCAGCGAGGCGGGCTTCTTCGCCAGCGTGCGTACGGGCGCGGAGACCAGCTCCGCGTAGGTACCGTTCTGCGCCCAGTCCTTGCGGACGTAGCCGTAGACCTCGTCGCCCGGGGCGAACTCGCCGGCATCGAAACCCGTCCGCTCAACTACACCGGCCACGTCCCAGCCGGGGATCATCGGGAAGCCGGCCTCCATGAACGGGTCGAGCCCGCCGGCCCCGAGCTTCCAGTCGACCGGATTGACGCCGGCGGCCTTCACCCGGACCAGCACCTCTCCCGGTGCCACCTTCGGCTCCGGCAGCTCGACGAGGTTCAGGTCGTCCGCGGTCCCGTACTTCTCCAGTGCGATTGCCTTCATGGTGACGCCAACTCCGCTCGAGCGTGGATCATTCCAGTCGCCCAGTGTGGGCAATCCGGTCGCCGGAGTCACGGAGCGTCAGCGACCGGCTCGCGTGCTGTCGTGGCCTCGCGGATCGCGCCCTACCCGCACAGCGGTGTGCCTCGGCCCCTACGGCCTGCGTGGCGAGCGAACCCGAGAGGCGGGCCCAGCCATGGGAGGCCGTTGCAGCGCTAGTTGGTCTTGGGATGCGGGTTGCCGAGGTAGGGAAACTCGTCCAGGACGTCGGTGTGCGGCTCAAGCCCGGTCGGAGGGATGTCGCCCTTCGAGAGGAATGACAGGCGGTAGTTGATGACGTCGTCGGTGAAGACGCGGCCGTTGGGATACTTGGCGGGCCTCGAGGGATCGAAGACCAGCATGTCAGGCAGGAGGGCCTCGTCGTCGATCGCCGCGATCGCCTCTTCCCGTGTGTAGTTTCCGGTGTGCCCCATGAGGTGGACGAACTGATCGGTCCAACGTTCGCGATCGTTCACCGGCTCACTGGCGTTGTACTCCTCCTTCGTCTCGTCGGTGTTGAAGAAGCTGCTGACTGACGGGTGGCCTGCACGGTCGGCATGGATGAGCCGGCCGTTCTCCCGCACGCTGCAACGGCCCCAGATGCGGATCTCGCCGTCGGTCCCCAGTTCACTCGTCGGCAGTTCGACCACCGTCGAGAACACGTTGGCTTCCGTGTTCGAGTCCACACCGGTCCAGGGTGACTTGCCACCGAGATGTGGCGCGGTGAAGTTCCTGTTGCCGCTGGTGTCGAAGAGATTCTTGATCCCGTCGAAGTCGAAGAAGAAGGCGTCGCTACGACTGCCGGCGAAGAACGTGTAAGGACCGGAGGTGACACGGTTCGCCATGGTGCCGAACGACACCTCTGCGTCAGTGACGACCTTCTCCCCGACGGCTTCGGGCGAGCGTGCCTCATCGCCTCTTGCGATGAAGACACTGAATGTCTGACTGCCGTTCTGCGGTGGTGAGAAGACGTAACTGATCGCGATGTCGGTGAGGCAGTCCCCGTCATTGTCGATGTTGAGACGGTAGATCGCATCAGGGTGCAAAGCATCGGCGTTCGGGTTCGCGTTCAGGATGAGCACCGTCCTCGCCGGGTCGGTGGGGGATTGGAACGCGTGGAGGTCACAGAGGTCGAGCCTTTGATCCCCGAGAGGTGCGCCGAGACTGAGACCGGTGAAGTGATTCGACATCCTGCATTTTCCTTTCGCTGATGATGGGTCAACGGCGAGGCCGGTCGGGCGATGGCTTGGATGCTGGGGAACGCGAGCGCCCCGCCCATGCCGAAAGGGTTGCCGCGCCTACGCCTGTTTTGGGCATTGAAGCATGAACGCTGTCAAATGGGTCGAATTCACCACGGCGCTGACGGTCTGGGTGATCGCGTCAGTGCGTTCGCGCCATTGCTCTGGAGGACAAGCGCCGGGGCGTCGATCGGGTGGCCCACCTCGAAGGCGTTCCACGTCAACGGGCCGACACAGAGCTGCAGTTGAGCCCTCGGCTGATCATCAGGTCCGTACGCTCTCTGGTGGGTTTCGCGACGGTCGATGACGTCCGGCCAATTGTGCCAAGTCGGGGACTTCGGAGTTCGGTTCACTGGCGCCGAATACGTCGACGCGCCGTTCTGACACCGTGTCATGCCCGGCGGGAATCGCGGCGCTCAGAAAGCGTGATACGCGTTCAGTCGTACGAGTGGACCTTGAGGCCGTAGGCGGTCGTGAAGCGGTCGCGGAAGTCGTCCACATGCCAGAACGGGGCCTTCCTGCCGGGCTTGAGACCCTCCTCCCAGCCCCAGTCGGATATCCGGTCCATCACCTTCGGATCGTGGGCGACGAGCGAAATCGGAACGCCCCGGCCGGCGCCATTTCCGACGACGGTAGGTACGGGCTGGTGGCTGCCCAGGAAAACGGGCGCTCAAGGGCTGTGGCTGGTGGCGAGAATGGCGGTCGTCAAAAACGGTTTGCGGTTCTTCTTGCCGTTCTCCAGGCGCTGGAAGGCCTGCAAGGTGTACTGGTCGGGTACGGCTGACCAGCTGAACATCGGCCGCTTGTAACCCATTTCGCAGGAGTCGTTGATCTTGTCGAAGTGGTAGAACTGCCCCTCCGGCCAGGACGGCTACGCCGGGCATCATGCCGACCGTCCGCCATCCGGAGCTTCTCCGAACAGGCCCAGGCGCACGTCCGGTTGGCCGTTGTGTGAGTCCCCGCCGATGGGTGTGTCCATGTGGACGCGGTAGCCGATGCGTTCGAGGCCCGGCATGAGGCGCTCGTAGGTCAGGACGCCGACCGTCGCGAAGACGCCGAACACTGCCAGCAAGCTCTCCGGGCTCGACCACTCCATGGCCGCCTCGCACGCTTTTCCGATCATGCGCGCTCAAGATACGAGGCCAGGCACGTACGGCGTCGACTCACCCATCCTGTCGGCCCGTGTTCATCGCCCGTCACGGTCGGGCGCCGGCGGGGCGCGAGGCGAAGTGCGCGCGCCACCGCAGCGCGTCAGGATCCTCCGGATGCGGGACCTGCTCGACTCGGGTGGCTCGCAGACCGTGGGCCGCGAACGAGTCCACTTCCGAGCGGGTGAGCGGCCACGGGGGACCGTCCACCTGCTCGCCCTCCTCGCGGACGCCCGAGATGACGACGAGGTCCCCGCCGCGCGCCACCATGCGGGCCACGTTGACGATCGCATCCGCACGAACCGAGAGCGGCATGGACTGGACCGTGATCGACTCCACGACGAGGTCGAAGGCGCCTACCCACTCGGCGGGAGGGGCCAGGAGGTCGGCCACGACGTAGTCGACGGCCGAATCGGGGAACCGCTCGCGCACACTGCGGATCGCCGTCGGCGAGATGTCGAACGCCGTCGTGCGGAACCCGAGCCCCGCCACGTACTCGGCGTCCTGTCCGAGCCCGCAGCCGATCACGAGCGCCCGCCTTCCCGCGCCGGCGAGCCCTTGCTGCTCGGCCCAGCCGACCAGCAGCGCATTCGGCTCGTCGCGGTCCCACGGCACGGTCGCCTCACCCGTCGCGGCCCGGGCGTAGAGCTGCTCGAACCACCCTGTCGGATCGTCCTTCGCAAGCGACTCGGAGGCCAGCTTGTTCGCGTCCACGTCACGGTCGTCAGTCACGGACCCAGCCTCGCCCAACGCCTGCACCGCTGCACGCTCTTGGGCAACCCTCGGTGCGGCGTCGCATGAATTCCGTTCAGGCCGACGACCGGGGGGCGGCCTCAGCAGTCACTGCTTCGAGGCCAGTTGCCGCATTCCGTTCTCCAGCAGCGAGAACGCGTGTTCCGCATCAGTCACCGCACGCGCGAAGCGCGCCTCAGGCGTGTCGGTCGCAGTCCTCAACGAGTCGCTGTGACCGGCGATTTGCGGTCGGCGCAGACTGTCGGCACGGAGACGGCGCAGGCGTCGGCGACAGCCTGAGTGTCCCAGTAGAACGGACGGACCTCGGTGATCTGGCCGTCCTTGACCGTGATCGTCTGCAGCATCGGGAAGCTGAGCTCACGGCCGGTCGCACGAGCACGAGCACGGACCTGCGTGAGCACGACCGCAGTCTCACCGGTGGCGAGGAATTCCTGCTCCACCATGTCGAACGTCTCCCAGATCCGTCCCATCGTGAGGAAGAACCGCGTCATTCCGCTGTGCCCACGCCAAGTGCCCCCGTAGGGCAGGGCATCCGCTTGATGCAGTTCCACATCCGGCGCGAAGAAGGGGGCAAGCAGGTCGAATGAAGCCTCGCCGGGGCCTCCGGCTGCCAGATACTTCGCCTCAGCCGCGTACATGCCGGTGAGGACTGTCACTGACTCCGTAGTGGATGACATCGCCATGCCGTCATCATGATCAGCAGAGATGCACCTTGCTGGCGGAAATCAGACACTGCTGTGCGACACGGTCGACACCTCTGCGACATGCCCCTGGGCGGCCGCCTTCGAGGAGCAGTCAGGGGGCGCCTGGAGCCTGGTCGGGGGCCCGCGATGGGCTAGCGGCGCGCCAGCAGCACGCCGAGCGTGCGCGCGGCCGAGGTGAGCGTGGGGTGGGCCTCGACGGTGAAGCCGGCCTCGTCGAGCCAGGCCGCGACTTGGCTCGGCCGGCGACGACGGACGTAGGACTCCGGCCACTTCTCGCCGTCCTCCTGCGGCTCGGGCGGCGAGGCGTCTCCGACGTGAAAACCCAGCAGCAGCAGACCGCCGGGCCGCAGCACCCGACGGAAGCCGGCAAGGACCGCGCCGATCGCGTCATCGGGGACGTGAATGATCGAGTACCAGGCGATCAGGGCGGCCAACGAGCCGTCCGCCAGGCCGAGTTGAGTCATGGACCCCACCTCGAACCGCAGACCGGGATGCTCGTGCCGTGCCACCTCGATCATCCGGGGCGACAGGTCGATGCCGAAGGCGTCCACGCCGAGGCTCGTCAGGTGGGCGGTGATCCTCCCAGGCCCGCACCCCACATCCGCGACGGGCCCGCCGCCGGCAGCCCGCACCCGCTCGGCGAACAGCGCCATGACGTCCCGCTCGGGCGGCAGCCGCTCCAGGAGGGTCCGCACCTCGTCCGCGTAGCTGGTGGCGTCGGCATCGTAGGACGCCCGGGTGTCCGCCAGCCATCTCTCAGCTTCTGGGCCTTCCCGTCCGGTGCTCACACCCGCAGGCTAGCCCAGTGGCCGGTCGCCGCATCGAGCATCTGAGGGCACCGCACCTCCTGCCTACGTGGGCAGATTGGACGGGCTCGCTGCGTCCGCGTCGGCGAGTTCGCGGTCGAAACGCTCACGGTGAGCCGGACGGTTGTCGCCGTCCCCCCCCGGCCGCCTGGTCTTCCATTGGGACGCCCGCCCATGAAGACTCCCTGCACAACCTGGATGGTCATGAATCACGGTCGCCTGAAGCAGGGGAGAGCATGGAGAGCGAAGTGCTGATCGTCGAGGATGTGATGCTGCTGATGCTCGACGACGAGACGGGGTCCGTGGCCGGAGCTGACACGCTGCACTACACCCTCGGCGGCGCAGTGCTCGTCGAACTCGCGCTCCGGGGCAGGGTCGATTCCGACGCGGGACGCGCGGGGAAGAACGGCGACAAGGTCGTCGCTGTCGGGAGCGGTGCGCTCTCGGACCGGCTGCTGCAGACCGCCTACGAGAAAGTCGCCAAGAGGCCCCAGGACGTCCAGACCCTCCTCCGCGAGATCGGCGCCGGTCTCCAGGAACCCGTGGTCGACCGGCTTGTCTCTCGCGGCCTCGTTCGCCGCGAGAACAAGCGGGTCCTCGGGTTGTTCCGCACGACCACCTTTCCGGCCGGGGACCCCCGGCACGAGGCGGCTCTGCGACGAGAGATTCGCTCCGTGCTGGAAGGCAGGGCGAGTCCCGCCCCGCGCACCGCAGCAGTGATCGCATTGCTGTCCTCGAGCGGCACCCTGGCGACTCTGCGGCCCGCTCTCCCGCAGTCGGCCGAAGTCCTCACGCGGGCGAAGGAGATCGAGAACGGAAACTGGGCGGCGTCGGCCGTGAACACAGCGGTGACGAAAGCGGCGGCGGAGATCGCCGCAGCGACTGCCACCATCGTGCTCACCACCGTCCTCCAGCCACCGGCCTGAAGATGGCTTCGGCTCGGTGAGGAGCTTCGAGGATGGTGGACGTGCGCCGCCGGTCCCTGTCGGAGCAGCCGTGAGCAGGGCTTCCCTGCACGGCATCCTCGGCGAGGTCGATGTACCCGTAGCGGCGCACGTACGCACCGAGGATCTGCGGCGTCTGGGAACACAGCAGATCCTCGATCCTCTTCGCCCAGGTCACACTTCGTACCCCGCCTGGTCCGGCTCGGCGATGCGCTGGACGATGACGGGCTGAGCGTCCACGGTGCCGTTCGGCCGGGGACATCGCTGAAAGCGTGCGCCGATCTCGTACGCGCGCTGCGGGGTCTCCACGTCCACGATCGTGAACCCGGCGAGCATTTCCTCGGTCTCTCCGCCGGGGCCCGCGGAAATCACGGGTGAACCGTCCGCCGCCGCGGTGATGAACGTTGCCTGGCCGGGTTCCGCGAGTCCGCGGGCGTCCACGAGTTCGCCGCTGTCGGAGATGTCGTTGTGAAGCGCCCCCATGTGCTCGAACATGGCCGTGAGATCACCTTCGGTCCACGCGGGCTGCCCCTGGGAGGCCTTGCCGTTCATGGCGTCGTAGGCGGCTTGGCTGCCGGTCAGCATGATGATGTATTTCATGTGGTGTCACTCCTTTCGCAGGGGACGTCGGAGCGGGTGCACGGTTCTCGACATCCACGAGGTCCCGATTCACGAGGCCTCGCCTGAACCGGATGCGCGGTGGGCTGCTCGTCGCGGATGACCCAGTGCAACTCCTGGGCTGCTGACCGCAGTTGGGGTACGGGGCAGCATGCGTGCCGAGGGGAAAAGTTCAACGATCCGTCGTGCGCGGGGTACTGACGAGTAGGCCGCCGTGCGCTGAAATACCTCGCATGACGCCACACGAGCACGACCACCCCCACACCCACGCCCACACCTCCAGCAGACGGTCCCTGCTCGCCGGTGCGAGCGGCCTGCTCATCCTCGCCTCGGCTCCGGGTACCGCGAGTGCGGCCAGCACGCGGACCGCCAGATCGTCCGACATACCGGTCAAGCGAACCGGAGCCGCCCGGGCCTCACGTCTCACCCAGGGCACCACACTCGTCCACGCCGACATGCACAACCACACCGCCATGTCCGACGGCGACGGCGACCCCGAGCTCGCCTTCGCCTCGCTGCGTGACGCGGGGCTGGACGTCGCCGCTCTCACCGACCACGCCACGCTGCTGTCGATCGAGGGAATCAGCTCCGAGGAATGGGACCGGACGGGCCAGCTCGCCGACGCCGCCAACGACCCGGGGGCCTACACCGCCATCCGCGGCTTCGAGTGGTCCCACCCGCTTCAGGGTCACGCCAACGTCTGGTTCACCGACGACTGGGTCGATCTCGGCGGCGCAGGCAGTCCGGACTCGCTCTACAGCTGGCTGCAGAGCCGCGAGGCCGTCGCCAGCTTCAACCACCCGGGGCGCGAGGCCCAGATGTTCGACAACTTCAGCTTCTCCGCAGGGGTGTTGGAGAAGATGGTCGGCCTGGAGATGTTCAACCGGGGCGACGACTATCTCTTCGACGGCTGGTCCGACACCGGCCGCTCGCCCCTTGTCGCCTGCCTCAACGCCGGCTGGCGCACCGGCCTGACGGGCGTCACCGACGAGCACGGCACCAACTGGGGCTTCCCGGAAGGCAAGGGCCGCAGCGGACTGTGGGTCACCGAGAACACCCGCGCAGGCGTCTTCGAGGCGATGAGAGCTCGCCGGTTCTTCGCAACGCGCGTCTCAGGCCTGCGACTTGACGCGGTGGCCAACGGCGTCCAGATGGGCGGCACCCTCGGACTGTCCTCCGGCGACGTCCAGTTCACCGTCGACCTCGACCGCGGCCCCGAGTGGGAGGGCAAGCCCCTCAACGTCCAGGTGTTGCGCCCGGGTTCGGACGCGCCGGCTGTCGCGGACGTCATCGAGACCCAGTCCAACAAGCTGACGACGTTCACCGTCCCCCTGAACGCCGCCGACGGCAACTGGATCGTCCTGCGCATCTCCGACCCGAGCCAGGCCAACCCCTCCCCGGGCCCCTCGGACCACCCGTGCAACGACTGGGGCGTGGCGTACTCGAGCCCCTGGTGGCTCCAGGCGTAGCCCGCACACAGGGTGGTTGGCCCTCACGGCGGTCAACCACCCTGAGGGGGTGGGGAGTGAGCTCCGCCCGTTCTCGTCTCATCACCCCCCTCCGTACGTTGCGGATCCGCCGGCTGCGAACCATCGAGACCGTTGGCACCTGCCAAAGGTCTACGACAGACATACCAAGGAGTCTGTTTCCCCGGGCTCAGGAGGCTTGGACTGTTCTCGGCGGAGCGTCAGCCCCAGCCGTGCTCCGTCGCCTTCAGTGGCTCCTCGGGGTCGATGACCATCTGGGCTGCGACCCGCGGAGGCGCGATACCCAGCAGCAGGGCGCGCCACAGGTCCGCGATCCTCTCCGGCAGATCCGACCGCTGGCTCCTGAGCTGACTGAAGTGCTGCACGCCGGTGTAACAGCCCACCAGCAGCGTCGCCAGGTGCTCCGGATCAGCGCCCTCCCGCAACTCCCCGCGTTCGGCCGCTCTCTCCAGCTGCTCACGGAAGACATCCACCCACGTCTGGTAGGGCGCCACGTCGACGAACCCGATCTCCTCCTGCTCCACCGCGAGACGCACCCCCGCACGCAGCAGCTTGTTCGTCTGCAACTCCCGCGCGAGCAGCAGACACAGGTCGATCAACCGCTGCAGCCCGTCCCGCCCCACTGGCATGACGACCGAGTCGCCTTGCTCGCGCATCACCGTCTGCGCCAGATCCATCTTGCTGGTGAAGTGGAAATACAAGGCGCCCTGCGTGAGACCGGCCCGCTCAAGGAT
Organism: Streptomyces albidus (ex Kaewkla and Franco 2022); assembly: GCF_013870515.1. Taxonomy (GTDB): domain Bacteria; phylum Actinomycetota; class Actinomycetes; order Streptomycetales; family Streptomycetaceae; genus Streptomyces; species Streptomyces albidus. The sequence goes on along the minus strand of NZ_JACBXA010000001.1, from coordinate 89,706 downwards.
CTCCGAAATGCGGGCCGCCCTGTACCCGTCCCGATCGAAGACCTCAGCTGCCGCCTCCATCAGCGCCTCTCGCGTCTCCACTGCGCGCTGCTGCATCGGTCTCATTCGTTCGGGCATCCAACCTCGTAAGAACTGCGGCGCCGCTCGGCCTGACCCCGCCTGCCGCGCTGATCTGGACAACCAGACTACTGATCAGCCGATCCGGCACCAGGCCGGGTGGATCGCTGCGCCCGAGCCACCGCCCTGCAACAGTCTCGTCCGATGTCACCGATCTTCGTGGCCAGGGCAGCCGGTGCAACCACCGTCCGGGAGCAACACCGCTGGCGGTCGTCGTCGCCGGGATTCATGTTCCAGGGGTCACCGTATTCGGTTGGATACGAGTTCCAGTTCACCCGTCAGGGGCTGTGGTGCGGCGGTGTCGTGTCCGGTCTGCGGATAGCCTGTGGGGGCGGCCTGACAGAGCTGCGATGTACCCAACTGGCCACCCCTGAGGGGGAGTTGTGATCCGACAGGCCCACGTCGGCGATCTTCCGGTGTTGCAGGACATCGAGCGAGCGGCGGGGAAGCCGTTCGCCGAGCTCGGAATGCACACGGTCGCTGAGGACGAGCCGCCCGGCATCGAGTTGCTCAAGAGCTTCGCGGACGACGGCAGAGCTTGGGTCTGGGTGGATGACGCCGATCACCCGGTCGCGTACCTGATCGCTGATCTCGTGGACGGCAATGCGCACGTGGAACAGGTATCGGTCCATCCCAGCCATGGGCGCAAGGGGATCGGCAAGGCCCTGATCGAGCATGCTGCTTCCTGGGGCCGCGAGCAGGGTGTCACGGCGATGACGCTGACGTCCTACACCCACGTCGCATGGAACGGTCCCTACTACGGGCGCATCGGTTTCCGCCACCTTGCCGAGGACGAATGGACGCCGGGTCTCCGCAAGATCCGGGAGGAGGAGGCGGCACACGGGCTGGATGAGTGGCCGCGCTCCTGCATGCGCAGGGAGTTGTAGAGCGCGAAGGTGTTCCCAGGCTTACGTCCAGCGGCCGGTCGCCTTCGTAGTCCGCGGCAGCCCGCCCTCGGCAGTTGCCGCCTCGCCCAGCGCGGCAGCGCCGCGGCCGCGGCCTCGGGCGTGGTGCATCGGAACAGCAGTGGATCCCTCACACCGCGGCCTGCGGCGTGTCCGTAGATCCAAAGGATCTGTGCCTCTCTGGCCGGGGTGAGCGTCACCCCCGAGGGCCAGGCGGCGGCGAGTCGTTCGGCCTGCTCCAACCGCAGGGCCTCCTCGCGGGCGTCACCGGTACTGGGAACAGCTCGAGTCGCAGGGTCGTCTCGGCCCGCGCCAGCAGCGACCACACTTCAGCGCGCCGAGCTGGCCGGTCCTTCACGCGCCTGCGGGAGTGGTGCAACCGCCACACGCGCCTCCTACGTCCCTCATGGGACTCCGGGCGGGCAACGCACAGCCCGCACCGAGTCGTTGGAGAACGAGCTGGGGGATGAATGCGTAGCCGCACTGTCCAGGCGCTCACCGTGAGCGGGGTCGTCGTGATCGTGGCAGGTGCCGTGTTCGCCACAACGTTCGGCGGACCCTCCTCCGAGGGGGATTACGCGCCCGCGCACGACCGGTCCAGCTCCGGCCCGGATGCCGCGCCCGTGGACGACGGCACCCGGGCCGAAGGCGAGTACAAGGCGGTGATCGCGCTGCCTGACGACCGCAAGGTGGAGGTCCGCTTCGTGAAGAGGAGGGGCCTCGGCGAGCGGCACTACGACCCCAGGACCAAGAAGTGGTCCAAGACGAATCTGATCTACAGGACGAAGTCGGATCCCTGCCAGGGCGTCAGGTTGTCGGCCGCCGGCGGCACGGTTGCTGCGACCGCCGACTTCGGACTGTTCTGCTACGACGGTGAGCCACCCGAGAAGTCGATCGCCGCGGTCGGGACGGGGGAGTTCACCGAATGGGAGATCAACCGCCATGACAAGACCGACGGTTGGGAGAAGGTGCGGATCGCGAAGACGGGCGAGCGCGTCTCCTTCGTGCGCTCCACCGAGGAGTTGCTCGTGACCCTGCGCTGGTCGAGGAGGGACGGGTACGCCCGTCCGGAGGAGAAGCCCCGGCCGCCGACGAAGCTGTCGGAGGAGTTCTTCGGAAGCTGGAAGGCCGGGGACGGCTCGCAGCGGGTGGTCGTCCAGGAGCGCGGGAACGGAGGCGTGGCGACGTTCTTCTCCCAGAACCGCGAACGCTGTGTGACCCGGGTCGGTCTCATCCCCACGTCCCAGAACGTCGGCCAGTTCATCGAGGTCTTCCGCGTGAAGGGCGATCGGTCCAAGAGGTGCCCCGCGTACAGCGGCTTCGAGTTCCTGAAGCTGAACAAGGCGGGCACCGAACTGAGTTTCCAGGAGTCCACGCGCACCTTCACCAAGGCCGAGCCCAACAAGGAGGAGCGGGAACTGCCGAGTCACCCTGCACCTGTTTTCAGCGTGGACAGGGACTGGCTGGGCGGCTGGGAGCTCGAAGACGGCAGCCGGCGGGTCACCATCGCAGAACCCGAGCCGGGCAAGCCGACCGTGACCTTCACCGGCCCGGGGAGCTGTGTGGCCCGCGCCGAGGTGTCCGGGAGCAACGACGGGCAGGACTTCAGCATCGTGGCTACGCGACCAGCCAAACGCATCAAGGGGAAGCCGACCGCCAACTGCCCACCGAAGCTTGGCGACTTCACCCTCTCCGGTGATGGCAAGACCTTCACCCAAAGGATCGCAGGCAAGGACCTTACCCGGGTTCGGTCAGCTGCCGCGGAGGATTGACGCGCACGTGTTGCGGAGGAGTGCGACTCGTCCGAACGTCGTTGCCGCGCCGGAGAGTTGGCGGCCTCGGCACCGTGACCGTCATCCGCACCGCCGGCCGCACCCGATCCCGCATCGGCCCCAGAGCCTCGGCAAGGCGCGTGATGTCTGGTTCTGAGAGGATCCTGGCGTGTTCAACTTCGGGATCGAGAGCTACCGGCCTCAATGGCTGAACGGTCGCTCAACGGTCGTGGCACGCCACGGCGAGCAACTGCGTGCGCTCATCGGCCGTCCGTTGACCCGTGTCTGGCTGGTCTGGGACGTTCAGGACAACGAGTGGTTCTCCGACTGCCCCGTCCTCCTCGACTTCTCCGGAGAACAGGTCGAGATCAACCACCAGAAGTTCGACGACCTCTCGATCACCTGGAACACGGTGGACCCTTGTCAGCCGGTCAGGTGGGCCGACTTCGATCTCCAGTGGCGCCACGACCTGCGCGCTGAACTGCACGCCCTCCAGAGCCAGATCCTTCAGGACGTAGAGCTCCTCGAGTGGACCGGGAGCGACATGGCCCAGGGAGCGGTCGCCGTCAGCTTCCGCTTCCCCCACAGCCAACTGAACATTGCCAACGACCTCGACGAGAACGGGCTGACATTCGGGCCACCGGAGGCGCGCTACCTGCGTCACTCACTGCGCTGAGCCACCCGGCCCGAAACCGGCACCTTCAGGCGCTCGGCGGCTCGCCGGTCATGATCGAGTCCTAGGGGGTGTCCGCGAAGTCCCGCCTGGGGCAGGCGGACGACGCTACTTTGCGGACACCCCCTAGGCCCGGATGGTCGTGGCGTACGTGACCAACCAGATGTACGAACCGGCCGAGGACAACAGGGGGTTGGAGATCGTCATGTCCGCCAGTGCCTCTACCGAGGCGACAGCCTCGATCTTCCGCAGCCCCCGCCTTCGGGCGGAAGATGACGCAGTGCCGCTCCGTCGGCGATGAGCCCAGGCACTTCGGGCGGCTAATCTGGCCGCGACCGACGACCTGACAAGCATGGACGGGGTAGCGTGCCGATCTTCTTCTCCCAGCTGATCGTCCGCCTCAGAGTCTTGCGCAGCTGGGCGACGCCGATCGCGGTGACCGCAGTGGTCTTCGTGACTGCCTGGCCGCTGCTGCTGCTCACCGAAGGCACGGACAGCTCCATCGTCGAGCCGGCCAACTACTGGTGGTGGTTCGTGGTCACGGCCGCCACGGTCGGTTACGGAGACCTCTACCCGGAGTCGGCCGGCGGCCATGTCGTCGGCGCCTACGTCATCGTCGGCGGCATCGTCGCGTTGACGACACTGTTCACCAAACTGGCAACCGTGCTCGAGCACGCGAAAGGAACCCGGATGCAGGGCGCGATCGTCGTGGACGCCTCAGACCATGTCGTGCTGCTGGGCTACACGGCGGGACGCACCGAAGGCATCGTCGGCGAAGTGCTCGCCGAAGGGCGGCGGGTGGTTCTCTGCGTGTGGGACGACGTGGCCACGCACCCGATGCCCCAGCACGACGTCGACTTCGTGCGCGGTGACCTGACCGACCCGGCGGTGCTCCAACGGGCCGGGGTGGACCGGGCGCACAGCGTGCTCATCGACGTGCGCGACGACAACGAAGCCCTCGCTGTCGCGGTGACCGCCGACCACATCCTTGCCGATGCCAATCTGGTGGTCACACTTCGGGACATGGCCCGGTCGCCGCTGTTCGGCCATGTCAACCAGCTGATCCATTGCGTGCAATGGCACACCCCGCACATGATCACCGAGGAGCTCGAGTCACCGGGGATCAGCGAGGTCTATGCCGAGCTGATGACACATGGCGGCGCGAGCACATATCTCGCGCCGCTGCCGCAGTCACTCGGTCCGCTCCTGGTCGGCGACTGCCAGATCTCGCTCGGCCGCCAACACGGCGCGAGCATCCTCGCCGTCCGCACCCACGGGCGGCTCCTCGTCAACCCCGACTGGCACACCGAACTGCCGGCCGGCTCCGCCCTGTACTACGTCGCGCCCCGTCGCCTCACCTCGGACGAGATCACTCGCAGTCTCAGCACCGCAGACCGGGACTGACCCCGGAGCCCCCGCAGTTGCTCACGTCCGCCTCGGCAGGGGAGTCCTCCCGGCCCCTTGCCAGACCCCGCCTCGCCCAGTCAGCGGCGGAAGTGTCCACGGAATCGGGCTGATGGAGCATCTGCGCCGAGTGGGGGCCGGCAGATGATCCGGTTGCAGCGGCCGGGGCATGAACGGGGCCTCTTCGTCGGGCTGTTCATCCCGGAAGGTCCGTCCGCCTGCCAACGTCACGACGAGGACGACGGCTTCGCCGATGAGCAGGACCCCCGCCCCGGCGTGCATGGGCGACATCCGCGTCCCTGAGCACCGATCGCTCCGTAGCGCAGCAAACCTGTATGCCTTGATCATTTTGAGCATCGGCAGCTACGGAGAACTTTGCCCGGATGGGAAAACGACAAGCAGTGGAATTGCCTCATGCGGCAAGTAATTCCCTGCGGGAAAACCCACTTGACCGGATTTCGGCCACGTCAATCCTTCAAGGTCTGATCAGAAACAGTCGTTTGTTGCCTCCATCACATTACTGACGGGGAACTAAAGAGACCTGCCACCTCGTGTTGTCATGTGTGCCGCGGAGGGCCGAACGGCCGACGGCCCATTGCGCACCAGCCGTCATGCTTCGGTGCGCATCCGCGGAAATCGTTCATGCAGTATTCGGAGGGGGAATCCTCGTGCGTCTCAGAACCAACTACATTGCTGCTGCCCTTGTGCCCTTGGCGCTCTTTGCAGTGACCGCGTGCAATGGCGTCGAATCCGGCGCGTCCAAGTCCCAGGGGGACTCGTCCTCTGCCGGTTCGTCCCAGGGCTCCGGTGATTCCGGCAAGGGGGCGGACGGTGCTTCAGGCAGCGCGGGCACGGGAGGAGGCTCGGCGAAGGAAAAGACCACGTCGGGCCCCGACACCGGCGACAACGACGGGGACGGCACCGGAAACACGGCAACAGAAGCCTGTTCCGAGGACAACGCGTCGATGAAGATCGGCGAAGAGGAATCGGACGGCGTCAGCTACATGCTGTTCGTGAAGAACGAGGGCTCGGCTCCGTGCAATATCGCGCCGATTCCCACCGTCGACGCTGTCAACGGTGAGACGGGCGACATCACAGCGCCGCTCAACGACGGGCAGCGGGACAAGGGCGTGGGTGCCGACGTCACCACGCTCAAGCCGAACTACACGGCGTCCACGAATTTCACCTACGACTCGTCGAAGTGCCAGGGTGAATCCGATACTGGTGCGACGTCCATATCCGTCACCGCAAGCAAGAACAGCATTTTCACTCTCAAGGTGCCTGGTGGCAGGTCCGCATTCATCTGCGGCGGCCCACTCACTGTGAGCAGCTGGACGCTCCCCAAGTACCAGTGAGCCGTTTCTGCCGACTGGAATGAAGAAGCTCCTGGTGGACAGGGTGTCGATCAAGACTCCTGCCCACCGGGAGCTTCATGTTGCTGCTCACGATCCGCCAACTGACGGGCAGGCGCGTCAGTCGCTGCGCCACCAACTCGCCGTCGGCGATGACATCTCCGGCAAGCCACGAGCGTGACCTTCGACGGCTCGCTCGGGTCCCCGGGCAAGGAAACCCGCCCCGTAAGTACGGCGTTGCGTGACGGAAGCTCCACGGAAGAACGCTCCGGAGAACGGTTCCAACTGTGCATCGCCCCAGGTCCCGCACGGTTTTCGCCCTTCCCGAGAGAGTGGAACATCGATCAGAATGGGCCTCTCGCTCACATGGCAAGCGGAAGGCGTGGGTGGCGTATGCCGGAGAAGCGTGAAGTGTCCCTGTACACCGGTGCTCATCTCACCGAGTCGACGGAGGAGCCCAGTGCCCCCACCGCGATCGACGAGCTGTTCCGGCGACACCACTCTGCTGTCTTCTCCTACGCTCTCGCCTGCTGCCGCGATACGCAGTCCGCCGAGGCCCTGACAACAGAGGCCTTCACCCGCACCGTGCGCGCCGTGCACTCCGGCGGTGGCCCCGGCTTCGCTTGGCGGCCTCACCTGCTTGTCACCGTCCGCCGCACAGCGACCGAGTGGGCTGTCACGAACCGCCGTGGCGAACTGTCGCCCGACTTCCTGCAGTGGTACGACCACGCGATCAGGAGCGACGAGGGGGATGAGGACCGCCAGTTGCGGTTGGAAGAAGACAGCGTCCTCTTCCGGGCCTTCCGTTCGCTGCCCGAGCGTTGGCAGACCGTTCTGTGGCACACCGCCGTCGAGGAGGAGTCCGCCGAAAGACTCGGCTCAGTGCTCGGTGTCACTCCGGGCGGCGTAGGACCGCTCGCTGCCCGCGCCCGGGAGGGGCTGCGTGAGTCCTGTCTCGCGGCGCACTACGAGTACGGCTTCGGGTCCGGGGAGTGCCGCTCCTACGGGGCCCTCCTCGCAGCCGCGGTACGCGGCACCGGCCGACGCGGCAACCCCGACCTCGACCGGCACCTCCTGGAATGCGGCCGCTGCCGCAATGCTCTGGACGAACTGACCGACCTCGACCTGCGGTTGAGCACGATGCTCCCTGCGGGGGTGTTGCTGTGGGGCGGTTCTGCATACGTGGCCGCACGGCTCGCGGAGGCAGGGGCGAGCAGCGGGCAGGAAGCGGACGGAGCCATCCCGCAGGGGAAGGCCCTCACCTCGTGGGGGAGGGTCAAGAGCCTTTCCCTGCCGGCGGGTGTGCTCGCGGGATCCCTCGTCGCCGCAGTCGGGCTCATCGTCTACCTGATCCCGCTGACCTCGTTCTCGGACGACGACGCCCCTGGCACGCCTCCTCTTCAGGTGGTGAGTCAGCCTCCGGAGACCGTCATCGAGGACGGGCCCACCGTCACGGCCACTCCCACGCCCTCGGGCAAGCCCACTGACGGTTCGGCCGGACTCCCCGACAGCCAGGACGGATTCACCGCCCTGCATCTGCGCTCCGACCGGACACTGGGCGCGGCGGAGCCCCGATCCGGCACCGCCACCCTGGCCAAGACGTCCGGCAACCATGACGGGAAACCCCACAACCCGGTGACGTTCGACCTTTCCGGCGTCACCGCCGAGTACAGCGGCGGGGCCACGCGGTTCGACCTGTCCGTCGACGCCGGCACGTCGATCGGCAACGGGCAGCAACTGCGTGTCTCCTACGACCTGACCGGCAACGACAGTTGGGACAGGGTGGAGACGTACCGCTACTACGAGAGCGACGACGCTCCCGGCTTCGAGCACTACACCCAGACTCGTGGCCTGAAACCAGGCACCACGGGAGCTCTCGGTGACCTGGTGGGCGGCAGGATCAAGGTCGAGGTGTGGGACGCCATCGGTGCCGGCTCCAGCACCGTGGGGACCGGTGCCACTTCCCTGATCAGGATCCCGTTCGGCCAGTGAGCACGTCGAGGAAGTCGAAGAAGGGGCCCCCTCGGTGACTGACAAGATCGACTTCAAGAAGACCCTCGACGGCTACCGGGCGAAGCGAGGCGAGTTCCGGGTCGTACACCTGCCCGCCATGCAGTACCTGATGGTTGAGGGACACGGTGATCCGAACACCTCACCGGCCTTTGGCGAGGCCCTCGGAGCGCTGTACCCGGTGGCGTACAAGTTGAAGTCCGCCAGCAAGCGAGATCTCGGACGCGACTATGTCGTCCCGCCGTTGGAAGGGCTGTGGTGGGCCGAGGACATGGACTCTTTCACGGCCTCCCGTGACAAGTCCCGGTGGGACTGGACGATGATGCTCATGGTCCCTGACTGGATTGACCAAGGCATGTTCGAAACAGCCGTCGAGCAGGCCGGAGCCAAAGCCCCTCCCGTACGTCTCGGCGATGTCCGCCTCCAGCCACTGTCGGAGGGGCAATGCGTGCAGACGCTGCACATCGGGTCGTTCGACGACGAAGCCGCGGTCCTCGAGCGGATGCACAACGAGTTCATCCCTGACCACGGCCTTCGCATGGACGGCAAGCATCACGAGATCTACCTCAGTGACTTCCGCAAAGTCGCCCCTGAGCGTCTGCGCACCGTCCTCAGGCAGCCCGTTCTCCCACGAACGACCCCGGCCACCGCCTGAGCCCGAGAACGACCGCGTTCCGCCGGATCGACGAGCTCGGCCTCGAAGTCATCGGTCAGCGGCTCGAAGGGCCCGCGCCGTCCGTGTCCCCGGAGTGTTCTCAACGTCCTGCTCATGCGCCACCCTGCACTCATAGCGGATCACTATCTGCGTATAGAAGACTTTCCTTTGACGATCACTCCGGTTCCCGGCGACGGTGAGGTGTTCACCCCTCGCTCCGCCTGCACAATCGGAGGTTCGCACCATGTACTCAGTGACCGACCCGGCCACCGGAGAACTGATCGAGGAGATCCCGAACGCGAGCGACGAGGAGGTCCTCGCAGCGATCGACCGCGTCGACCACGGATACACCTCATGGCGGCGCCGATCGGTCGCCGAACGCGCGGGCATCGCCTTGCGGGCGGCCGAGTTGTTCGCGGAACGTGCCGACGAGCTCGCCGGGATCATGGCCCTCGAGATGGGCAAGCGGATCAACGAGGGGCGCGGAGAGATCGGCATCGTCCGCGACATCTTCGAGTACTACGGCTCCAACGGTCCCGCGTTGCTGGCGGACGAACCGCTGACACTCAAGACCGGCGAGGCAGCCATCGCCAAGCAGCCGATCGGCGCGCTCCTCGGCGTCATGCCGTGGAACTTCCCCTGCTACCAGGTCGCCAGGTTCGTGGCACCGAACCTCGTGCTCGGCAACACGATCCTGCTCAAGCACGCCTCCATCTGCCCCAGGTCGGCCATCGCGATCGAACGGATCCTGCACGACGCCGGAGTGCCCGAGGACGCGTACGTGAACGTCTTCGCATCCAGCAGGCAGGTCCCGTGGGTGCTTGCGGACCCGCGCATCAAGGGGGTGTCGCTGACCGGCAGCGAGCAGGCGGGAATCTCCGTCGCGGCGGAGGCAGGGCGGAACCTCAAGCGTGCCGTCCTCGAACTGGGCGGGTCCGACCCGCTGATCGTGCTGGACACCGACGACATGGACGAGACCGTGAAGGCCACGGCGACGGCCCGGATGCGCAACTGCGGCCAGTCTTGCAACGCGCCGAAGCGGATGATCGTGATGGCCGACATCTACGAGGACTTCGTCGACGGAATCACCAAGCGCGTCGCGGACCACTTCCAGCCCGGCGACCCGACAGATCCGGCGACCAAGCTGCCCCCGCTCGCCTCCGTCGCGGCCGCCGACGAAGTGGCCACCCAGGTACGGACCGCCGTCGACCAGGGTGCGACGCTGCGGACCGGTGGCAACCGGTTCGGCCCCGGCGCCTACCTTGAGGCCACCGTCCTGACCGACGTGACACCGGAGATGGACGCCTACTACGAGGAGATCTTCGGCCCGGTCGTGCTGGTGTTCCGAGCCGAGACCGAGGAGGAGGCGATCGACATCGCCAACGACTCGCCGTTCGGCCTCGGCGCCGCCGTCTTCGGAACCGACCCCGAGCGGACGCGCAGGGTCGCCGACCGGATCGAGGCGGGCATGGTCTACATCAACAAGTCCGGTGGTTCCGTGGCTGACCTGCCGTTCGGCGGCATCAAGCGCTCCGGCATGGGACGTGAGCTCGGCGCGCTCGGCATCGAGGAGTTCATGAACAAGAAGTCGATCCGGCTGTAAGCACTTCGCAGGTGAACACGACGCGCACCGGCGCCGGTTGAGACGCCGGGCAGGGCCGGGGGAGACCCACCCCGGCTGCCGGCCCGGCCGGCTGGCTTCGGCGAGCGTGTGAGGCAGGTCGAGCACGGCGGGACGGGTGGCCAACGAGGCTCCGGTGCCGGTGAGTTGAGGCGTCGAACACGTCCCTCACCGGCACCGGAGCCTCGTGCGTTGCGGACACCGACGCGTGGCTGAGCGCTTGAGTCGGCCAGTGAGCCGAATCCACCATCCGGCTCAGCAGAACGGCCGGAACTCCTTGAAGTCCGGCGTCGGAGGCGGAGCGGGCAGCCGGTAGGCCCGGGTCCGCGGCCGGCCACTGTCAGGGTCAGTAGTCCCGTCGGCCAGAGCGTCCGGTAGCGGATGCCACCCAAGATTGGTCTCGAAATACGCCGCGGCAGCGCCGACCGAGGGCCACCAGACGTCGTCGAGCAGCACGATGCCGCCAGGCCGGACGATCTCGCCCAGGAAGTGGAGGTCGACGAACACGTTGTGGAAGTGGTGGCTGCCGTCGACGAACGCCGCGTCAGCGGCAAAGCCCACACCGGCCAACCGGCCGAGGAACTGCTGCGATGGTTCGGTCACCAACTCGGCGACGTCGTCCAGGCCGGCGCTGCACAGCAGCTCCCAGCCCACACCGTCGTACGCCGTGTACTGGAACGGGTCGATCACCACGTGCCGTGGGGTCGCTGAACCGGCGCGCAGCAGCGCCTCGCCGATCGCCAGCGCCGAGCCGGCATAGGCGAGTCCGATCTCGACGACCGTGCCGACTCCCTCGTCCACCAGGAGGTCACGCACCTGATCGCAGTCGCGCTCCGGCAGCGTGACGGTGGCGAAGTCCGGAGCGCCGTCGGGACTCCGCGGAGGTCCGTGCTCGGCGAGCTCGCGGCGCACAGCAGCGACTTCCTCCGGCCACTCGCCTGCGGCTCCGTCCGGTTGCACCATCGAGCTCACCAGAGACACTCCTTCTTGCTGAGGCACACGACTCGCCAACTCTGACACCCAGAGGGGCCAACCGACGTGCTCAGCCACACGATCAGTGGCCGAACTGAAGGAGCTCACTGAACGCAGTCACTGCCGACCCGCTGCAGCCCGCTACCGCCGTTGAGCAATCCCGATGCAGCAGGTGGAGGCATCACCGTCAGGTGATCAAGGGGATCATCCGCCGCCGCACGGACTGACGTCGTTGTTCAACCGATCGGTTGACGAGTCCGTGGCCTCGACCGTAGGGTACTAAACCAATCGGTTGAATATGCGAGGTGCGAGGTGGCCGACGACCGGCTGTCGCTGGTGTTCTCCGCACTGGCCGACCCCACTCGGCGCGACATCGTGGCCCGGCTCGCCGCCGGGGACGCCACGGTCAACGAACTGGCTGCACCGTACGACGTCACGGTGCAGGCCGTGTCCAAGCACATCAAGGCTCTGGAGGAGGCCGGGCTGGTCAGTCGCAGCAGAGACGCCCAGCGCCGGCCCTGCCACCTCGAGGCAGAGGTCTTCGACCTCATGACGAAGTGGATCGAGCGTTATCGGCGCGAGGCGGAGGACCGCTTCCGCCGTCTTGACGTCCTCCTCGAACAGATGGGCGGGCAACCGGCGACGGGTGCCCCGACAACAGAGGCAGCATCGTGAGCACGAGCGACGCAGGCCACCGCAACGAGACGCAGATCGTGGCGGACCCGGATCTGCCCGTCATCCTGATCATCCGGGAGTTCGACGCACCGCCGGAGCACGTGTTCCGGGCGTACACAGAGCCCGATCTGGTCGTCCAGTGGCTCGGCCCGCGTCGGCTCACGATGCGGATCGACCGGTACGACGCCCGCAGCGGTGGCTCCTATCGCTACGTGCATCGCGAGAGCGACGGAAGCGAGTACGGCTTCCACGGTGTTTTCCACGAGGTGCGCCCCGGCCGGCGCATCGTGCAGACCTTCACCTACGAGGGCTATCCGGACGGCGTCAGCCTGGAGACGACCGTCTTCGAAGACCTCGGCGGCCGCACCCGGGTCACGGGCAAGTCGCTCATGGGCTCCATCGAAGTTCGCGATTCGATGCTCAGGAGCGGCATGGATCACGGCGTCCGCGAAGGCCATGAGCGGCTTGACGAGCTGCTCGACCGTCAACAGAGCGACAGCGCCGGCCGACACACTTGAGAGGGGATCTTGATCATGGCGAGGACAGCAGCCGATGAGCACCGCACCGTGGCACGCGTATTCACCGAACGGGTACGCGGCACGGATCCAGGGTCTTGGGACAACCCGGCGCCGTGTGAGGGGTGGGCCGCCCGGGACGTCGTCCGTCACCTCGTCGAGTGGTTCCCCGGCTTCCTGAAAGCCGGCGCCGGAGTCGAACTGCCGAAGGGACCCTCGGTGGACGACGACCCGGTGGCCGCCTGGGAGGTGCACCGCGACGGAGTGCAGGCCCTCCTCGACGATCCGGCCACCGCGCACAAGCTACTGTCGAACCCGCACATCGGGGAGATCCCACTGGACCAGGCCGTCGACCGGTTCTACACGGCCGACGTCTTCATGCACACCTGGGATCTGGCGCGGGCCACCGGCCAGGAAGAACACCTCGATCCCGCCAAGTGCGCCCAGTTGCTCGACGGGATGCTGCCGCTCGACGAAGTGCTCCGTGCGAGCGGGCAGTACGGAGCTCGGGTCGAGGTGCCGGAGAGCGCCGATGTCCAGACGCGCTTGCTCGCCTTCATCGGCCGCAAGCCCTGACGAGCCGGAAGGCACCGTCGGCATCGACGCCCCCGCCGAAGACCTGCGCGGCGGCATCCGACTTCTCTTGCCCCTCCGGCTTTTCGCCGGGGCGCATCGCCGTCATGGGGCCCGACACGAGTGTGGGCGGATGTATGTGACCTGAGTCACGCCCCGGCGTAGAACCATGCGCCTGGGCGTTGCCGTCTCTGGTGCCGCCTCACCATGATTCTCCGACGGCCAGTCGGTTCTGAGAAGCGGGGGACAGAAACGTGCGTCCATATTTGACTCGACGTGACGGCGTAAGGCGCCGCGTACGAGGCGCAGTTGTGATCGGTGTCGTGATGGCCGCCGCCGTGACGGGGGTGAGTATCGCAGGGGCAGCCCTGGACGAGGAGCCCGGAACGGCCGCCGCGAAGAAGACGGCGGTTGCTGACAGCTCAGCGGATGCCGAGCCCGGCCAGACCGCCGGGAAGAAGACGTCAGTTGCTGACGCCTCAGCGGATGCCGACCCGCCCGGAACGGTCGAACAGAAGGCCTCAGTTGCTGACGCCTCAGGGGAATCGAAGGACTTCCGCTTCCCCGGCGCGGACACCATGCCCCTTGAAGACGGTTCCGACAAGTACATCACCTATGGGGCGAGCCAGCACGGCAAGAACGTGCCGTACGCGCTCAGCGGTTCGGGGAACAACGTCGGGACCTCGCCGAAGATCCAGGGCGATGCGATGCCCAAGGGCGGCGGCGCCTGGGCCGTGAGGGGTCACATCTGGACACCGGGCGCCCTCTACCACAAGGGCCGCTACTACCTCTTCTACACCGGGGTGAAGAAGGGCGCCAAGCCCGAGAAGCACTGCGTCGGCGTGGCCTCGTCCACGAAGCCGGCCTCCGGTTTCAAAGCGGAGTCGAAGCCGCTCGTCTGCCCGACCCATCGCTGGGCCATCGACGCGGATGTCACCAAGAGTTCGAGCGGGGCGGTCTGGATGACCTACCGCGACGGTGAGGCGGCCAAGGGCAAGCAATCGGCCCTGTCGGTGATGCGGTTGAAGTTCCGTGGCGACGGTACGGTCGACCGGGCCTCCCGCTCCAAGGTCATGCTGCGGAGCGACAAGCTCTCATGGGCGAGCTACAAGGACAACGCGGGAGTCGTGGTGATCGAGAACCCGAGTGCGATCGAGCATCGCGGTTCCTGGTACCTGTTCTACTCGGGCAACAGCTGGCCGACGAACTACTACTCGACCGGAATCGCCAACTGCGGCAAGAAGATCGACGACGGAGCGTGTAAGCCGATGCCCGGCCCGAGCAAGGCCTGGTTCGCATACTCCGGACCCGGCAAGCATCTTCCCGCCTCGATGCGCAAGGCCGGCCTGCCCGGAAACAGGCGAGGTCCCGGTGCGATGGACGTCTACCGTGCTCGCGACGGTCAGCCGTGGGTGACCTGGAACTACTTGTCCGACGAGGGTGGCCGGAAGAGCCGCACCGGCAAACTGTCCATCAACGGGACGGGTTCCTCGGCCGACTTCAAGGTCACAAAACCCTGAAGGACGGTGACTTGGTCGTCGACCTGGTGACCCAGTAGGGGCGCTCGTCCCAGGCTTCCTGCCTGGGACGAGCGCCCCTCCGACCGCTTGTGCGGTGTCTCCTGTTGGGTCGACTCCCCACGGCAGACCACCACCCAGCCCCTCAAGGCCCTCGCAGGCGGTGCGTCGTGGACGGGCGCCAAGCCGTCCACAACCTGCTCCGGGTGGACGGCTACACCAGAGAGCCCGGCGCAACCCGACCCCAGACCGGTCAACGGACTGGTCACCGACACCGACCCCCGCACGCGGTCGTGGAGCAACTCACGGTGCTCGACGTGAAACCCCGAGTAGTCGAGCGACAGCTACGAGTCGAACACGGCACCGCCGACCGGCCGCCTTCGACGAGGTCGGCCACTCCTGCGGGGCACAGCCGCACGTGCGGCCGGCTCGCCGGGCACCTCAGGTGCCGGCGGAGGGCCGGGCCCCGCGAGGCGGGATGTCTCGAGCCGCTGCTGCTGGCGTAGCCGGTCGCTCACCGGGGGGCGCCCGGCGGGTTCTGCGGTCGTCCTGCTCAGCCACAGAGACCTGAATCGGGCGTCGAGGATGGCGCCGCACACGTTACGTACGACACATTCATTGACCGTAACTGTCGCAAAAACGTAGTTTCGGCCCTCCTGAGATAGGAGAGCCATGAGTGTTGCTGCCGGCCCCCTGCGCCTGCCCTTCGAGAGGCCGAACGTGCTCGACCTCGCGCCCCTGTACGAGATATTGCGCCGCGAGGCGCCGGTCACCCCGGTCACCACCCCCGTCGGCGATCCCGCCTGGCTGGTCACGCGATTCGACGAGGTACGCGCGCTGCTCGGCGACAAGCGGCTCGGGCGCTCCCACCCCGAACCCGAGCTGGCGTCGCGCATCTCGACTGCCGCGGTGCAGGACGGTCCGATGGGCGACTACGAGACCGAGGAAGCCGACCACACGCGGCTGCGCCGCCTGCTGACCCCGGCGTTCTCCGCCAAACGAATGCGGGCGCTCACCGAGTACATGCAGGCCCTTGTGGACGGCTACCTCGACCGGCTGGTCACCGAGCAGGCCTCCGCTCCGGACGGGGTCGTCGACCTGCACGCCGGACTGGCCCTGCCGCTGCCGGTCGCGGTGATCTGCCGGTTGCTGGGCGTGCCTGAGAGCGACCGCGAGCACTTCCGATCGCTCTCCTACCGCATGGCCAACTACGCAAGCTGCGGTGACGACGCCTACCAGGCGTGGAACGAGTTCACCGAATACATGAGGGGGCTGGTCGAGACCAAGCGCGCCGAGCTCTGCGAGGACGTCATCTCGGACCTCGTACGCGCCCAGGACGAGGACGAGGAGTTCGACTACGACGAGATGATCAGCCTCTGCGTCGGACTGCTCTTCGCCGGACACGAGACCACGGCCAACCGCATCGGACTGGGCACGCTGTTCCTGCTCAGCCGACGCGAGCACTGGGAGGACCTGACTGCCGACCCCGCCGGCCGGGTCGACGCCACCGTCGAGGAGATCATGCGTCTGGGGGCGCCGGGCGATCTCGGCCTGCTGCGCTACGCCCACACCGACCTCGACATCGCAGACGTCACCATCCCCCGCGGCGATGCCGTCATCCTGTCGATCAACGCTGCCAACCGCGACCAGTCCGTCTACTCCGACGCCGAGGCCTTCGCCCCCGACCGCGAAGAACGCAGCCACCTCGGGTTCGGTCACGGCCCGCACTTCTGCATCGGGGCCAGCCTCGCCCGTACCGAGCTGCGCATCGTCTTCGCAGCCCTCGCCCAGCGCCTCCCAAGCCTGCGCCTGGCAAGGAACATGGACGAGCTCGAGGTGTGTACCACCATCACCGGCGGCGTCACCGAACTGCCCGTGACCTGGTAACCGCCATTGAGAAGGACACCATGAAGGTAACCGTCGACCAGGAAACGTGCGTCGGATCCGGTCAGTGCGCGCTGGCCGCCGCGGACGTCTTCGACCAGCGCGACGAGGACGGCATCGTCGTGCTGGTGGACCCCGTCCCGCCGGCAGATCTGGCCGCCGACGTCAGCCATGCGGCGGTGATGTGCCCCGTCCAGGCCATCACTGTTGAGGATTGACCGCCGGACCTGCCGCCCGACCTGTATCCCCTCGCCGCTTCCGCGGGTCAACAGCAGTCGTCAACAGCAGTCAGGGCAGGGGTAGTTCGTCGGCGCACCTAGCGCCGCACGGTCCCCGCTGGTGAGTTGGCATGCCCTGCCTACCGGTGTCACGTTCACGTCGGGGTGGGCCGCGTGGCAGCCCGCCTCCGCGCTGAGAGCGAGCAACTCAGCTCCCGGCCAGAGAAGTTGGCCGGGGGCCGTTGTCGTGGTTGGAGCCCGTCGGTGACCGTGGTCTCCCGTGGTGTCGTTGGAAGCGAGCAACGCACTTCTCGCACGTCAAGAGGTGTAGGTCGCAGTCGAATTGACGGCCTGTCAGGCGCAGGCCCAAGTCCGAGCGGACACGGCCCCTGGGGACGAGCGGCCGTGTCCGGCGAGATCTCCGTCGCGCATACGCACTGGGCCGGCTCGTGGCATCAGTGCAGCGTCATCCTGCTTGCTCGTTGATCACTTCGCCTGGGCGAGCGAGATCGCGTCGGGGCCGGCAGGGAATCGCAGTTGGCCGGTCGTGTCGTGCACGGCGCGCCACACGGTCTCGGCGACGTCGCTCTCCTTGGTGAACAGATCCTGGTTCATGAAACCGTTCATGACCTTCTCTGCCCAAGGAAGGTAGGGCTCCGGAACGGCCTCTTCCAAGGAATCGCCGTCCAGTGCTGTCTCGCCGAAGTTCGTGGTCAGGCAGGCACCCGGCTCGACGGTCTTGGCCTGCACTCCGAAGGCCGCGAGTTCGAGCGCGAGGGATGCGGTGAACCCCTCGATCGCCGTCTTGCTCGCCTTGTAGACGGCGGTGAGCGGCATGTGGCCCAGCACCACGCTGGACGTCACGTTGACGACCACGCCGGAGCCGCGCTCACGGAACTGGGGCAGGACCGCTTGGGTCGTCGCCATCACGCCGAACGTGTTGGTCTCGAAAACCTCCCGCACCCGAGCCATGGGCGTCCCCTCGAAAACGCCGATCGAGGGGATGCCCGCGTTGTTGACGAGGACGTCGACGGGTCCCGCCGCCTCCAGCGCCCCTTCGATGGTCTCGGGCCTCGTCACGTCGAGTTCGAGGACGCGGAGCCGGTCCGACTCGGGGAGGACGCCGGGACGCGGAGTGCGCATCGTCGCGATGACGTTCCACCCCTGCTCGTGGAAGTAGCGAGCGGTCGCCCGGCCGTATCCGGACGACGTACCGGTGATCAGAACGGTCTTCATGGTGTGATCCTCGCGATGTGTGGTGGGGTCTACGAAGTGGCATCTTCCTGCTCCGCAGAAGAACTGCTGATCCCAGTGAACCGCTCTGACCTGCGTAAATGATAGAGCGATCCTCGCTCACCCTTGCACGATCCTCCTTCGCGGCCGCCCCGCCGCGCTCAGGTCAGGGCGCCCGCCGGAGTGCGTGCGGTGTTCCGCAGACGGGCGGCGTCCCGGCTCGGGGGTTCGCCGAACTGGCGGCGGTACTCGCGACTGAACTGCGAGGGGTTGTCGTAGCCGACGCGGTGGCCCACCCCCGTCACGTCGCCCGGATGGGTCGCGAGCAGCAGCCGCGCCTCCTGGAGCCGGATCTGCTTCTGGAACTGGATGGGGCTCATAGCGGTTACCGCCTGGAAGTTCCGGTAGAAGGCGGACACGCTCATCCCGGACAGGCGTGCCACGTCCTCGACCCGGAAGGGCTCGGCGTAGTGCTCGCGAATCCACCGCACGGCCCGGGAGACGTGACTGAGGCCGCCGTCGGCAAGACCGAGCTGGCGTACCGTCGCGCCCTGCTCGCCGGTGATCAGGCGCCACAGGATCTCGCGCTTGATCAGAGGGGCCAGTACGGCGCGGTCGCGGGGCTCGTCGAGCAGCCGGAGCAGGCGGACCACCGCGTCGAGCATCGCGGGCGGGGCGTCGCTGACGGCGATCCCCGACGGTGCACCGGTGCCGGCGCGAGGGGTGTCTCCGGGGCCGGCCTGAAGCAGCAGCTCGGCGACGGCGGACGGTTCCAGCACGAGACCGAAGCCCAGCGCCGGCTGCTGAGGGGAGGCATGGACGAACTGCCCGGTGACGGGCAGGTCGACCGAGGCGACCAGGTACTGCCCGGCCCCGTACTCGTAGACCCGGTCGCCCAGTGCGAGGTGTTTGGCGCCCTGTGCGATGACGGCAAGCAGTGTCCCGGACATGGAGGGCTCCGGCGGGTCCGGCCGGTCGACCCTCGAGATCAAGACCCCGTCGATGGCGGTGGTCCAGTCGGGGCGGACATGCCGGGCCAGCAGCGTGCGGAGCTCTTCGAGGTACATGCCTCCAGTGCAGCAGACATCGAGCCAGCGCTCCCCGTACTGCGAGGATCGTGCAAGTACTGGCGAGCATGGTTCCAACGTTTTGCCAGCTCAGAGCGGATCGGTGGAGTCATCCCACTCCACCGACCAAGAGGTGTCTGCCGCCTGCTCCGGCCACATTCGGTCCCTGGCGACTCAGCCCTGGAATTTCGACCTGCCGTAGTGGGCCAAGGCCCTCCGGAGTTGCGGGAGGAGAGCGGTGCGTTCCTCGAGAGCCGTCCCCAACAGCAGACGGCAGACGACGTAACCGCCGTCGGCCTGTGTGAGTTCATGCTTCCTGGCGAAGTCCGTGCCGTCGCCCGAGTCCTTGAAGGTCACGAGCAGCAAGTGTGCTCCGCCGCCGGGGTCAGCGGCCAAGCGGACGCTCTCCAGCTCTTCCCAGGTCAAGGAGAAGGAGCCGTCCTTCATGCGGACGCGCCGCTGGTCGATGACGGCAAGGCTGCCGCTGTCGACAACGAGTGCATCCCGCCCCACGGTGATGAAAGCATTTCCGCAGCAAAAGAAGAGAACGGAAAAGAAGACCATGAAGGAGGACAGCCCGATTGCGGAGCCGGGCAGCCCTGCTTCGATCTCGGTCAGCCGCAACTCCAGGTCACCACTGAGGGTCCATCCGACCAGAATGATGAGAACGATCCCGGCCCCCAGCGCTACTCCTTGCAGCGCGGCAGATACCCGGTTGCTGAGCCGGATCGCGAAGGTGCTGAGCTCGAAGACTGCAGGCCCAGCACTGTCCGCAGGGCCGGTCTGCTGCCTCTGCGCCGGGGGAGTCGGTTCGGGTGAACGTGCGAGCAGAACAGCGAGCACGAGCGAGGGCACTGCGGTGAGGAAGGAGCCTGAGCCGGCCAGCAAAGACAGGGTCTCCAAGTCGGACAGGTACAGCACCACCGCCATGACCGCGCACGCCAGCGCAGTCGACCCGCCCACCCACACGCCCAGCCCCCGCATGGGCGCAATTGTGCCGCACGCCCAACACCCGTACGCGGCAAGCAACATGGAACTCGTAGCGTCCCGGACACGAGGCGTCGGCCGAAGCGACGGCTGGCCAATGGGCCGGTGGTCGTGATCCTCAAAGCCATTTGACTGCTCGTCCAGACCCTGTGCGTGGAACGCCCTTGATCGTCCCGCATGCTGGCGGGATCGGTGGGGCGCGGGAGGCGACCGTCACGGCCCGGAGGAAGACCGGGACGGCGGGACGGCTGACGCGCGACCTGTTGAGTGCCGAGCGTGGCGACCCAGCCGCCAGGACCGCACCGAACACACCGATGTGCGGGGCTACTTGCCGCCCAGGCCTGCCAGTCCGGCGACGATCCAGCGGCGGGCGAGGACGTACGCGATGAAGACGGGTGCGGCGGACAGCAGGACGGCCGTCATCAGCCCGGGGATGTTCACGCCGTACTCCGTCTGGAAGTTCCACAGATTGAGCGTGAGGATCTGCTGCTCCTCGGACTGAGTGAGGATCAGCGGGAACAGGAAGCCGTTCCATGCCTGGAGCGCCGAGTAGATGCCGACGGCGACGATGCTGCCGCGGGACATCGGGATGACGAGGGACCAGAGCGTGCGCAGGGGGCCGGCGCCGTCGAGGGTCATGGCCTCGTAGTTCTCGGCGGGCACGTCGCGCAGTGAACCGGCCAGGATGAGGACGGCGAACGGCAGCCCGAAGGCGACCGTGGGCAGGATGATCGCGGCCTTGGTGTCGTACAGGCCCATCCGGACGATCATCAGGTACACCGGGATGATGACTGCTTGGGCGGGGATGGCGAGCCCCAGCAGAAAGACGGAGAAGGCGCCGGCGACGAAGCGGCTGGTGGAGCGGACGACCGCGTACGCGGCAGGTACGGCACACACGAGGGTCAGTGCGACGCTGACGACCGTGACGATCGCGGTGTTGACGAACGCGTTGGTGAAGCCGCCTTCCAGGACCGTCTGCAGATTCTCGGGGGTCAGCTCCCGGGGCAGGCTGAGCGGCCCGTTGTCGAGGAATCCGTCGCGATTCTGAACGCTCCAGGTCAGCATGCACCACAGGGGGACGAGGACGATCGCCAGCCAGATCAGGGACGCCGCTCCGCCGGGGATGTTGGCGCGGGAGAGCAACGGGCGGCGGCCGGCGGTCCGTTGAGGACTCCCGCCGCTCATGCGTCCGGGCCCTGGTTCGGACGGCGTGCGGGTCTGGCCGGGCGCGGGAGCCGGGGCGGTGGCCATCAGATCCCCTCCAAGGTGGAGCGCATCCTGCTGAAGCCGCTGAATCGGACGATCAGCAAGGACAGTGCGGTGCCGAACAGTACGAGGACGGTGGCCAGTGCGGAGGCGGGCCCCATCTCGAAACTCTTGAAGGCCTGTTGGTACATCCGGAACGGCATGGACTGGGTGGCCGCGCCGGGACCGCCGTCGGTGAGGATCAGGATGGTCTCGAACGTGGTCATCGAGCCGACGATCATCAGCGTGGAGGAAGTGACGACGGTGTTGCGCAACTGGGGCAGCGTGATCGACCAGAACTGTCGTACGCGCCCGGCGCCGTCGATGGTGGCGGCCTCGTAGAGATGCGCGGGTACGTTACGCGCCGCGGCCTGGTACATCAGCATGTGGAACGGCACGAACTGCCAGGCGCCGACGGCGATGATGGCGAGCAGGGCGCCGCCGGAAGTGCCGAGCATGTTGCCGCTGGGCACGCCGATCCACGGGCCGATGGTGCGGGCGAGGCCGAAGTTGGGGTCGAGCAGCGCCTTCCAGACCAGAGCGGTCGCCGCGCCGGAGAGCAGCAGCGGCAGGAAGACGAGCGCCGAGGCCAGCGCACGTCCGCGTTGTGTGCCCGCGGCCCACACACCGAGGAGCAGCGCGAGCGGAGTCTGCACGGCCCAGCCGGCGAGTGTGAGCACCGCGGTGATCCGCAGGGAGTGCAGCAGGCCCGGATCGGTGAGCAGGTCCTGCCAGTTGGCGAGCCCCGTCCAGCGGGGGTCGCCGAGGCCGTTCCAGGTCGTGAAGGAGAGCCAGCAGACCAGGAGGAGCGGTACGAGCGCGAAGACACCGAAGACGAGCATGGCCGGGACCGCGTAAAGGGCGCCGGGCCGGGCGGCGTTGTCGGTGTGCGAGGCCGCGCGCGTACGGCCGCGGAGCGAACGGTGAGCGGGCGCCGGTGCGGGGGCGGTCACTGGATCAACTCCATCGCGTCGACGAACTGCCGCGGGGAGAGCTTCTCCAGGAAGATCTGCTGGAGGCTGGAGAGCATGGCCTCCTTCACGGCGGGGAGCATCGCCTGGTCCCAGGAGAGGGTGAAGTCGGGGGCGTCGGATACGACGCGGTAGACGTACAGCGCGAAGTCCGGATCGGGAGCGAGCTCGCGCAGCCGGCCCTCGATGCCGACGGCGGCGGGAACGTCACCCGCTTTGATGAGGGCGTCGATGAAGGGACGCGCGGCGAGTTGGGTGCCGACCAGGCCGACACCCGCGTCGATGTCGGCGCTTCTGGTGTTGACGGAGAGGTAGTTGGTGTTGTTTCCGACCAGGGCGCGGGGGTCGCCCGTGCCGCCGGGAACGGTCGGGAAGGACACCCAGCTCAGACCGTCTTCGGTGAAGCGCCTGTGGTCGTTGCGCAGGTTGGAGTACTCCCATGAGCCCATCAGGTGCATGGCTGCACGGCCTTTGGCGAAGATTGCGGTGGCACCGCCCGAGCCATAGCTCACGGATCCGAACGCCTGGCCGAAGGCGCCGCGGCGAACCAGCTTCTGTATCCGGTCGAGGGCTTCCTCGATGGCAGGGTGCCGCCAACTGCCGCGCTCCCCCGCGAAGATCTTCCGCAGCGGACCGGTGCCGGTGAGCCGCCCGGTGATGCATTCGAGCCACATCAGCTCGCACCAGCTCTCGGCCCCGGCGAGCGACACCGGGATGACGTCCGCGTCGACGAAGGCGTCGACGACGTCGAGCAGTTCGTCCCAGGTGCGGGGCGGGCGCAGGTCGTGCTCGTCGAAGAGGGTCTGGTTGCAGAAGAGTATGACCGGCTGCATGCCGCGGACGGGCAGCCCGAGCGGTTCGCGGTCGTCGACGCAGGCAGCCTGGAGGGCCGCAGGCAGGAACGCGTCGCGCCACCGGGTGTCGCTGCCGAAGCGGTCCGCCAGGTCGACCACGAGCCCGGCCTCGTGGTACGGGCGCAGCGACTCACCGCCCCAGCTCCAGAACACGTCCGGCCCGTCCGAAGTGCCCATGGCGATGCGGAGCTTCTGCGTGTAGCCGGTGTTGGGGAACGGCGTGAGCTTGGCACGTGAGGAGTGGCTGCGCCGGAGGCGGGTGAGGGCGGCTCGCTGGATCTTGTTCTGGACGGGGTCGGTGAGGGTCCATACGTCCAGGCCGCGGCTGTCGTCGCCGGAGCCGGGCGAGAGGGCCGAGCAGCCGGTGACGGCCGCTCCGATACCGGCGGCTCCGATGCCGGTGAGGAAGCGGCGTCGGCTGTGGGCCGGCCGTATCTCCGTGGCTGTCATGACACCCCGCTCCAGAAACTTTCGGCGAAATCCGAAATGTTGAGGCTGGCGTGGAACTTAGAGCTAGAGCAGATGAGACGTCAATAGCCGTGCAGCACGTGTGGTAGTTGATCGATGGTCCGCAGGAGAGCAGCGGATCGAGAATGGAAAGTTTCCGAAAGCATCGAGTAGCATCCGTTCATCCGCTCGACTCGACGAGGTGACGATGCAACAGAACACGCCTCACTCGGACAACCCGGACGGTCACGGCGCAGCGCCGTGGCGCGACAGGCGGCTGACGCCCGACGTCCGCGTTGCCGATCTGATCGCCCGCATGACCCTCGACGAGAAGCTGGCGCAGCTGGTCGGCGTGTGGGTGGGCGCCACGCACGACGGCAAGGGAGTCGCCCCGCACCAGGACGATCTCGCCGACGAGACCCCGTCCTGGGAGGAGTTGATCAAAGACGGGCTAGGTCAACTCACCCGGGTCTTCGGCACCCGACCTGTCACACCGACAGCCGGCGCGAAGGCACTGGCCGCAAGCCAGCGGGAGATCGTGGCGGCAAACCGGTTCGGCATACCGGCCGTGGCTCACGAGGAGTGCCTTGCCGGGTTCACCACGTGGGGCGCGACGGTGTTCCCCGTACCGCTCGCCTGGGGAGCCACTTTCGACACGGCCCTGGTGCGGCTCATGGCGGAGGCCATCGGGCAGAGCATGCGCGCGGTCGGCGTGCACCAGGGGTTGGCGCCGGTGCTCGACGTCGTACGGGACGCGCGCTGGGGCCGGGTCGAGGAAACGATCGGGGAGGACCCCTACCTTGTCGCGCAGATCGGCTCCGCATACGTCTCGGGGCTCGAGTCGGCGGGGATCATCGCCACCCTCAAGCACTTCGCGGGCTACGCCTCCGGCCGGGCGGGACGCAACCTGGCGCCGGTGAGCATGGGTCCGCGTGAACTGGCCGACGTGGTGCTGCCGCCCTTCGAGACCGCACTGAGAGAGGCGGGCGCCCGCTCGGTGATGCACGCCTACACGGAGATCGACGGCGTCCCCACCGCTGCGGACGAACGGCTGCTGACCGGAATCCTGCGCGAGGAGTGGGGCTTCGAAGGGACCGTCGTCGCCGACTACTTCGGGATCTCGTTCCTCGAACTGCTCCACCGCACCGCCGGCAGCCCCGGTGAGGCTGCTGTTCAGGCGCTGACGGCGGGTGTGGACGTCGAACTCCCCACCGCGCGCTGTTACGGACGACCACTGGCCGCGCAGGTGCGCGAGGGAGCGGCGGACGAGGCCCTGGTGGACCGTGCACTGACGCGCGTACTGCGGCAGAAGTGCGAGCTGGGTCTGCTCGACCCGGACTGGAGCCCCGAGCCGCCGACGCGCGAACCAGATCTCGATCCGCCCGAACACCGGGCGCTGGCCCGGAAGTTGGCCGCTGAATCCGTCGTTCTGCTGGCCGACGAGGCGGGGCTGCTGCCCCTCTCCTCCCCCGGACGGGTCGCAGTCGTCGGGCCGCTCGCCGACGACGCCCTCGGGCTGCAGGGCTGCTACTCATTCCCCGCTCACGTGGGCGTGCGCCATCCGGAGTGGGACATGGGCGTTGCCGTGCCGAGCGTGCTGCGGGGGCTGCGTGAGGGACTGGGCGCTCGTGCGATCACGCACGAACAGGGCTGCCCGGTGGGGGAGTCGGACCGGTCGGGGTTCGCCCGCGCGGTGACCGCCGCCCGGGAGGCGGACGTCTGTCTGGCCGTGCTGGGAGACCGGGCAGGGCTCTTCGGGCGTGGCACCTCAGGCGAAGGATGCGACGCACCCGGCCTGTCACTCCCAGGGTTGCAGGCCGAACTGCTGGAGGAGCTGCTGGACAGCGGCACTCCGGTGGTGCTGATCGTGGTCAGCGGACGTCCGTACGCCCTGGGTGCAGCAGTTGGGCGGGCAGCGGCGATCGTGCAGACCTTCTTCCCAGGCGAGGAAGGTGCGGCTGCGCTGGCGGACGTGCTGACCGGCCGTGTGAACCCGTCCGGCAGGCTGCCGGTCAGCGTGCCGCACAAGCCGGGCGGACAGCCGTACACCTATCTGACGGCACCTCTGGGGCGAGCCAGCGAGGTGAGCGCACAGGACCCGACACCTCTCTTCCCCTTCGGGCACGGGCTGTCCTACACGCGATTCCAGTACGGAGAGTTGAGGCTGGGCAGCGAGGAGGTGCCGGCCGACGGCACGGTCGAGATCTCCTGCACCGTCACCAACATGGGCGAGCGGCCCGGCACCGAGGTCGTGCAGCTGTACCTCACCGACCCTGTTGCTCAAGTGACGCGCCCCTGGCGGGAGTTGGCCGGGTTCGCGCGAGTGGACCTGGCTCCGGGCGAGCGCCGCCGGATCACCTTCGACCTCCACACGGACCGCACGGCCTTCACCGGGCGCGACGGGCGGCGCGTGGTGGAACCCGGGGTGATCGAAGTGCGGATCGGCCGGTCGAGCACGGACACGCCGCTGGAGGGCACGTTCCGCATCACCGGTCCGGCGCCGCGTGCGACGGGGCGCCACCGGGCCCTGCGGACTCCCGCTCGTGTCACGGAGTGCGGCTGAACGGGCTTCAGTTGGCCTGAGGTGCGAGCCAACTGCCGTTCAGCGCTTTCGCGGAGGAGCCGTGCTGTCGCGAACGACCAGCTCCGTGGACAGCTCGAGGCGGCGGGTCTCGAATGCGCCGGTCTCCAGATAGCGCAGCAGCATCCGCATCGCCTGCACCGCCATCTGCGCGACGGGCTGCCGGATGGTGGTCAGGGGCGGTGAGGAGAGGCCGGCGGCGGGCAGGTCGTCGAACCCCACCACGCTCAGGTCGTCCGGGACGCGCAGCCCAAGTTGTTCGGCAGTGCGGTACACGCCGAGAGCCTGCTGGTCGTTGCCCGCGAAGATCGCGGTGGGCGGGTGCCTCAGCGAGAGCAGTTCGCGCGCTGCCTGTTCGCCGCGGGGCGCGTAGAAGTCGCCCTCGGCGATGAGGTCGTCGTCCACCGGGAGACCCGCCGACTGCATGGCCGAGCGGTAGCCGTCCAGCCGGGCCCGGCTGCACTGCAACTCCGGCCGGCCCCCGATGAGCCCGATGCGCTCGTGTCCCAGCGAGATCAGATGCTCGGTCGCGGTGAGCGCGCCGTTCCAATTGGTCGCACCGACGGAGGCGACGTGGGGGTCGGGCTGCCCGACCGGGTCGATGATGACCATGGGAATGCCGAGAGCTCGGATCTGTTCCGCATGGGCCGGTCTGAGTTCGGTGACGGCCAGGATGATGCCGTCCGACCAGCGCGCGGTGAGGTTGTCCAACCACCGGCGTTCCTCGGTCGTCGCCCCGTGAATGGCGGACACGACAGTGCCGAGTCCGGACTCGTGCGCGACGCTCTCGACACCACGGATGATCTCCATCGACCATTCGCTGTCGAGGTTGTTGAAGACGAGGTCGACCAGTCGTGCCTGACCCTCGCGGCGCCTGGTGCGGCGCTCGTATTGGTGCTTGGCCAGCAGCCGTTCGACCTTGCTGCGCGTCTCGGCGGCGACATGCGCGTGCCCGTTGAGGACCTTGGAGACGGTGGGGACGGAAACGCCGGCTTCTCGGGCGATGTCGCTGATGGTGACGCGTTCGCTGCCACCGCGCCCGCGTCCCGCCCGTTGGCCTGCCGTGTGCGGTGCGGCCACGCTACGGACCTCCTGACCCTGATGTATTGCTCGCGGTCACCATAGCTGAGGGGGAGGGAAACTTTCCGTAGAGCTTTCGGGCTTCGCACGTCGGACGTACGCCCGTGGCGGGCGCGGCATGCCCGGCGGCCGACCGATGTCACACATCTACTCGTTGGCTCGTCTTACAGGAGAGGGACATCCCACGAGGGAGTGCCCGGCAGTGCTGCTCCCCACAGGATCGGAGGAATCGTGTTCGCCGCCTACGTCACGGTCACCGTCCTCAGCGCGGTCTTCAACGGTGCCGCCGCCGTCACCTACCTGATCGGTCACGAATACCCCAGGACGCAGGCGGACATGAAGGGCGTGCCCCGGAAGTGGGTACCGGTGCTGGGAATGCTGCTGGCAGCGGGGGCCCTGGGGCTGCTGGCCGGGTTCGCCGTGCCACTCCTGGGAACCCTCGCCGCCTCCGGGCTCGTGCTGTACTTCGTCGGTGCAGTCATCGCCCACCTGCGATTGGGCTCCCGCGACGTCGTAGGCGGGATCGTCTTCCTCGCCACCGCGGCGGCCGCCCTGGCTCTGGGCCTGGTCTGCCGGGGCCCCTGGTAGAGCGTGCCTTTGCAGGTCGACGGTGGACCTCCGCGGGCGGCCACCGAGGTTCTCGTTCGGGATGACGACCTTGCGGGACCGGGTTCGGTCCTCGGAGGTGCGTAGCCGCAGCCCTCCGCCTCCTGAAGGGCCGGCGCCTCCTGGCCAACGGAGATGCGGTGAATCCAGCGCATTCACAAGGGATTTCGCATGCGTCCTCAGGCCGAGGGCCCCGTCACGCGACGGGGCCCTCGCGGAGCGCCAGGTCTCACCCGGCTCTGGCCAGGAGACCGTCGTTGACGAGCTTGTCGCGAATCATTCCGGCATCGCTGCCGCGGTCGAGGCTCCCGCTGAACGGCAGCGGGGTCCAGGCGTATTCGCCGGGGAACTGGTGGCCGGACAGTTCGTCGAAGCGCCGTGCCCCGTCCTCGCCCGCGTTGAAGACCGTGTACGGCAGGGTGAAGCTCTCCGAACAGTGGTCGTTGCCCGCCGCACCCGATTCGCAGGAGTCGAGGGAGGCGTAGTTGCCGTGCTTGTTCTCGGCCGAGTAGATCCTTGCGACCTGGGGTGAGCCGCCGGCCGCCCGGCCCCAGTTGCAGTCGTTGCCCAGCATGCGTTCGTCGGTGTGCTCGAAGGCGGTGCCCTCGTGTGCTGTCGTCTTCAACGCGAAGGCGGCGTAGCCGGTCGGGCAGTCCGCCTGCGGCGTGAGCGTCACGGCGAACGGTTCGACGTCGCCGGAGTGGGAGCCGCCGAACCAGTCCCCGCAGTCCTGCCGGTAGAGGACCGTGAACGTGATCGCGATCTTGCCCGGGTCTCCGGGGTGGGGTCTGACCCGGGCGAGCGCGGTGCCCGGGTTGGCGTCCGTCGCCGGGTCGGCGCAGCCGGAGTCCTCGCCGCTGTCGAACCAGACCCACGGAAAGAACTGAGTGGCGAGGGTGTCCTCCAGCGAGTCCTCAAGTCCGTCGCCGTCGCCGTCGGCGACCTGGGCATGAGCTTGACCGCTCACGCCGGTCACCATGGCCGAGAGAATGAGCAAGGGCATGACAAGACCGCGCAGTAGATGACGTTTCACGTCTCTCCCTGGTAGGCAGTTTGGGGGAATGCCTTCCGTGCCGTGGTGACGGCTCAGGGGTGCAGCCGGCACGACGTCGCCAGACGGCGCAAGCGAACATGAACCGGACCGATCATCCCTGACCAAGCGGAGCTCGAACCCCTTCGTGCGGCGACCGTGGCCCGAACGTAAGGGGAGCCACGGGTACTTGGGGCCACGGGCGGGTCGCTCCGAGGAAGCGACGCGGTCCAGACAACGGCAGCTTCGTCGAGCCAGGGCCATGAGTTGGCCTCCCGCGCTGGTGCCACCTGTTCTTCTACGGCAACACCAAGACGCATCGGGCTGAGGAGTGCGCTGGTGGAGGTGATCGGACGTGCGGCGCAACTCCCGGACAGCGCGCCCTCCATGGCGTCAGCGGTCAGCCTCGCTGATCCAGGTGAGTGCGCCCTGGCTGCCAGGTGCACCGTCGGAACAGCAGGTTGAGTCCGAGGTAACACGTGACACGGAGGCAGTCCGGTAACAGATCAGCGACGGATGGAGCGACGACCTGCCCCGGGCGTAAAGTCCAGTATGTGCGGTCCGCTACGCAGGCGGGCGGTCCGCAAGGACGGCGTCAACCTGACGGGCCGCCATACGGGCCGGACCGTCCCGCTCCTGCGGTGCCGGGAGCGATCGGCGGTGAAGCTGAGGATGCGCGCAGCGAGTGGTGTGCGGGACCTCAGGACAGCGGGGGATCCGCTCCACGAGTTGGCACGCCGGGGGAGAGGCAGGCAGTACATGAAACGGCTCACGGCCGAGGACCCACGCCGGATCGGTGGCTTCCGGCTGCTCAACAGGCTGGGCGAGGGCGGCATGGGCCGGGTGTATCTGGCCCGTTCGGATCGTGGCCGTACCGTCGCGGTGAAGGTCGTGAAGAACGAACTTGCGCGCCAGCCCGACTTCCGCCGCCGGTTCGCGCGGGAGATCACCGCGGCCCGCCGAGTGGGCGGAGCCTGGACGGCGCCGGTGCTCGACGCCGACCCCGAGGCCGAGACGCCCTGGGTGGCCACCGGTTACATAGCGGGCCCCTCGCTCGCGGAAGTCGTCAAGGTCCAGTACGGCCCGCTGCCTGAGGGCTCCGTCACCGGGCTCGCCTCCGGGCTGTTTCATGCCTTGCGCGACATCCACGGCGCCGGCCTGGTGCACCGTGACCTCAAGCCGTCCAACATCCTCATCACCATCGACGGTCCTCGCGTCATCGACTTCGGTATCGCCCGCGCGCTGCATCCCATGGTGGAGACGGCGGGAGGTCTGACCCGTACCGGCATGCTGGTGGGCTCGCCGGCGTTCATGTCGCCCGAGCAGGTACGCGGGCGCACCGTCACCGCGGCCAGCGACATCTTCTGCCTGGGCGTGGTCCTCGCGTACGCGGCGACCGGGCGGATGCCGTTCGGTACAGCCGACAACGGGGTGCACGGGCTGATGTTCCGGATCGCCGAGGAGGAGCCCGACCTCACGGGGCTCTCCGGCAAGCTGCTCGACATCGTCTCGAGCTGCCTGGCGAAGAACCCCGAACAACGCCCGGAACTTGAGGAGTTGATCCCCAGTACGAAGGACGCGCTGAGCGGCACCTGGTTGCCGTCCGCGCTGCTGGCTCAGCTTGGACGGCACGCGGTGCAGCTCCTCGACAGCGAGGACCCCGAGGTCACCGGTGAGATACGAATCGGTGCGGCCGCGCCGAGCACCGCACAAGTGTCCGCGCTGCCGGCGACACGGCCCAGTGTGACTGCGTTCGGCGGCATCGGAGCCCCCGCCTTGGCGTCGGAGGTTGCCGGAGGGGATTCGTCCACTCGAGAGACCGCAACGCTGCCCAGCTTGCCGGGCGCCGTACCTCACACGGTTCCGGGCGCGCCGGCCGACGATTTGGTGTCGCTGAGTCCCGGCACACCCGAGGAGCCCCCGGCTCTGCCTCGTCGAAGCAAGCGCCGCCTGGCCGTTGGGGCGGTGGCTGCCGTGGTGGTGGCCGGTGCCGCCTTCGCCGCTCCGGGTTCCGGGCTGCTGGGCTCCGACGGGGGGACCCAGACCTCCTCCGACGTCCCCGAGGAGTACGTGGGCACCTGGAGCGGCCCCGTGGAACGGACCGGCGAAGGCGGCGCCGGTCAATACCGCCGGTTTGTCATCGCGCGCGGCGATGTCGGCGAGATCGTCACCCGCAACGTCGACCTCGGTGCGGACTACCAGTGCACGAGTAACGGCAAGCTCGCCTCGGCGAAGGGCTCGCTGACCATCGAAGCGAAGGTGATCAAGAGCGTGCCCGAGGGGAAGTGCTCGGCGCCAGGCACGAACAGGCTCAGCCTCGGCCCCGACTCGACCCTGCAGTGGGAAGCCGACGGCCGTCGCGCCCTCCTGCACAAGGTCAGGACTCCGGAGCGGCTGCCCAAGGAATTCCTTGGCACTTGGCAGCGCCAGTCGTCAGGCGGGGGCACCCAGCGGGTGACGGTGAAACAGCTGTCCGCCGACCGCAAGTCGATCGATCTCGTCCTGCAGAGCGCCGACAGGAAGTGCGAGGCCCAGGCGAGCGTGTTCTCCGTCGGCGGCGAATCGGAGCCCGTACTCATCGGCCCGTCAGTGGTCGACTGGCGCACCTCCGCGGACGACTGCCCCACGGCGAACACCAGCAGGCTGCGTGTCGAGGATGGCCGGCTGATACGTGAATTCCTCGACGCCGACAAGAAGTACACCTACGACCGGGTGAGTTGAGGTACCGGGCGCCGCTCGCCGCCAGGCCACTGCTCTCCAGGTCCCGGCCACTTGGCTGTTCCTGGGTGCGAGTTGGCTGCCTGTGCGTGGGTGCGAGCCACCTGGGAGGCTCTTGGCTCATGCGCCTCGACGGCACGATCTACGGTCGGCGCACCTCGAACTGGAAGCAGCCGTACTCGACAGCTCGCACGTGTACCAGGGCCACCGCTGGATTGCTGAATGCTTCCCTGAATGCCTGGTCGAACCCGGCTTCCGCGTCGTCGGGGATCTTGAGCAGGCGACCCCCCACGATGTGGCCCTCGGCGTCGTAGCGACGGATGGTGCGCAGCGCCCCCGGCCGGGCGAAGGGGTAGCCGTATGTCCGGCGCGGCCCCTCGCATTCCTCGGCGTGGATGAAGACCGGCCCCGACTCGTCGTACGCTCCGGGGTTGGCACCGGTCGCCTCGGCCCAGCGCCGCAGCGGCGCATACGAGACGAGCGCCACCTGTTCGCCGGGCTCGATCGCCCGTAGACAACAACGCAGTGGACTGCCCACGCAGTTGAGGGGAATTCCGTCCTCACGCGCGGCAAAGGACAGGAAGGGCTGCGCGGCATCGTCGGTGTCGCGGAGTTCTTTGAGGGCGGCGGGAGGAATGGGGAGCGGTGTGTATGCCGTCATGGGCTCCAGCGTCGGCGGTCGGTCTCCGGGCTGCTGGCGGAATCCGGACATGACGACTTCCCCTGTTCCCGCCGGCGACGTCAGGGCGTGGAGGACGTGGAGGAACCGGCTTGCTCACCACCCGGGCACAGCGACGGCATGCGGTGGACGCAGAGGGCAGCGCACGACCAGCTTCCTGTGGCGGCAGCGTGCAGGTGTCCCGATGGTGGAGCAGGCTCCACTGCCAGGAGCGGCGCCCGCGCATACCGTTCGAGCATGTCTGCGACTGAGATCGATCAAGACGCGGCGGTCCGGGGGCGGTTGCGCCTCCACAGCCGATCAGCTGTGCAATGTGTGGGGCTCCTGGGTGCGGGGCTCCTCAGGTGGCTCACCCTTCCCGTCATGGTCGGGTCCGCGGCCATCTGCCTTCTCGGTGCCGGATTGCTGCTCGCGCCCTGGGAGTGGCGCGATCGGATTCTGCTGGGCGCGGTGCTCGCCTTCGTCAGTGTGCCGCTCCTCGCCCGAACCACCTCCGCACTGTCCCGTCTGCTGCTCGAAGGCGGTCGCAAGCGTCAACTTGCGGAAAGAGTCGAAGACTTGAGCCGCACCCGGTCCGGAGCCGTCGATGCTCACGGTTCCGACCTGCGCAGGATCGAACGCGACCTGCATGACGGCACCCAGGCCCAGTTGGTCTCCCTCGCGATGCGCCTCGGCCTGGCCGAGCGCGCTCTCGAGAAGGACCCGAAAGCGGCGCAGGCGCTGCTGGGGCAGGCCCGTGAGGGCGCAGAACTGGCCATGACCGAGTTGCGGGCCGTGCTGCGCACCATGTATCCGCCGATCCTGGCGGACCGCGGCCTTGACGGTGCGCTGTCGGCCGTGGCGGCGAGGTCGACCGTGCCGGTGCGGCTGGAGGTGAAGCTGCCGGACACCCCACCGCTGCCGGCCCCGGCGGAGACGGCTGTCTACTTCGTCGTCATCGAGGCACTGACCAACGTCACGAAGCACTCCGCGGCGAAGAGCGCGACGGTGAGCGTGCGCCGTGAGGGGGAGCGGTTGCATGCCGAAGTACGGGACGAAGGCCGGGGCGGCGTCGACGAGTCGGCGGGCTCAGGCATCAGGGGGATGCGGCAGCGCGTCGAGGCTGTCGACGGCACGTTGTACGTGAACAGCCCGCCTGGCGGCCCGACTTGCGTACGAGCGGACATCCCGTGCGGGTCGTGATCGCCGAGGACAACGTGGTGCTGGCTGAAGGGCTGGCCCTGCTGCTGCGCGCCGAGGGCCACGAGGTCGTCGCGCAGGTCTCCGACGGCGAGGCGCTGGTGGAAGCCGTCCTCGGCGAGCGGCCCGATGTCGCCGTGGTCGACGTGCGGCTGCCGCCCTCGTTCCGCGACGAAGGGCTGCGCGCAGCGCTGCGCATCCGCCGCGAGCGCCCGGGTCAGCCGCTGCTGGTCTTCTCCCAGTACGTCGAGCGGAGTTACGCCTTGGAACTGCTCTCCGACCGCGCCGGCGGAATCGGCTACATGCTCAAGGACCGGGTGGCCAGGGTGGAGGAGTTCCTGCGCGCACTTGAGCATGTGGCCGCGGGCGGCACGTCGATGGATCCCGAAGTCGTCTCCCAGGTGCTCGCCCGGCACGACCCGCTGACCGCGCTCACCTGCCGCGAACGCGAGGTGCTGGGCCTCATGGCACAGGGCTTCGCCAACGGCGAGATCGCCCGCCGGCTCGTAGTCACCGAGCGCGCTGTGCACAAGCATGTCGGGAACATCTTCGCCAAACTCGATCTGCCCGCCGAGGAAAGCGGCCACCGGCGCGTGCTGGCCGTGCTCGCGTACCTGAGCTGAGCCCGTCGCCGGTGGTCACGGGCAGCCGCGCGACGAACCAACCGCCGGTCCGGCGAGTGTGCGTGGGCTCGGCTGGACGGTTCGGGTGCCTGTGAGGTCGCGCTCCGGGGGCTGACGAAGGGCTACTTGGCGGCCGAGACGGGGGAACTGCCCGTGTGGTTGAGGCCGTTGGAGGGCCGCGGCCTTGCGGACTGCTCGTCCGGCGCCGTCTTCGTCACCATCTTCAGCGCCAGGTCGGCGTAGAACTCGCCCAGTTCCTCGGGGGAGTCGGGCCCGTCCAGCCGGTACCAGCGGACCAGGTCGATGCCGAGTGAGAGGGCGCCGCGCACCACCCTGTTCACGTCGATCTGTGCGAATGTGCCGTCCGCGACGCCGTCGGCGACGACGTCCCGGAACACCTCGTTCGTGTGGCGGCGCAGCTCCCGGATCTCGTCGTAGTGGTCCGGGGTCAGCCCGTTGAGTTGGTACTGGCAGACCCGCGCTGCCACGTGGTGGCGCGCGTGCCAGGCGGTGTAGCGCCGCATGAGCAGGCGCAGGCGATCCGCTGGTGACCCTGCTTCCTTGATCTCGGGTACCTGTATGTGCGCGAGCGCGCGCTCGTGGCCGATCCGGGTGATCTCGTAGAGCACGAGTTCCTTGGACGGGAAGTGCACGTAGAGCGCGGCGGGGCTGAGCCCGACCCCGGCGGAGATGTCGCGTGTGGTCGTGGCGTGGAAGCCGTTGGCGGCGAAACAGCGGACCGCGGAGGCGAGCAGCCCGCGGGCCACCTCGCCGAACTCCTCACTCCACAGATCCTGGGACTGGTCCTGCAAGCGAGGGTCGTCCTCCATCTCCTGCGGTGTGAAGCGGGCCTGCCGTTTGGCCATGCCGAGACGCCCCTTCCTGCGCTTTCGGTACTGATCCTGGCTTCGATGCCGGCTCAGTTCCAGCTCAGTTCCGGCTCACATGCGGTGACTGCCTGGCGGGCCCCGCGTCACGAGCGCCTTGACCTGTGTACCACGGTCGGTTGACCAGTCGCTCAGGCATGGGCCGACGGGATCCGCCCTCGACGGGAGTCGGACAGTGACCTTCAGGGCTTCCGGAATGCCGCCTTCCAGACTCTTGACGTGAGTCCGAGGTCGAATGACTATGCGCTTAGTCACCGCGTCCGGCAGCTGTTGGCAGGGAGCTCTCGTGCCGTGGGGCGAAGCCGCTCCCAGGAGCAGCCGTGGCGCCAGGCGTCCCGAACCGCCGATCAGGACTTACGGGAATGAGGACACGATGGAGGAAGGACAGCCGCCGACCCGGGAGTTGACGGTCGTGCTGGACGGATACTCCTACCTGGAGTGCCCGCGATGGCACGACGGCCGGTTGTGGGTCTCGGACTTCTACACCAACCGGGTCGTGGCGACCGACGGTCGCGGCAACACCGAGCTCATGGCGGAAGTGCCCGGCCAGCCGTCCGGGCTCGGCTTCCTGCCGGACGGGCGTGCGCTCATCGTGTCGATGCGTGATCACCGTGTCCTCGTGCGTGAGGAGACGGGAGAGCTGAGCGAGCACGCCGACCTGTCCGACGCCGTCTCCGGGATGCTCAACGACATGGTCGTGGACGAACACGGTCGTGCGTTCGTGGGCAACTTCGGCTTCGACCTCATGGGCGGGGCCGCCTTGCGCTACACCACGCTCACCCGGGTCGACCCGGACGGCACGGTCACAACCGTCGCGGAGGACCTCGGCTTCCCCAACGGCATGGTCATCCTGCCCGGCGGAGTACTCGTCGTCGCGGAGACGTTCGCGGGTCGCCTGACCGCCTTCGATGTCGGCGAGGACGGCGGGCTGAGCAATCGGCGCGTCTGGGCACAGCTCGGCGAGACGCCCCAGACCGAGGACGTCGGCGAAGCCGTGGGGCGCCTTCAGGTCGGTCCCGACGGAATCTGTGCAGATGCCGACGGCGCGATATGGGTGGCCGACGCACTGCACCAGCGCGTCATCCGCGTCGCCGAGGGCGGCGAGATCCTCGAGGAAATCCCCACCGGAACCGGCGTATTCGCCTGCATGCTCGGCGGCGACGACGGCCGAACCCTGTACCTGTGCGCTGCGCCCTCCTTCCCGGAGCACGAACGCCGGCCGGTCCGCGAAGCCCAGCTGTTGGCCGTACGCGTCGACGTCCCGCACGCCGGCCTGCCGTAGACCGCCCCCGAACCGGCTGCCCGCGCTGAAGAGTTCTGCAGTACGGGCGGCCACCAGCCCGATCCATCCGATCCGACATCTGAACTGGAGGGGCCGTGGAGGTGTCCTGTGCTTTCCCGACAGCCCTTGACTCGCCGGACAACATAGCTCTGGCCGAACGACTGGGATACGCGCGGGCGTGGGTCTACGACACGCCTCAGCAGAGCCCGGACGTATGGATGACCCTCGCGCTCGCCGCTGAGCGGACCGAGAGGATCGGCCTCGGCCCGGGCGTGCTGATTCCCAGCCTGCGCCACCCGATGGTCAACGCCGCCGCGACCGCCACCCTCGCCGAACTTGCGCCCGGCCGCGTCGCAGTCGCCTTCGGCACCGGGTTCACCGGCCGCCGCGCGATGGGTTACCGCGCGATCACCTGGTCCTACATGGACTCCTACATTCGCGCCTACCGGGGGTTGCTTGCGGGCGAGACCGTCGAATGGGAGGGCGCGCAGATGCAGATGCTGCATCCCGACGGGCACGCCCCCGCCCGCCCGGTGGACGTTCCCGTTCTCATCAGTGCCCTCGGGCCCAAAGGCCACGAGGTGGCCAGGAAGCTGGCTGACGGGCTCTACGTGACGCTCCAGTTGCCGGCGTTCATGAAGGAGTACTCGTGGGTGCCGAACCTCGTGTGGGGCACGGTGCTCGACGAGGGAGAGGCCTCCGACAGCGAACACGCCCGCCTGGCCGGTGGGCCGGGCTGGGCCCTGGCGTACCACGGCGCCTATGAATTCGGTGGACCCGCCGCCGTGCGTGAACTCCCCGGCGGCCCGGAATGGATGGAGGTCGTCGAGCGGTCCCCCGAGGAGAAACGGCACCTCGCGGTCCACGAGGGGCACTGCGTCGAGCTCAACGAAGCCGACCAGGCCGCATGGAGGGCCGGCGGTCACGGGATGCTCCAGGACGTGACGGTCAGCGGTACCCGTGACCAGATCCGACGTCGGCTGGACGACTTCGCCGAGCAGGGTGTCACGGAGATCGTCTTCCAGCCTTGCGGGCCCGACACCGCGGCCGAGCTCGAACGGTTCCTGGAGGCGGCCGACCACTGATCTTGACTCCGCCGCCCTGACATCGGTCCGCCGTCCTGCCGACTGGCGGACCGATGTCAGGGCGGCGTGAGCTCCGGGGACGCCCAAGTGGCCACGGGCATCGGCCACTTGGGCGTACGGAGTCGCGGTCTGCGACGCCCCTCGATGTGGGCTCCGTCAGCCTCGGGTCCGGGCCGTCCGTAAATGGCTGGCGCGCATCTCTTTGCAGCGGGATGATCCGAAACGTCCGGGCCGACGCGAACCCCCGTGATCGCGCTCCACCTGCAGAGAGAGGGAGCTGTGATGACGGTTGCCGCGTCCGAGTCCTCCGGGTCCCAGCCCGAAATCCGCACGGTGGCCGGGGCGGTGCGTGGCAGCCGGGAGTCGGGTGTCGCGGTCTTCCGCGGCATCCCCTTTGCCGAGCCCCCGGTCGGCTCGCTGCGTTTCGCCGGGCCGCGGCCGGTGCCGCGGTGGGACGGGGTGCGGGCGGCCACGTCGTACGGGCCGCCGCCCCCGCAGGCCGGCTCGTTCGGCATGGACGCGCTCTCGCGGGACGCGGAGGGCGACGACTGGCTGACCGTCAACGTCTGGTCGCCCGAGCCGGGCACGGGCGCGGGGCTGCCGGTCATGGTGTGGATCCACGGCGGCGCCTACATGATCGGCATGTCCGGCCTTCCCGAGTACGACGGGAGCCGCCTGGCAGCTGACGGCGGTGTTGTCGTGGTGACCCTCAACTACCGCGTGGGCCTTGAGGGTTTCGGGCAGATCGAGGGGGCGCCCGCCAACCGGGGCCTGCTCGACCAGGTCGCCGCCTTGGAGTGGGTGCGTGACAACATCCGGGCCTTCGGCGGCGATCCGGACCGCGTCACGGTTTTCGGGGAGTCGGCGGGGGCCGGATCGGTCGCCGCGCTGCTGGCGATGCCGCGTGCGGTGGGGCTCTTCGGCCGGGCCGTCGCGCAGAGTGTGCAGGGTACGTACTTCTCACCGGAGCTCGCCTCCGACATCGCCACCGCATGCGCCGCCGAGCTCGAACTGCGGGCCACGGTGGTCGACTTGGCTACGGTGGCTCCTGCCCGGCTGTCGGCCGCCGGAGACGCGGTCGCCGCGAAGATGCCGCAGTGGGCGGAACGTTGGGGTCGAGCTGCGCACCGGTCCATCCCGATCTCGCCGGTCGTCGACGGCGACGTCCTGCCGGTCACTCCGTGGCAGGCCCTCGCCGACGGCGCCGGCCGCGATGTCGAACTCCTCGTGGGCCACACGCGCGACGAGCAGCGGCTGTTCACCGCACTCGACGGTCTGCTCGGCCAGGTGACGCAGGAGCAGGCGGCGACCGCCCTGCAGAACTTCGCGCCGGGCCGGCAAGGAGCACGCCGCTACCGCGAGGGCTTCCCGGACTCGGGCCCGGACGAGCTGTACGAACTGGTCCAGTCCGACTGGCTGTTCCGCATGCCCACCCTCCACCTCGCCGAGGCCCAGAACACCGCCGGCGGCCGCACCCACTTCTATGAGCTGACCTGGCCCGCCCCGGGCATGGGTGGTGCCTTCGGCGCCTGCCACGGACTGGACGTGCCTCTCGTCTTCGGCAACCTGGACCGCGGCCAGCCTGCCGCGCTGATCGGTGAAGGCCCGTCCCCGGAGGCAGAGGTGCTGTCCTCCCGCATGCGCGCCGCGTGGACGGCGTTCGCCACCGACGGCGATCCCGGCTGGCCCGTCTACGAGGCCGATCAACGCCTTGTGCAGCTGTTCGACACCCAGCCGGCGATCACCGCCTATCCGGAGGAGACCTCGCGCCTGATCTGGGAGGAGCGCACCTTTTCCGCCTTGCCGCTGCTCGATCGGTAGCGTCAGTCCGGCTCGTGGGAACGACGCGTACGGTGCCGGCGAGACGCAGGATCAGGGGCGATTCAGGCCCCACGTCTGCAGAGCGAAGGGCCGCCCCTTCTCCTCACCCTCGATCAGCGGCACGTCGAGCAGGCTGAAGCCCGCCTTGGTGGCCACGGCGACGCTGACGGCGTTCTCGGCCTCCAGCTCCAGGATCACCTGGTCCACGCCCAGTTGCTCGAAGGCGTAGGAAGTCATCACCCGTACCGCTCGCGCGGCCAGCCCCTGACCGCGGTGCGCAGGGCCGACCGCGTAGCCGAGTTCCATGCCCTCGGGGTGACGCCGCAGCATCACCTCGCCGAGCGGTGCGCGGCCGTCGACGGTGATGGCGAGCAGGATGGTTTTGCCCTCCGCGCGCAGCTGCCGGTCCAGGCCCAGGCGTGTGCGGGCCGCCGCTTCGTCGAAGGGGGAGACGATCGGCGTCCAGTACGCGATGTCGGGGTGGTCGAACAAGTCGGGCATCGCGGCCAGGTCCGCTTCCGTCCAGCTGCGCAGGACGAGGCCCTCCCCGGTGAGCTCGATCTGTTCGGGGAAGGGCAACGTGGTGCTGCTCATGGTGAGGGACCTCCGTGGCCTGTTCAGGACGAGGCAGGATAACCGCGGGCGGTCATTCGGCTCACCAGGTTTTCCGAGGGCTCTCACAGCCGACCGTCGTGGAGACCGGCGCAGGTCGAGCACACCGGGGCGCCCGCCGGCGGTCGGCGCGTGTGGCCTTACGGCTTGCGTGCCAGGCCTCCCACGATGAGCCGTTCCCAGACGGTCAGCTCGTGTTCTGCCGAGCTGATGCTGGTCAGTTCCCCTGCCGTGTCGGGCCGCCACAGAGGGCTGGGCACGATGCCCGGCTGAAGGATCTCCAGGCCGTCGAAGAGGGCGCGGATCTCCTCATCGGTCCGCCATCGTCCCCGGCCGAAGGTGGCCTGGAGCACCGCCTCGGCCTCGAGGGTCTCCGGGTTGTCGCCGCTGCGGAAGTGGGAGATGAAGAAGTAGCTGCCGGAGGGGACCTGCTCTTGCCAGTAGCGGACGATGGCGCCCGGGTTCTCGTCGTCGTTGATGTGGTGCAGGACGGCGCTGTGGATCACGGCCACGGGCCGCGTGAAGTCGATCAGGCCGGTGGTGTCGGAATGCTCCCGGATGCTCTGCGGGTCCCGGACATCGGCCTGGATGACGCGGGTGTTCGCGTTGTCCTCGAGCAGGGCGCGGCCGTGGGCGAGGACGATGGGGTCGCTGTCGATGTAGACCACGCGGGCGTCGGGGGTGTGGCGCTGCGCGACCTGGTGGACGTTGTCCGCGGTGGGCAGTCCGCTGCCGATGTCGATGAACTGGTCGATCCCCGCGAGGGCGATCTCCCGCACGGCGCGGATCAGGTTCTGCCGGTTGGCGTGCGCGATGGCCACCGACCCCGGCAGGTCGTTCTTGAACTTGTCCCCGATGACGCGGTCCGCCTCGTAGTTGTCCTTGCCGCCGAGGAGGTAGTCGTAGACCCGGGCGATACTCGGTTTTGACTGATCCACTCGGGAAGAGGCCTCGGTCATGACAACTGCCTTTCCGTCAGCGCGGGTTGCCGAGCGCCATCGTAGGAGAGGGCGGTGCGCCCTGTGACCCGCCTGGGATCACAGGACGGGCACCGGCACCGGCACCGGGTGGGGTGCCCGGGAGTCAGCGGCGGGGCCGTCGCACAGGGCACAGCGATGGACGCGACCTCGTCAACCCGAAGCGCCTTCGGCGGCTTCACCCACGGGTGCGGTCCGCTGTGTTTACCCGGACGGCGGTTCCTGAGATTCCTGAGCCGGGCTCAGCGCGCAGCCGCTGCAAGGCAGTTGAACTCTCAGATCGTCATTCGGCGGTGCGTCCAACGCCCCATTGAGGCAAGTGGCCCGTGGCCTCCCCGGCCCGCAACCCATGTCGGTAACGGCCCGGCCCTCCGGAGGTCAATGGAGGGTGGGACGGTAGATGAGCTCTTGGATGTCACCGTCGAGGGTCCGGTTCTCGACCAGCTCCAGGTCGAAGTCGGCCGCACCCTGGAAGATCCGGTCCAGCCCGCTCTGACCGGTGATGACAGGGAAGAGCGTCACCTGCACCCGGTCGACAAGGCCGGCGGCCATCAGCGCCCGGTTCATCGACAGGCTGCCGTGGGAGCGCAACGGCACCTCGGACTCCTCCTTGAGCCGGGCGACGACGTCGACGGCGTCACCGCTCACGACGGTCGCGTCCGGCCAGTCGAGGGGGCCTTCCAGCGTCGTCGAGACCACCGTTGCCGGCAGGCTCCTCATCCGAGTGACCCATGGGTCACGCACCTCGGACTCCTCGGTACTCGACGCCAGCATCTGCGCGAATACCCGATACGTGTTGGCCCCGAAGACCATCCGCTGCTCCGCGCCGTACGAGGCGAGGCGGTGGTCGAGCAGCTCGGGGCCTTGCTTGCCCCAGTAGCCGGACCAGTCGGAGCCGGCGGCGCCGTAGCCGTCGAGGCTGGAGAAGACGTCGAAGGTGTAAGCAGCGGTCATGTCGTTCTCCTCGAAGGCGGTTGATCGGTGTGGATGCAGACTGGGACCCACTGCCGGACTCATCGCCGTCGGACCGGCCACAGCGTTGTGCGGGTGCTTCCACGTCGTCACGCCTCGCCAGCCAGCTGGAGCTTCGGGCTGCACGTCGTTCCGGCGGAGGATGGGGCTGTCCGCCGACGGCAAGGAGGGAAGCAGGCCGGGCCGAAGCCCTGTTCCGAACTGTGGCCAAGCGCCGATATCCCGACGGTGCACTGGCCCGCACCAACGCCCTGAGTGACCCCGCTCGACCCACCAGCACGGAGGAGACCAAGTGACCGCGGATGGCAACGGCGACCGCCGTGAGCGGTATGCGACGGCGCTGTACAAGACGCTCGGATTCAGCGCCGAGCGTCACCCCTGGGCGACGCTGGCCCCGGCCCGGAGGGAGATCTGGTACCTGAGGGCCGACGCCGCCATCGCAGTCGCCGACGAGGAGATCGCGGAAGCG
The DNA here is from genome assembly GCF_013870515.1 of Streptomyces albidus (ex Kaewkla and Franco 2022). GTDB lineage: Bacteria > Actinomycetota > Actinomycetes > Streptomycetales > Streptomycetaceae > Streptomyces > Streptomyces albidus. The sequence goes on along the minus strand of NZ_JACBXA010000001.1, from coordinate 47,438 downwards.
GTGCGCGCTTCTGGATGAACCTCTGCCGCGTCCCGGGCGTGCCGGGCGTGCCGGGCGTGCCGGAGCGAGTGGTCTGGTTCGAGGGGCATTTCGACGCATCGGTAGCATGCGTCGTCATGACGCGCACCTGGATCCCGCCGACGCTGATCGTGCTCTGCGGCTCCGTGGCTGCGGCCGGGATGCTGTTCAGCGGGAGGCCCGTCTCAGCCGCGGCTCTCCTGCTGGGGCTGGTGCTGCTCGCGGGCGTCAACTCGCCTTTGATCTTCCCGAAGTCGATCGGTGCGCTCGAGGCACAACGCCGCAGTGCGGCCGACGGCCGGCCGGTCGTCTACTGGCGGTCGGGCTGCACGTACTGCCTGCGGCTGCGCTTCCGGTTGGGCCGTAGCGCCCGCCAGTTGCACTGGGTCGACATCTGGCGTGACCCCGCTGGGGCGGCAGCGGTGAGGGCGGCCAACGAAGGCAACGAGACCGTCCCGACCGTCGTCGTTGCGGGCGAGCCGCACGTCAACCCCGATCCTCAATGGGTGCGCGAACAGCTCTCCCGACTCGCGTGATCGAGAGCGTGCCAATCGGAGAGGCCCCACGGAAGAGATTGCGAGCCGATCGGACGTAGTTCGCGAGGCATGGCCGCGCGGTGTCACACACGGGACGTGCGGTTGAGCCGTTGCACCTTCCTGCCAACGCGGGCGACGCGGACAGGGATTGAGTACGTTCTCCCCGCGGGGCGCTCGACCGGTGCCCGTGCCGTACCGACCGGGGGAGCAGTGGCATCGTGCCTGGTGGCGAAAGCATGCGTATCGGACCGTCCGCCGCGCAACGGGAGATCTGGCTCGCGCAGTCGCTGCGTCCCGACAGCGCGATGTACAGCGTCGGCGAGTACGTCGAGATCCGGGGACGCCTGCGCATCGACCTCTTCGAACGTGCCCTGCGCCGCACGGTCTCCGAGTGCGAGACGCTGAACCTCGGCTTCTCACCGGCCGGCGAGGCGATGCGTCTCTTCGCCGTGGATCACCGCGACGTGCCCCTCACTCACGTCGACCTGCGCGACGCCGACGATCCGACGGCCGCCGCGCACCGCTGGATGTCCGAAGACATGGACCGCGTCGTGCCCTTCGGGAACGGGCCGCTCTTCAATTTCGCGCTGCTGCGGTTGTCCGCCGACACGTATCTGTGGAGCTGCCGCTGCCACCACGTCGTCGTCGACGGGACGTCCCTGGCAGGGATCGTGCGGCGCTGCGCGGAGGTGTACTCCGCGCTGGAGGCGGGCGGGCCGGTGCCCGCGCACGGCTTCGGCGATCTCTGGGCGCTTCTGGAGGAGGACTGCGACTACCGCGAGTCCGAATCGTTCGCGCAGGACCGGAAGTTCTGGACCGAGCAGCTGCGGGAGCTGCCCGAGCCGTCGTCACTGGCCCGGCGACGAGCCCCGTACGAGGGGTTCACCCGCGCCTCGGCCGGGCTGGGCGCGGGGGAGTGCCGCAAGCTCGACGAGGTCTGTGCGGGAATCGGGGTGCGCCGCTCGTCGATGCTGCTGGCGCTGTCGGCCGCGTACCAGTACCGGATGACCGACGCGAACGAGGTGACGGTCGGACTGGTCGTCGCGGCGCGGCGCACGCCCCTGGCCCGCGCCACTGCGGCAGCACAGTCCAACGTCCTCCCGATCAGGCTGCGTCCGCACGACGCCCGGCCGCTGGCAGAACTGGCACGCCAGGCCGAACGCGCCGTGGCCGCCGCGCTGCCCCACCAGCGGTACCGCATGGAGGACATGCGCCGGACGAGCCCGGGTGAGAACCCGCCGCCGCTGTACTCCCTCGTCGTGAACATCATGTCCTTCGACCGGGAGCTGGCCTTCGGGCCTTGCCCGGCACGCGTGCGGAACCTGGCCACAGGGCCCGTCGATGACGTGTCGGTCTCGTTCACGGACCGCAAGGACGGCCGTGGTCTCACAGTCGACCTCGACGCGAACACCGCCCTCTACGAGAAACGTGACGTGCGGGAGCACCTGGGCCGCGTCGAGCGGTTGCTGCGGCACGTCCTCGACGAAGGAGCCGGCACCGAGGTCGGACGGCTGCCGCTGGTCTCCGCCGCGGAGAGAGACCTGCAGCTCGCACTGGGGGGCGCGGCTCCCGAAGCAACCGCGGCGGCCCTCTTCGAACAGACCGTGGCACGCCGGCCCTCCGCCGCGGCACTCCTCGGGGCCGATGAGTGCCTGTCGTACGACTCCCTCAACCGGCGGGCCAACCGCCTGGCGCGGCTTCTGCTCTCGCGAGGCGTGGGCCCCGAACGGATCGTCGCTCTGGTGATGGAGCGTTCCGTCGAGTTCGTGATCTCGGTCCTCGCCGTGTGGAAGGCAGGCGGTGCCTGGCTCCCGGTGGACCCCCGGTATCCGCGTCTGCGTACCGCGTTCATGCTCGGCGACGCCGCGCCGTCCGTGACACTGACGACGCGCGCCTCACTCGCCATGTGCGACGGCCCGCTTCCCGCCGGTGCTCTCGTGCTGGACGCGCCAGAGGTGGCTGACGATCTGGCGGAGCGAAGCGACGGCGACGTGCGGGACGAGGAGCGCCCGTGCCGGCTCACCGTGCGTCATCCCGCCTACGTCATCTACACCTCCGGCTCCACCGGCCGCCCCAAGGGCGTCGTCGTCACGCACGAGGGGATACCCGGACTCGCCCGGGCACAACAGAGCCGGTGGGGCGTCGGCCCCCGCTCCCGGGTGCTTCAGCTGGCGTCGCCCAGTTTCGACGCCGCCGTCTGGGAGTTGCTGGCCGCACTGCTCGGCGGCGGTGAGCTGATAGTCGGCGCGGGAGGAGAGCCGCCGGTGGGTGCCTCACTGGCGGAACTGATCGCGGACCACGGCGTGACACATGCGCTGGTGCCACCCGCCGTCCTGGCCACCGTCGAGCCGGGCTCGCTGCCCACCGGTACGACGCTGCTGGTGGGGGGCGAGGCCTGCACGGCCGGGATGGCGGCCGACTGGGCGCCGGGCATCACCCTCGTCAACGGATACGGCCCGACCGAGGCGACCGTCTGCGCCACTCTCAGCGACCCCCTGACGGGAGAGGGCACGCCTCCCATCGGCACTCCGGTGGAGGGGACTTCGGCGTACGTCCTGGACGGCGCGCTGCGTCTGGTTCCCTTCGGCTCGGTGGGTGAACTGTGCCTGAGCGGGCCCGCGTCGGCCCGCGGCTACCTGGGCCGCCCCGCTCTGACCGCTTCCCGGTTCGTCGCCGACCCGTACGGGCCTCCGGGCTCCCGGTTGTACCGGACCGGTGATCTGGTGAGGTGGCGCGAGGACAGGTCGCTGGAGTTCGTGGGCCGGGCAGACGGCCAGGTGAAGGTCAACGGTCTGCGCATCGAGCTGGGCGAGATCGAGTCCGCGCTGGCCGCGTGCCCGGGGGTGCGCCGGGCTGCCGCGTCCGTCGACGAACCCAGGCCGGGCGCGAAGCGGATCCTCGCCCACGTCGTCCCGGAGGCACGGCAGAGTGTGGCACCGGCCGACGTCACGGTCTTCCTGCAGCAGCGGCTCCCCGGGCACATGGTGCCGTCCGCCGTCGCCGTGCTGGACGCGCTCCCGCTCACTCCGAGCGGCAAGCTCGACCGTGCCGCGCTGCCGCCGGTGCCCTACGCCGAGACCGGCACCGCCGCGGGTTCCGGGCGGCCACGCACCGGCCGGGAGGAGATCCTGCGGGACCTCTTCTCCGAGGTCCTCGCCCTGGACGAGGACCGGTTCGGCGTCGACGACAGCTTCTTCGCCCTGGGCGGTGACAGCATCATGGCTCTGCAGCTCGTCGCGCGCGCCCGCGAGCAGGGCATCGTTCTGACGAGCCAGCAGATCTTCTCCGGGCGCACGGTCGCGGAACTGGCCCGTACGGTGAAGGAACCGGACGCGTCATCAAGTGCGCCCGCATCCGGTTCTGCGGCAGTGGACCGTGCTGAGTGCCCCGCACCGCTTGACGGCGCCGAGACGGCCCGGCTCAAGGCGGAACATCCCGACTGCCTGAGCTTCCTCCCGCTGACACCGTTGCAGGAAGGCCTGCTCTTCCACGCCCTCCGCGACACCTACGGTCATGGTCAACAGGACCCGTACACCGTCCAGTTGGTGGTCGAACTCGCTGGAGTGCTCGACGCGCACAGGCTCCGTGGGGCGGGCGAGGCGCTCTTGCGGAGGCATCCGCACCTGGGGGCTGCCTTCTGGCACGATGGTCTGTCGCGACCGGTTCAGGCGATCCGCGAGGGTGTGACCCCGCGCTGGCAGTACCGCGACCTGACCACCGTGGGCGTGGACGGTCCGGGAGCCGAGGCGGTGCTCCGTGCCGAACGGACACGGCGGACGGACCCCGCCCAGGCACCGCTGATCGGGCTCACCCTGCTCAAACTCGGCCCGGAACAGCACACGTTGGCCCTGACCTGCCATCACATCCTTCTGGACGGCTGGTCCATGCCCGTGGTCGTTCGTGAACTCCTCGCGCTCTACCGCGCCGGCAGCCAGGAGGCCGGGTTGCCGGAGGCCGTCCCGTACGTCCGTCACCTCGCGTGGCTCGCACGACAGGACCGGGAAGCGGCGCGGACGGCCTGGCGCCGGGCACTGGACGGGCTCGCGGCACCGACGCTGCTGGCCGGTGAACGGCCGCACGGCGGACGTCCGTTGGAGCCGGTACGCATGGAACGCGGGCTCTCCGCCGAGCTCACCGCGGCGTTGAGGGGGACGTGCCGGGCCCACGGGCTCACCTTGAACACCGTGATACGCGCCGTCTGGGCCGTGCTCCTGAGCAGCGTGACGGGACGGAGCGACGTGGTCTTCGGCGGCACGGTCGCGGGACGGCCGCCCGAGCTGGCCGCGGCCGAGTCGATGGTGGGCATGTTCATCAACACCGTGCCGGTGCGCGTGCGAGCCGCCCCCGGAGAGTCGCTGCTGGAGCTGATGTCACGGATACAGGACGAGCAGGCAGCGCTCTCGGAACACCAGCATCTCGGACTCGCCGACATCAACCGGCTCACCGGGCACGGAGAACTCTTCGACACGCTCACCGTCGTCGAGAACTACCCGATGGACAGCGGCAGTTGGGGTGACCGGCCGCGGGTGACCGGCCTGATCGCCCACGACGCCACGCACTATCCGCTCGCACTCGCGGTGGTGCCGGGGGAGCGGATCCAGCTGCGGATCAGCCATGTGCCGGAGCTGGTCGGGCGGGAGCAGGCCGAGCGCCTCGCCGAAATGCTTGTGAGCTTGCTGGAGACGGCAGCCCACCGGCCGGAGCAGCAACTGCGTGAGGTGGAAGCGGAGTTGTCCGAGGCAGGGCCGGCAGTGCTGCCCACGGAACCGGAAGCCGAGCCGGAGCCGGTGACGGTACGCGACGCCGAACCCGAGCGCGACGCCGAGTCTGGGAGCGAGCGGGAAGCCGCGCCCGGCCCGGACCCGGAGCAGCAGCGACACCCGCAGCAGACGTCCCGCGCGCTTGAACCCGAGGAGAACCGCGGCCGACACGCGTCCGCGGCCGCCCTTTCGGCGGTCGAGGCGACGCTGTGCGAGCTGTTCGCGGAGGTGGTGGGCGTCCCTTCAGTCACCCCGGCGGACAGCTTCTTCGAACTCGGCGGCGACAGCATTCTCTCCATCCAGCTCATCGGACGGGCACGGGCCGCCGGGCTGACCTTCACCACAGGAGAGGTGTTCGAGAAGAGAACGGTCTCCGCCCTGGCGCGTGTTGCCCGCCGCAGGGGCACACAGCGCCCGGCGGCGGCGGCGGAGCCGGACAGCGGCCCCTTCCCGGCGACGCCGATCATCAACTGGCTCCGCTCCCTGGGACCACGTGCCGAGCGGGGCTTCCACCAGTCGGTGGTGGTCCAGGTACCGCCCGGCGCGGACAAGGACCGGCTGGCCGCCACGCTCGACCTGCTGCTCGACCGGCATGCCGCGCTCCGGCTCCGCACCGTCGACGACAGTGACGAGGAGGACGGGGGCCGGCGGGACGCCGGCACCGCAGAAGGCGTCCACCAAGCGGGGTCCATCCTGGAGACGGCACCCGCCGGAGAGATCCGAGGGCGCGACTGCCTGAGCCGGGTCCCCGTCGGCGCAGCGCTTCTCGCAGACACCGAACGGTGGCGGGAGCTGGTCTCCGAGGAGACGGCGACGGCACGTTCCCGGCTGGACGTCCCGGCCGCCCGGGGGGTGAGAGCCGTCTGGTTCGATGCGGGCGACGACGCGCCGGGCCGGCTCCTGCTGGTCGTCCACCACCTCTGTGTGGACGGAGTCTCCTGGCGGATCCTGCTGCGAGACCTCGCGGACGCCTGGAAGGCCGCCGCCGAGGACCGCCCCCTTCGCACCCCCGCCCCCGTCACGTCCTTCCGTGACTGGTCCCGGCTTCTCCACGAGAACGCCCGGACGGAGCGGCGCAGAGCCGAAGCGGCCCGCTGGGCGGAAGTCCTGGACGGTGAGGACCCCCTCATCGGCAGCCGCCGGCGGGACCCGGAGCGGGACACGGCCGGCACCTCCCGGTCGCTGACGCTCAGGCTCCCGGCAGAGGCGACCGCCGCTCTGCTGACCGCGGTACCCGCCGCCTACCACGCACAGATCAACGACGTGCTGCTCACCGGGCTGAGCCTCGCGGTCGCCGAGTGGCGGCGAGGGCAGGGCCACACGGACTCAGGCAGCGGACCAGGCGTACTCCTCGACCTGGAGGGCCACGGCCGCGAACAGCTCACACCCGACGTCGACCTCAGCTCCACCGTCGGCTGGTTCACCAGCAAGTACCCGGTGCGGCTGCGCCCCGGGGCCCTGAACTGGGCGGCGGTGACCGAGGGCGGGCCCCCGCTCGGCCGAGCGCTCAAGGAGGTCAAGGAGCAGCTGTCCGCCGTCCCCGACCACGGCATCGGCTACGGGATGCTGCGCCATCTCGACCCGGAGACGGCTGAAGTGCTCGCCCCCTACGGCGACCCGCAGATCGGCTTCAACTACCTGGGCCGCTTCCCCCTTCCGGAGGGCGCGGACTGGCAGCCCGACCCGGCCCTGGGACCGCTCGCCGGAGGCGCCGACCCGGGGATGCCCCTGCCGCACACCCTTGAGCTCAACGCCATGACCGAGGACCGGCCGGACGGACCGCAGCTGGTGGCCGTCTGGTCCTGGGCGGGGGAACTGCTAGAGGAAGAAGCCGTAGCGGACCTCGCGGATGCCTGGTTCGGCGCGCTGCGCGGCCTGGTCCGGCACATCGGTACGCCCGGAGCCGGCGGGCGTTCGCCCGCCGACTTCCCCCTTGTGCGGCTCTCCCTCGACGAGGTCGAACGGCTCGAGACCACGGTTCGAACGCCCACGGACGTATGGCCGTTGACCGGGTTGCAGAAGGGACTGCTCTTCCACGCCGTCGACGCCCAGCAGCAGGACGAGTACCTCGTGCGCTGCGCCATGGATCTGGAGGGCCCGCTGGACGCAGCCGCGATGCGGGCCGCCGCCGAGGCGCTCTTCGTCCGGCACCACAATCTGCGCGCCTGCTTCGTCTACTCCGGGCTCACCGAGCCGGTGCAGGTCGTCCCCGCGCAAGTGGAGCTCCCCTGGCGGGAGTTCGACCTGACGGCAGAAGGAATCGAGGATGCCGGCGTTCGCCTGGAGGAGCTGACACAGCAGCTCGGCTCCGAGCCCTTCACCGTGGAGGAGGCCCCTCTCGCGCGTGGTGCGCTGATACGTGTCGCTCAGGACCGGCACCGGCTCGTGCTGACCATGCATCATCTCCTCGTGGACGGCTGGTCGTTGCCGCTGGTGGTGCGCGACCTGCTGCACCTGTACGACGCGGACGGCGACACCACCGCGCTTCCCCAAGTGAGCCCGTTCCGGGACTACATGACCTGGTACGCACGTCAGGAGACCGCCCCCGCGCTCGACGCCTGGCGCACGGCGCTGTCCGGGGTGACCACTCCCACGCTGGCCGCCCGCCCCTGCGCCGATCGCCCGGCGCAGACGCCGGGGACGACGCCCGTCACGCACCACACGCGCGAACTCTCCGAAGCACAGACGGCCGCTCTCACGGGGGTTGCACGTGAACTGGGCGTCACCGTGAGCACCGTCGTTCAGGGCGCCTGGGCAGTGACGCTCGGATGGCTGACCGGCCAGGACGACGTGGTGTTCGGCACCACCGTCTCGGGGCGCTCGGCCCCGGTGGAAGGCATCGAGGCGATGGCCGGCCTGCTGATCAACACCGTTCCCACCCGGGTCCGAGTCCACCCCGAGGCGACCCTGCCGCAGCTCCTTCGACAGCTTCAGGCCGAGCAGACCCGGCTGATGGACCATCATCACGTCGGCCTGTCCGACATCCAGCGCACGGCCGGAACGGGCCCGCTCTTCGACACCCTCTTCGTCTACGAGAACTACCCCATGGACAGCGGGAGTTCGGCCGAAGCGCCCAGCAAGCTGAGGGTGACGGGCCTTCAGGGCAGCGACGGCAACCACTACCCCCTCAGTGTCGTCGTGGTGCCGGGACAGCGGCTCGTACTGAGGCTCAACCACCGTCCCTCGGCCTTCGAGGGGCACCGCGCCGCAGCGGCGGCCGACGCCCTGAAGCTGCTGCTCACCGGCCTTGCCGAAGGGCGGGAGGCGAAGCTGGCCTCGCTCGCGCTGACGGACGGAACCGAGCGGTCTTCTTCGGCACGGGCGGCCCGGCCGGAACGGGGTGGCCCGACGCTGCCCGGCCTGTTCGAGGCCCAAGTACGGTCCACACCGGCAAAGGCAGCGGTGACCGACGGCCGACTGACCCTGAGCTACGCGCAGTTGAACGGCCGCGCCAACCGACTCGCGCGACGCCTTGTCCGACACGGCGCGGGCCCGGAGAAACCCGTGGCGCTGGTGCTCGGCCAGAGCACGGACCTCGTGGTCGCTGTGCTGGCCGTACTCAAGAGCGGAGCGCTCTACGTGCCGCTGCCGCCCACCCATCCTGCTGAGCGCACCAGGCTCGTCCTCGAGGACGCCGCCCCGGTGTGCCTGGTCACGACGGAGGCGCACGCGGCGACACTCCCACCGCCCGCCGCCGGGATACCCGTCGTCACGCTGGACGGCCCCGACACCGGGGCCGGGCCTGAGTCCGACGCCCATGCTGAGGGCCCACGCGCGGGCAGCGCCGCAGCGCCCGACGACGTCGCTGCCCATGACGCCGACCTCGTCGACGCAGAGCGCGCCGCACCGCTCACCGCTGAGCACGGCGCGTACATCATCTACACCTCCGGTTCCACCGGACGTCCGAAGGGGGTGCTGGTCCCGCATGCGAACGTCGTCAGGCTCTTCACCTCCGTCGAGGAGCTCTTCTCCTTCGGGGAGAGCGACGTGTGGACCCTCTTCCACTCCTACGCGTTCGACTTCTCGGTGTGGGAGATGTGGGGAGCACTGCTGCACGGCGGGACCCTCGTGGTCGTGCCGCACGAGGTCACGCGCGACCCGGAACGCTTCCTGGAACTCCTCGTGGAGCGGGGCGTCACCGTGCTCAGCCAGACGCCCTCGGCGTTCCGTCAGCTGGTGCGCGCCGACCGCGCCAGGCCCGCCCTGGGCGACCGCCTGGCGCTGCGTCACGTCGTCTTCGGCGGTGAGCGGCTGGACTTCGGCCCGCTGGGGGAGTGGTACGCACGCCATCCGCAGGACGCTCCCCGGCTGGCCAACATGTACGGCATCACCGAGACGACCGTCCACGTCACCCACACCGCGATCAGCGGGCAGGACGTGACAGAGAGCTCTTCGGAGAGCCGCATCGGCCGGCCGCTGACGGACCTGCGTACCTATGTCCTCGACCGCTGGCTGCGGCCGGTCCCACCCGGGACCGTCGGCGAGGTCTACGTCGCCGGCCCCGGCCTGGCCCGCGGCTACACGGGGCGGCCCGGGCTGACAGCGGCACGCTTCGTCGCCGATCCGTTCGGCCCTCCCGGAGAGCGCATGTACCGGACGGGGGACCTCGCCCGCCGCGCCTTCGACGGTGAGCTGTTCTACGAGGGCCGGTCGGACGGACAGGTGCAGCTGCGCGGCTTCCGAGTCGAACTGGGCGAGATCGAGGCCCACTTGAGCGGCCTGCCGGAGGTCGGCCAGGCGGCGGTCACGCTGCGCGAGGACCGGCCCGGCGAGCCGAAGCTGGTCGCCTACCTGGTGGCTGCGGACGGCGCCGCTCTGCCCGGCGCGGCCGAACTGTCCGCCCTGGCGGGGGACCGTCTGCCGGGCCACATGGTGCCCTCGGCGTTCGTGACGGTGCCCGAGCTGCCCCTCACCGTCAACGGCAAGCTGGACCGTAGCGCCCTGCCTGCCCCGGACTACGCCGCCGTCTCCACCGGGTCCGCACCTCGCACGTCCCTGGAGAGGACCTTGTGCACCGTGATGGCCCAGACGCTGGGCGTGCCGCAGCTCGGCGTCGATGACGACTTCTTCCTGATGGGCGGCGACAGCATCACGTCCATGAGGTTCGTGGACCTCGCCCGCCGGAAGGGCGTCGCGCTGAGGCCGCGGGACGTGCTGGAGAAGCGGACGGTCGCCGCGCTCGCCGAAGCAGTCGAAGCCGCCGGGGGAGCCGAAGCCGCGGAATCAGCCGAGTGCGTCGGCCCGGTCGGCCCTGACGACAACTCCGTACCCGGCCGAGGAGACCAACTCGCGGACGGCGTCGGCCCGTTCCCGGCCACCCCGATCATCGAGCGGCTGCGGCAGGAAGCGACCGCCGTGGACGCTTACCACCTGTCGATGGCGGTGCGCCTGCCCGGGGACGTCGAGCCGGACCATCTGGTCGAGGCCCTGCAGACGGTCATCGACCACCACGACGCACTCCGGATACGCCTGACCCGCAGGGCCCCGGAGGGCGGTGGCCTTGAGGCGTGGTCACTGGAGACGACCCCGCCCGGGTCCGTGAAGGCCGCCGACCACTTCTCGCGCGAGCCGGCAGACGCGTCCACGCACGACGAGTGGCAGCGGGCGCTGCGCTCTGCGACCGAACGCCGGCAGCGTGAACTCGACCCCGACACAGGGCAGATGCTGTCGGCGGTCTGGCTCGACCCCGGGGCGGGACGCGAGGGCCGTCTGCTGACCCTCGTGCACCACCTGGCAGTGGACGGGGTCTCCTGGCGGATCCTTCTGGCCGACCTGGCCCGCGCCTACGAGTCCGTGGCCGCGGGCGAACGTCCGACGCCGGCGGAGACTTCCGTGACGTACCGGCGGTGGGCGCGGCTGCTCGCCGAGGAGGCCGCCGAGCCGGCTCGCGTGGCTGAACTGCCCTTGTGGGAAAGGATGTTCGCCTCCGGGGCGACGAGACCGGGGCGCCGGGCGCTCGACCGGTCGGCGGACACGCTCGCGTCGGCGCGCGGGCTCGCACTCGACATGTCCGAGGAGGAGACGCGAAGCCTCCTCGGCGTCCCGCACCGACTGGAAACGGGCCTGCGCGAGGTGCTGTACGCCGCGTTCGCGATCGCCTGGGGGCGACTGCACGGCGGCGACGGGGTGTTGGTGGATCTCCAGGCGCACGGGCGTGAGGCGGTCGCCGGGGAGCACGAACCCTTCTCCACCGTCGGCTGGTTCACCGCTCAGTTCCCAATGCTGCTCGCCGCCGGGACGCCTGCCGCAGCCGTCGAGGACGAGGGCGCATGGCTGTCCGAGGCGGCCCAGAGCGTCGGCGCCCAGCTGGCGGCCCTGCCCGACCACGGCATCGGATACGGACTGCTGCGGTATCTGAATCCCGAAACGGCCGCCCGCCTGGCCCCACTCGGCGACCCGGAGATCGCGCTCAACTATCTCGGGCGCTTCCGGGTCGGGGACGGGGCCGGCTACTGGGAGCCCACGGGGGAGGCCGGGTCCGCGATGGGCGGGGGAGCGGACCTGGAGATGGGGTTCAACCGTGCGCTGGCGCTGACGGTCGCCGTCGAGGAACGGGAGGGCGGCCCACGGCTGGCGGCTCGATGGACGTGGCCGGCCGGAGTGGTTCCCGACGAAGAGGTGGAGGAACTGGCCCACGGCTGGTTCGCGGTCCTCCGGCGCTACATCAGGATCGCGGCGGCGAACGAGGGGTGAATGCGACCGCGGGGGGAGCGGCCGCATTCGTGAAGGCTTGGCAACTACCGCGTAGCGCAAGGGTGTTGGCGATTCCTGGCAACCCTCGCCGGTGTGCACTTGAGCTTGATCCACGTTAATGTTCCGGCTCCTGCATCGGTTGCCTCGCGGTTGAACGGAGGCAGCAGGACGAAGCAGGCGGAGCAAGCACGTCGGGCGACGGGCAGGCGCGTCCGGCAAAGGGCAAGGTATGGCAGAGACACTGATATCGCCGGGCGTGGTGGTGGCCGGCGTCGTGCTGCTGACCGCCTCACTGACGGCGGTCGTGCTGACAACACGAGGAAAGCAAGTGATCAAGCAGCAGCGCGAGAACGACACTTCGTCCGACGACCCATGGGAGCAGCTCGAACAGCGCCGCCGCCGCAGGGAGGCCGGTTACGCGTTCGCCGCGTATCTGCTGCTCTTCTGCTGTGCGGCGGTGGCGGCGGCGCTCTCCTTCCACGGCCTCGTCGGTTTCGGCCGCCAGAACCTGCGGCTGTCCGGAGGCTGGGAGTACCTGGTGCCGTTCGGGCTGGACGGTGCAGCGATGTTCTCCGCTGTCATGGCCGTGCGGGAAGCGAGTCACGGCGACGCGTCGCTCGGATCGCGGTTGCTGGTATGGGCGTTCGCCGGCGCCTCCGCCTGGTTCAACTGGGTGCACGCGCCGCGCGGTGACGGGGCTGCGGGAGCGCCGGAGTTCTTCGCGGGGATGTCGGTGTCCGCCGCGATCCTCTTCGACCGCGCCCTCAAGCAGACCCGCCGCGCCGCGCTGCGCGAACAGGGCCTGGTGCCACGGCCGTTGCCGCAGATCCGGGTCGTACGGTGGCTCCGCGCTCCACGCGAGACCTTTCGGGCCTGGTCGTTGATGCTGCTGGAGGGCGTACGGAGCCTCGACCAGGCGGTCGACGAGGTGCGCGAGGAGCGCCGCCGCGAGGAGCAGGAACGTCTGCACCGCAGGGAGCAGCACAGGCTGGAGCGGGTGAAGGCCAAGGCGTTGGGCGGCCCGCAGCAGTGGCGTGGCGGCCCTTGGCTCGGACGCGGGTTCGGCGGTGCAGCGGGCGCTCCCGTGCCCGCGGAGGTTGCGAGCGCTCCCACCACCCCGCAGCTGCCCGCGCCGCTGACGCACAGCGCGAGCTCGAGGTCGGGCGAGGACGCGTGGCCGGGTGCCCGGGGCGAGGATGACGGCCCTACCGGACCGCGGCTCGACTCGCTCGAGGAGAAACTGGCCAGGATCGAGCGGCAGTACCGCTGAGTGCCGTGGCCCGCGTCGGGTCGCGCGGCTTGCCGGACGAGGACGGCGCCGGGGCCTGCCCGTCGGGCTTCGGTGCCGTCCTGCCGTGACCGTCGAGACCCGGCCCCGGGCCGGCGGGACGAGGTCCGACGGCCGCAGCATCAGCCCTCGTTGACGAACTCCTTGGCCAGCTCGTCGCCGAGCTCGACCGTCTCGGCATGGTCCTCGATCGCGTCCGTCTTGGAGCCCTTGAACGCGATGTAGGTGACGCCGGACTCCGCTCCGCCCGTGGCCGGGTCGGGGTCGATGCCGAGCGCTTCGGCGGCGGCGTAGGAGGCCTCTCCGATGGCCTGCTCGGGGCCGATGTCGCCGACTCCGGCGTACTCGACCTGGTCGCCGTTGATGACGGCGACGATGCTGCCGCCCTGGAGTCCGGAGTCGCTGAAGTCCCAGATGTCGCTCTTGCCGGGGAGGACGACGTACGGCGTCTGCGCGGCGTCGAGCGGCCGGCCGTCGGAGGTGTGGAAGGCGGTGTCGTCCTGGTAGGCCGGATCGGTCTCCTTGTTGCACTTCTCGCTCTCCTGGCCGTCGCAGTCGACGTCCAGGTCCGCCTTCCAGAACACGGCGCTCTCGGTGTCGCAGACCGGAACCGTAGGTGAACCGTCTTCGTCGGTCCTGTACTTGCCGTTCGAGATCTGCTCGCAGTCCTTCACCTTGGCCAGCAGGTCGGCGGCGCTGACCGAGCCTTCCTGGGTTCCGTGGTCCCTCTTCACGTCCTCGGTGGCGTGACCGGGGCGGGATCGCGCGCCGGTGTCGCCGGGCGACGCGGCCGCCGCAGGAATCAGGAGCGCTGCCGCGACCAGGACACCGGACCCGCTGATGCCGGCTATGAGGCTCTTGCGCATGTGGGGGAACACCCTTCCGGGGAGTAGACGCAACTGCCCGTTCTCGACAGGTGAACCTACTTGTATTGGCATGGCCGCAACAAATGATTGGTCAGGAAACCTTCCTGGTGCGGCGAGTTGTGTGAACCGCGCGTCCGCACGCGACGGGGAGGCCTCCGGAAGAACCGCGCACACGTCAGGTCATGCGTCGGTAGCGCCACACGGCCAGCGGGACGAACAGTGCGAGGATGCCGGCGATCCATGCGACTGCGCCGTTGAGCGTGGAGGGGACGCCAGGGGTGAGCGCCAGCGAACGCGCCGCGTCCGCAGTCAGGGTCACCGGGCTCACGTTCGCGAACGCCTCCAGCCAGCTCGGCATGCTCGAGACCGGCACGAACACCGAGCTCGCGAACACGAGCGGAAACAGGATCACGAAGCCGGCTGACTGGGCTGCCTCAGCGCTCCGCACCATCAGTGCAACGAAGGCAAAGATCCAGCTCAGCGCGAGCCCGAAGGCGCTGACGAGAACGATGGAGCCGAGGGCCTCCACGACGCCCGCATGGAAGCGGAAGCCGATGACGTAGCCGACGAGGATCATCAGGCCGATGATCAGAACGTTTCGAACCAAGTCCGCCGCGGTGCGGCCGACAAGCACCGCGGAGCGGGCCATCGGCATGGTGCGGAAACGATCGATCACGCCGAGCTTCAGGTCGTCGGCGAGGCCCAGTGCCGTCATGCTCGCCCGGAAGGTGACCGACTGAACGAGGATGCCGGGCAGCAGATAGTCGATGTACGAGACGCCGCTGGGCAGCGACGGACTGATCGCGCCGCCGAACACGAACGAGAAGAGCAGCACGAACGTGATCGGCTGGATCGTCGAGAAGACCAGCAGGTCCGGTTGGCGGATGAAGTGGAGCAGGTTGCGGGCACTGACCACCCGTGCGTCGGAGCCGGCGGCACGGATCTTCCCCGGCGAGAGGCGCCTCCACAGCGGTGGTCGCGTCGGGGCCGGGGGCCGGGCCGCCCGGGTGTCGGCAGCAGGGACGTCGGCGCTCGGCCGTCTCTCGTCCGTCGTGCCTTCGGAGTCCGCTTCGTCTTCGCTCGGCGGCGCGCCCGTCAGCTGCAGGAACACGTCCTCGAGCGTCGGGCGGCGAAGCCTGAGATCGCGCACCGCGACTTCCGCCCTGCGAAGCGCCGAAGCCGCATTCTCAATCATCGCGAGGCCGTCATGGGGCGCGGGAAGCGTCAACTGCGTGAGCTGGTCTCCGGGTTCGGGCTCGCCGCAGCCGACACCGACGAGCGCGGACCGTGCTCTGTCGCGCTGTACGGCGCTGGCGAGCTCGACCTCCAAGAGCTTGCCGCCGATCCGATCCTTGAGCTCGTCCCCCGTACCTTGCGCGATCACGCGACCGTGGTCGATCACGGCGATCCGGTCGGCGAGCTGATCCGCCTCCTCCAGGTACTGGGTGGTGAGCAGGAGCGTCGTCCCCTCGCGGACGAGCTCACGCACGACCGACCAGATCTCATTGCGACTGCGCGGGTCGAGGCCGGTCGTCGGCTCGTCCAGGAACAGCACGCGCGGGCGGGTCAGCAGGCTCGATGCGAGGTCGAGACGTCGCCGCATGCCACCTGAGTACGTGCCCACCCGGCGATCGCCTGCGTCGGCCAGGTCGAAGCGCTCGAGCAGCTCGTCCGCCCGGCGGCGAGCAGCCATGGCCGAGAGATCAAACAGGCGCCCGAACATCTGAAGGTTCTCCCGGCCGGTCAACATCTCGTCGACTGCCGCGAATTGGCCGGTCAGCCCCAGGAGCTCGCGTACACCGGCGGGATCGTCGGCGACGTCGCGGTCGAAGACTCTGGCCGTTCCGGCGTCCGGAGCGAGCAGGGTGGCGAGAATCCGGACGAGGGTCGTCTTGCCCGCCCCGTTCGGTCCCAGCAGCCCGAAGACGCTGGCCTCCTCGACGTTCAGGTCGATGCCGGCAAGCGCCGTGGTGGTTCGGAAGCGCTTGACGAGACCCTCGACGTGGATGGCGGAACCAGACATCGCTCACTCTCCGAAAAGCGCCAGATGCGATGATTGTGCCGTCCGCACGCGCTCGAGTACTCCATTGAGAGTTCTCCCGGCCCGGCGGCGGATCCGGCCTCGGAAGCGTCGACGCCGCGGGCGCGCGACTCGTCGCCCCGCCCTTACGTCCGAGGAGTGCTCCCAACGGCCTGCCGACCGCGCCGGCTCGCCGAGTCCGGTGCGAGCAGACTCCTCAAGTGCCCGGCGCCCGCCTCGGGCACGGAGCCCGGGCCCATGGGAGTGCGCTCGGCCCTGCCCGGCTGGGGGGCACCCGTCGCGTCCCAGAAGTCGAACAGCGAGCCCGTCGCCCGTGCGACTCACACCTTCCTGGACGCCTACGGCCCCGAGGCCGCGCGGCCTGAGCCGCGCTCAGTCCGCGCTTGTGTGCACGACCGTCTCCGGGCCGGGCTGACTGTGCAGTACGCGAAGGTGTTCCCGGACATCCTGTTCAACAGAGTCGGCCCTGGACGGCGACCGAATTGAACGGTCACGCCGGCGTCCACTCCCGACCGCCGGGTGAAGCCGCCCGCCGCCGAAGGGACCGTGCCGGAGAAGCCCTCATCCGAGCCCTCTCGGCGGCGCCTGCCGGTAGCGCCCAACCCCCACCTGAGACGCTGAGGAGCACTACCAGCAGGCGTCAGCGATCTCGGAAGGACGCCTGGACCGGGGATGAATGCGGTCGGCTCAGCCGAACGGCTACGTCAATTGCGTGCCTTGGCGAAGGTGTCGCGGCTGCCGCCGTCCCACCCGACGATGAGCTTGTCGCCGGATCGGGTCGCGGTGCCCCCGAGGTCGGTCCTGACCTCTCCGTTGGCGCACTTGAGCGCCAGCCGGAAAGCCGCGCCGGACTTGCGCGGCTCGCCGACGCCGCGGCAGGTGCTCAGGCGGCCGGAGCGGTTGTAGGAGACGGCGCTCTTGCCCGCGGCCTTCCCGGACCGTTCGGCCTTTCCTATCGTCAGCGTCTCTCCGCGGCTTGATTGCCACTTCGCCACGAAGTTCTTTCCGCCGGATCCGTTCCCCGGGGCTCCGGAAGCGTCGTCGTCCTGGGCTCCGCCCGGATTCCCGCCTGCCGGTTGCTCACCGGCCTGTCCCTGCTCCGGTGGGGCCTCCTCCTGGGAACTCGCGCCGGTGGACCCTCCGCCGAGTCCGCCCACCAGGTAATACACGCCGCCCGCTGCGACCAGTAGCGCGACGAGGGTGCCGAGGATGAGCAGCAGGCGCTTCAGCCTGGATCGGCCGGCCCGTCGAGGGGCCCGTCGAGGACCGGACCGTTGCGGCACAGGCGGCACCGGTGCGGGGTCGTACGCACCCGGCGGCTCCTCGTACAGAGGCTCATTTCCGTACGGCGGCTCATTTCCGTACGGCGGCTGCGGAGGCGGCTGCCATCCGGGCGGCGGCTGCGGGGGAAGCTGCTGCGGTGAATCCCAGTACCCGAGTCCGGACGTCGGCGGCTGCGGCTGTCTCGGCTGGAGCCGCTGCGGCGGTTGCTGAGGTACGCGCGGCGGCCGAGGCCGCTGCCCTCCGTACCGAGGACTGCCGTAACGGTCCTCCGGCGGCTGAGTCATAGGGAACACACCTCTGCGCACGTGCTCGCAGCCGCCAAAGCCTCAGTTCACCAAATGGCCCGAAATCCCCCCGGGTCGACCTCGGCTGCTACGAGCCCGCCGCTTCGACAGACAATGAGCGGGCCAGGCGCCCTATCTTCCGTCATCGTGACGACGGTACGCAGCCGAAACCAGAACTGCGTTCGACAACGGCTTCCGCCCGGCTGTGCCGGTCGTGCGCGAGCGTGAGGGTCTGCATCACCGGGTGATGTGACTGGTACGCCCCCACACCGACCCGGAATCGGGCTCGGTCTGCGCGCAATGACTGCCCGCCACCCCGACACCGGCGAGAGGCCCACCCGCTCGATCACGAATGGGCCTCTCGTTTGTCCAGGTGGCCAAAGAGGGGCCCACCGATTTTGATCCTGGTCGCCTGGCTGCTGTGACGGACCAACCGGGGCTCGCCTTCAAGGGGATCGGCCGGAGAGCAGCCTTGGCACCGACCACCGCGGTATTCGTCAGAAGTGGGTGTTCTGCACCCAGCCCCAGCGCTTCGCGTTCGGGACGTAGACCTTGGTCCAGCCGGCCTTGCTCTCCGATGTCCGGTGTACGTGCCAGTCGCCCTTGACGTTGCCGATCACGAACCGGTTCGGGAAGTCGCGCAGCGTGCCCTTGCTGCGGATCCGCTGCTTCGAGTCGACCACCGAGCCGGCGGCGACGCGGAAGTCGACCTTGCGGTAGTGGTCCTTCTCGACGGCGCTGCGCCCTTCGAGGACGCGCTTGGGAACCGCGCGCCCGGCCGGATAGGAGCTGCTCGGTGTGGGGAAGGGCTCGCCGCCCACCGAGGTGCCGATGCAGTTCGGGTCGACGAATCCCCACCAGGGGTGGTCCGGGCTGTTGCGGTACTTCTTGTCGCTGATCATCGCCCAGTGGCTGTTGACGTTGTAGCGCCAGGCGACGATTTCCCCGGGCTTGATCGTCCAGGACGGGTCGTTTCCTACGACTCCGTCCTTCGGATAGTTCTCGTACACCCGGCAGCTCTTCGCCACGTTGTAGTCGAGGATCAGTGCCACATCACGTGCGGCGTTGGCTTCCGGCAAGGCGACCAGTGCCAGCGTGATGCAGCCGGCCACACCGCCCAGAACCGATGTCCGCACAATTCTCTTGCGCATTCTTCCTCCCGTTTCGTTCGTCGTTCTTCGTCTCACGGCCCCTGGTCCGCACAACCCCGCAGCGAGTCCATGCCTCCGCCCCAGCTGGTCAGGGAGGGGCTGCAGAGAACTCGCCCGACGCGAAGAGTCACCTGAGCCGCATGCGGTCTCGGGAGGGATCGTTGCCCACTTGGCGGCGAGGAGGATGCGACTTGAGGTAGTTCAGAGGAAACAGCGGGGAGGCACGGTGACGTCGTGCAGAAGGGGGCGAGCATGCTCACGGCGCAACGAGCAGTCGTGCCCCCGCTTCCACAGCCTGCGAGATGCCAACAGGCTTGGCACACAACGCACTTCAGCGGGTACGAGAGAAGTCCAACCGCCAGGAGGAACTGTGAACTCTCGCATCATCGACCGTCCCCGCGCCGCTGTCCTCGCCGCCACCATCGCCGTCACCGCAGTCTTGGCCGTCACGGTCGGATGCAGCCCCGATGACGACGACTGCGACAAGCGCGACCAGGGCGCCCCCACCCGGACCACGTCGGGCAACGACGCGGAGTTCGCCTCCCTCACCAAGTCCAGTGGCGGTACGAGCGGCAGTCGCGGAGGCACCACCAGCGGAGGGAGCAAGGGCGGCACCATCAAGGGCGGCACCACCAAGGGCGGCGTCACCGCAGGCCACAGGAACAACGACGACTGCGACGACGAGGACTGACCCGAGGCACCCACACGCCATCGCGACAACAGCCGCGCCCGTGCCCCCGCCAGGGGCTCGGGCGCTGTCGCGTCCAGCCCGCAGGGATCTCGCGCGTGCCTTCGGGGTAGCGGTGGCACGGGTACGGCTCCGCTCGCACGACCGATGAGTTCCGCCTCGCCGTGTCGTCTGCATCTGGGAACGTCCCCTTCCGCGCCTGCGGGAGGCGGCCCGAGATGAGGTGCCAAGGAGCGTGCACACCGTGGCCGAGGAGAACGTGAGCGCCACCCTGGCTGTGGCCGTGCCCGCCGCGAGGGTGTTCGCGGTGCTGGCGGATCCGGCGACCCATTCCGCGATCGACGGCACCGGCTGGGTTCAGCGGTCCGTAGACCGCACACCGCTGACCGAGCCGGGTCAGATCTTCCGGATGGACATGTATCACGCCGACCATCCGAACGGTGACTACCAGGTGGTCAACAAGGTCCAGGTGATCGAGCCGCCACACGCCGTCGGCTGGATGACGGGGTATGAGAAGGGCGACGGACAGGTGGAGTTCGGCGGCTGGATCTGGCGCTACGACCTTGCGCCGCTCGGTCCGTCGGAGGTTGAGGTCACGCTCACCTACGACTGGTCGGCGGTGCCTCAGTACGTCCGGGAGTACCTCCGGTTCCCGCCGTTCGGCCCTGACCACCTCATCAACTCGCTGCACCACCTGGCCGAGCTCGCCGCACCGACGCCCCCGGCCTGAACGCCCGTCGACCAGACGCCCGGCGGGCTGCTGCCGTCGCGTTCCGCTCAGGCAGGTGAGGCCTCAAGAGAGCACCGCGCACGGCGAGTTGGAGGACCTGCCAGGTAACCGTTGGTGCTCGCGTCCGATTCATCTCCAGGGCACAGAGGTTGTGGGCTGTGCAGTTCAACTCCTGCGGTGCGACGGCGAATCGTGCGCGTGGTGGGCGTGAGGCGGCCGATCATCAGTCGCCGACCTGCCGCCTGAGTCGGCCCGTTGAGCCTCCACCGATTCCGGAACGCCCCATGCCGAAGGGCCGGCGCCGCAGCTGGCGCCGGCCCTTCGGTGAGGCGGGGGTTGAACGGTGACTCGGCCGGGGAGGCCGTTGTCTTCGTCGGAGATCCGGCGGCTGGGCCTGGGATTCGCCGTCAGCTCACTGCGACTTGAGCGTCCCGCGGCCCGTCGGCAACCTCCTGAGTGGCCCGCTGCCGGTCAGCCAGCTTGAGCCAGATCACTCCCGCGATGATGACGCCCAGCCACAGTGCGCGGGTCGCAGTAAGCGTCTCGTCGAAGAAGACGGGACCGAGCAGCGCTGCGCCGACTGCGCCGATTCCTGCCCAGACGGCGTAGCCGATCCCGACGTCGATGGCGCGCAGCGCGACGCTCAGTGCGTAGAGGGTCAAGAGGAAGAAGGCCACAGCGACCAGCGACCACGTCAGGCGCGTGAAGCCCTCGCTTCCGCCTACGGAGAGGGCGTAGCCGATCTCGAAACCTCCGGCAAGCAGGAGCATGAGCCAGGAGCGAGATGAGCTGGGATTCGTCTGGGGCATCTGCCCGAGTCCTTTCGTCGAAGCAAGTCAGAGTCAGGGGGGTGGCGGGATCCTCAGGCCGCACCGCTGAGTTGGAGGCCGACGACCCCGGCGATGACGACGGCGATACCGAGTGCCTTGCGCCAGTCCAGGCGCTGGCCGATCAGCAGCGCTCCGAGAACGGTGATGCCGATGCCGGCAACGGACGTCCAGAGGGCGTAGCCGACGCCGACGTCGAAGGTCAGCAGCGCCCTGCTGAGGAACCAGGTCGCGATGGCACCGCTGAGCAGGGTCGCGATGGTCCACGGGCGGTTTGTGAAGCCCGCGGCCTTTCCGGCTGCGATGGCCACGGTGATCTCGAAGATGACGGCGACAGAGAGGTAGAGCCAGTGCATGGGGAGTCGTGGTCCTTTCGTTCAACGAGTGGGCTGACGGTGCAGGGCGAGCTGCGGGTCGGCGGGCAGGTGGGGAGCTTGCTGGTCCAGCCCGACCGCCATCGAGCAACCATCGAGACGCGGGCCCGTCAGGGGAGTTGAGTCTTCGGCCGGTCGGCCGGGTCGTGCGTCTGCCGCGGTGTGACCACGCGTCTCCGCTCAACATCCGTCGATGCTGAGGCGGCGCGCTCAGAGCGGGGTACCCGGGCAGGCAGTTGCTTGTACGTGCAAGGAATTGGAGTGCCTCAACTCCCTCTAGGAGAAGCGAGAGTTGAGACAGGAGCTTGCATGAGCATGTATCTTGCTGTCAAACGATGTCCAAGGGAGATGCTGGACTCCCCACGGCAAGCGCGGTGTCTACGCCGTCATCACTGAGGAGGGGAGGCAGCGCCTCGCGGGCGCACGATCCACTTGCGGCGAGGTCCTCACTGCCGCGCTGGGTCACCGGGTGCTCCGGGACTTCGTTCGCGACCGCTGACGCCTCAGGGGCGTGCGTCGGTTCAGGGGGAGCGTCGCCGTCCTGTCGCCCAACACGTCGTGCCGGTACGGGCGTTCAGATCCATCCCTGTTCCCAGGCGTGATGGGCGGCGGCATGGCGAGTCGCGACGCCCAGCTTGGACATCGCGGACGAGAGGTAGTTGCGGACCGTGCCCGGGGCCAGGTGGACTTCGGCGGCGATCTCGGCGACGGACGATCCGGTGCGGGCGGCGCGCAGGAGTTCCAGTTCGCGGTCGGTGAGGGGGCAGTCGTCTTCGGTCAGGGCGGAGGCCGCGATGTCCGGGTCCACGTAGCGGCGGCCGGCTGCGATGTCACGGATGATCTCCGCCAGTCTGGCTGCCGACGTCGTCTTCGGAACGAATCCGCGCACGCCGGCGGCCAGCGCCCGGCGCAGCACCGCGGGCCGTGCGTGCCGGGTGACCATGACGATCTGGGTGGGCAGTTCGCACCTGATCTCCTCCGCGGCTTTCAGCCCGTCGCCCGGCGGCATCTCCAGGTCGAGCACGGCGATGTCGGGGCGGCACTCACGTGCCAGCCGGACCGCGTCGGTGGACGTCGCGGCCTCGGCGACCACGGTCAGATCCTCCTCCAGCGCGAGCAGCGCGACCAGGGCCGTTCTGAGAAGGTCCTCGTCGTCGGCGAGCAGCAACCGGATCACCGCACCGCCCCGTTCGCCGAGTTGGGGGCCTCTACGGGCAGGGATGCCGTCACCACGAAGCGATCCTCCACGTGCTCCCAGGTCAACGCGCCGCCGGCCGCGGCGAGTCGCTCTGCGAGAGTGCGCAGCCCTGTGCCCTCCTCCAGGACGCGGGGGAGTTCATCGGCGCCGTCGTTGCTCACACGCAGGCGGACGAAGTCGTCCGCGACCCGGAAGTCGACCTCGGCGTGCCTGGCCCGGCTGTGCCGGAGGACGTTGGTGGTGGCTTCCCGCATCACCAGGCCCAGGAGGTGGCGTGCGGGCTCCGCGAGGTCGGTCGCGACGGCCGCGGGATCGACGGCCGTCCGCGCGTCGATGTCTGCCGCGGCAAGCACCCGGGTCGCGTTGGTGATCTCCTCGTCCAGCGTCGTACGGCGGTAGCCCTGCACCACGGCACGGGTGTCGCTGAGGGCGTCGGCCGACAACCGCCGAACCTCCTTCATCTCCGCGGCGGCGCGGGCCGGGTCCACCTCGACCAGCCGGGCCGCCAACTCGCTTTTCAGCGCGATGACTTGCAGGTGATGACCCTGGATGTCGTGCAGGTCGGCGGCGAACCGGAGCCGCTCGTCCTTGACAGCCGACTCCCCTTCCAGGAGCCGCGCCTCGTCCAGCCGCCGTGCCGTGTCCCATGCCCACAGAGGGCCGAGCGTGACCCAGGAGGTGAAGGCGACGAGCCCGGCCGGGAACAGCGCGGCGTACATCAGCTCCCCGTCCCCCTCGACCAGGCTGACGGCACTCCCGGGCAGGAGCGCGAGAAGCACGGCTCCCGCGATCAGCAATCGCCTGACGTGCGGCGAGAGGTACGTCGCGACGATCGCCACCAACACGGCGGGCCCGACCGCCCACAACCCGTAGTTGCGCAGGGCCAGTGGGAAGACGGCGAGTACGACCCCGGCCGCGCCCGCGGCGATCAGCCAAGCCGCAGGCGGGCCACCGGGGTGCGCGTCGGTCACCGGCAGCATGGCCAGCCGTCGGCTCAGCAACACCACACTCGCCACGGCCTCGACGACGAGGGCAGTGGCTACCAGGCCGCGGACCCAGGGTGTGACGTCGCCGTCGAGGACCCAGGCGCCGACGATGACGACCAGCACGCATGCGGTCATGCCCGGCACGGTCCACCACGTGTAGCGACGGAGACTCGTCAGCCCCGCCCCGCGATCGACCGCCCCGTCCGTCATCTCGCCATTGTCGCTCAAAGCCAGCCGATTTCAGGGTGCTGCACGGCCGGTCCTCGTCTGACAGATGTCATGCGAGGACGTGACAAGCCCACGCACGCAGGGGGGATTCGGCACTACTGGCGGGCCCCGCCCCCGGCACACGCTTGAGGCGACCGAGATGTCCCCTTCCGGTACCGAAAGGAGAGCTCCCCATGCAGCACATCCGACAAGGTCAGGGCCCGCCGCCGACCCGAGCCGGAGGTACGCACACCTCGCACGGCGATCAGCACGCACGTCGGCGCTTCGCCCGCCACTTCCTGGAGATGGTCGCCGCGATGGTCGTCGGAATGCTGGTCCTCGGCGCGGCGACGCAGGGGATCCTGGCGCTCGCGGGCGTGGAGTTCTCCGCGAGCCGTCATCCCGAACTCGCCTCCCTGGAGATGGCGTTCGACATGTCTGCCGGGATGGCCGTCTGGATGCGCCTTCGCGGTCACGGATGGGCGAGCACGCTCGAGATGTGCGGGGCGATGTTCGCGCCGATGCTCCTGCTCTTCCCTCTGCTCTGGCTGGACGTCGTCGCCCCTGGCTCGGTGGTCGCACTCGAGCACGTCGCGATGCTGCCTCTGATGTTCCTGGTCATGCTCCGCCGCCGCGACGAGTACGGCTGCTGATCCGGCTCGACTTCCCGTACTGCTCCACGACTTGGAGACTTCCCATGACCGCTCCGACACCTCACATGACGGCGGAGACGCGGCACACGGCCGAGGTGCTCAAGCGTCGCTGGCCGACGGCGCTGGCCGTCGCACTCGCCACCCTCAACGTGATCGACTCCGGATCGCAGGACCTGGCCGACGCCGTCGGCGGCTTCGGGGAGGTCCTGCCGCTGCTCCCGCTGATCTATCTGGTCGTCAACCAGATCGGGAAGCCCCGGGGGACCTGGCCGGTGCTCGGAGCCGGACTCGTGGCCGTGTTCGCCCTGCCCGTACAGGATGTGGTCGCCCCGTCCACCGTGCTCGTCGCCTGCGCGCTGGTCTTCTTGATCTGGGGCGCCGTCTGCGGAACTCCGCACGGTCGGGCCACCTTCGGGGCCCAGGCCGCGGGGGCGCTCGTATTCGGGGGACTTGCGATCGCCGGGCTGGCGGTCGATCCCGAGCTGGGACGCTGTCTCGTGGCGGCCGGCTGGTTCCTCCACGGCGTGTGGGACTTCGTGCACCTCTGGCTCGACAAGGTCGTCGCCCGTACGTTCGCTGAATGGTGCGGCGTCGTGGACGTACTCGTCGCCGCCCAACTCCTCTTCATCGTGTAGCTGTTTCCGCACCGAGCCGGTGACGCTCGGCCTCTGAGAGCCGGCATGGACCGCCGGCCGCCTCACGCCCCGGGGCGCCGCCGTACAGCAGCGAAGGTCAGGACGACGGGACATCCGCATCCGCGGGAAGTCCAGCGGATCGGGGCCCGGTTCCAGTGGTCTGAACGGAGGGGCGTCGCCGGAGCAGCGTGCTGATGATGTCGCTGCGGGCCTGCGACTGGTCGGCCAGCCAGGCTCCGAGCCGGTGGCCGGCCCCCGCGAGCCGGAGGGAGGAGAAGTCCGCGCGGGTGGAGAGCGCGGTGCGAAGGAGCTCGGTCACACCGTCGGGAATGACCGCGTCGTGTTCCGGTAGGACGAGGAGCGCGCGACCGTCGAAGCTCGCGTAGGTGTCCAGAGCCTGACTGTCGCGCCAGCTCTCCGGGCGCCGGATCAACTCGGTGAACCCGGCGCCGAAGGGAACGTCCCAGGTGTCCTTTCCATAGATCCCCGGTGCACAGAGAACGATGGCCGCCACACGCTTGCCGTACAGGTCCACCAGGTCGGCGACGGTCTGGCCGCTCATGCTGAACCCGACCAAGACCAGACGGCGTTCGGCGCCGAATACCTCGTCGACGACTGCCGCGGCCTGGTCGCGCCGCCGCCTGAGGCTGAGGTTCAGCAGCTCTCCGGTGCTCTCGCCGTGACCCGAGAAGTCCAGCGCGACGGCAGGATGCCCGTACGCGGCGAAGTCCTCGGCGAACGGCAGATGCCGTTCTTTGTCGCCGGTGCCGGCGCCGTGCATGATGACGACGCCGCAGGCACCGACGCTCTCGTGTTGCGGCGTCACCGTGTAGAGGCTGAGTTGTTCGCCGTCAGTGGCGAGAACGGTCTTGTGTACGACGGCGCTCATTGCATCTCTCTACGTCGTGGTACGGCTGAAGCCCCATCAACCGCGCCGGGCACGATGACGGCTCTTCGCAGTTGAGGGTGTCGGCAGGTCGGCGCCGAGGTCTACCGTCTGAAAGACCTCGACTGCTCCACGCTATCTTCGCCGCGCCCCCGGCTGACCACGTTCTGCCGTCTCGATGAACCCGGTCCGGAAGCCGTCGGGCAACGCCTTGAGCCGGATCAGGCCGTGATCGAGCGCCGGCACCGAGCCGCGTTTCACCGATGAGCGGCCAGCACTGCCGCGAGGCCCTCTTGCAGGTCCTTGACGAAATACTCGGGAACCTCCAGCGACGGGAAATGTCCGCCGTTTTCGGGCGACCTCCAGCGGACGATCTGTCGGTACCGCTCCTGTGCCCAGGGGCGCGGACACCGCTCGATGTCGCGGGGATACATCGTGATTGCTGACGGGACGTCGACCCGCAGTTCGGGGTCGAGCGAGTTGTGGCTTTCGTAGTAGATGCGGGCCGCCGATGCGCCGGTCCGCGTCAGCCAATACAGGGTGACGTCGTCAAGAACTCTGTCCATGGAAAGCGTCTCGAAGGGGCTGTCTTCGGTGTCCGTCCACTCGGCGAACTTGTCAAGGATCCAGGCGAGAAGCCCGACCGGTGAGTCGACGAGCGAGTAGCCGATGGTCTGCGGTCGGGTCGCCTGCTGCTTCGCGTACGCCGCGCGGTGGCGCCAGAAATGGCGGGTCTCCTCGATCCATTCGCGCTCGGCCGCCGTCAGCCCGTCCGTTGCCGACCCGGGCGGTCCCTCCGCGAACGTTGTGTGGATGCCGAGAACGTGCGCCGGGAACCTGCCGCCGAGAACCGTGGTGATGTTGCCTCCCCAGTCACCGCCGTGGGCCACGAACTTGCTGTAGCCGAGCCTTCCCATCAGTTCCACCCATGCGGCCGCGATCTTCTCGGTTCCCCACCCGGTGATGGCCGGCTTGTCGCTGTAGCCGAAGCCTGGAAGCGACGGGACCACGACGTGGAACGCCGGTGCGGCTGCATCTTCCGGATCCGCCAGTTCGTCCACTACGTCGATGAACTCAGCAACGCTGCCTGGCCAGCCGTGCGTCAAGATCAGAGGAGTGGCATCTGCGCGCGCGGACCGGCGGTGGAGGAAGTGGATTCCCAGATCATCGATGGTCGTGCGGAACTGGCCGATCCGGTCAAGGCGCTCTTCGAACGACCGCCACTCGTACCCGGTGCGCCAGTAGTTCACGACGTCGACGAGGTCGGCGAGAGGGACGCCCTGATCCCATCGGCGAGGGCCGGGCGCGGCGCGATGGACCGTCTCGGCCTCCGGCAGCCGCGCCGCGGCCAGTCGCGCGCGCAGATCGTCGAGGTCGGCGTCGGTTGCGTGGGCTTCAAATGCTTGCACGTCGCTGGTTGGACGGGGCATGAGACCTCCTGGCCATCGCGGAGCCGGCTACGACTCACGTGAACCGGCTATGACGGTTCTACCATGCCGTCACGTGAATGTGGAACCTGCTATGGTGGTTCCATGCGAGTTGAGTTTCCTGACTTCCGCCTCGGCAACGTGCTGGCGACCAGCTTCACGGGGACTCTGTCGGAGCGTCATGGCGACGCCGTGGAGCGCATTCCCACGCCGCACCGGCTCGTCGACTGGCTGGCAGTGAACGGCCTCGCCGTGGACTCCTGCAGCACCGCCCAGCTCGATCTCGCTCGGGAACTGAGGGAGTCGATTCACGCCGCCGCGACAGCGGCGGCGATCCGGGAGGCGCTTCCTGCGTCTGCTGTCCAAGTGATCAATGACCGCAGCGCTCAGGGCCGGGCCGCGGCCGTCCTGACGCCCGAGGGGGAGCGGCGATGGCAGCTCAGCTCGGCTTCCTGCGTGGAAGATGCCCTCAGCGTGATCGCCGCCGACGCGATCAGCATCATCGCCGGCGAACGAGACGGAAGTCTGGCCTTGTGCGCGTCGCCAACCTGCCAGGCCGCCTTCTTCGACACCAGCCGAAGCCGCACCCGCAAATGGTGTGACATGAACACGTGCGGGAATCGTCAGAAGAAGGCGCGCTTCAATGCCAACCAGCGCAAGAACCCCAGATCAGCGAAGTGATCGTTACCTCGGCACATCTTTGTGGGTCCCACGCCTGCGACACATCTGTCGCGTCGGGCCGCACCCCAACGGCACCACTGAGAGCCATCCGTCGCCTTCGATCAACGTCCTCGATCAGTACGTCCACGTTCACTGATCGGCGACGTTCATCGGCTCTTCGCAGGCCTGGAACCGTGGAGACGGGCCGCGGCCCACGGGGAAACCGGCTGTCCGACGGGCGAGTTGGCCGGTGGAGGGCGATGTCCACGTGCCCAGGTGAGCACTCACCCGCCCTCGTCACTCCTGAAGCGGGTGTTCCTCCGCCAGCCTTACGCCGGCCGCGCACCCAGGGGCTATCGGCCCGGTGGTGCGCTGTCCTCGGTGACGTCGGCGGCGGCCGGGTCCAGGACTCGGGAGAGAAAGGTGCGGGTGCGCTGGTGCTGCGGGTCGCCGATCACGCGGCTCGGGGGGCCCTCCTCGACGATGACGCCGCCGTCCATGAAGACCACGCGGTCCGCGACTTCGCGGGCGAAGCTCATCTCGTGGGTGACGACCATCATCGTCATGCCCTCGTCGGCGAGGCGGCGCATGACGGCGAGGACGTCGCCGACGAGTTCGGGGTCGAGTGCGGACGTCGGCTCGTCGAAGAGCATCAGCTCCGGGTCCATCGACAGGGCCCGGGCGATGGCCACCCGTTGCTGCTGGCCGCCGGAGAGCTGCGCGGGGTAGGCCGACTCCTTCTCGGAGACCCCCACCCGCCGCAGATTGGCCCGACCGATCCGCTCGGCCTCGTCCTTGCCGCGCCCCAGGACACGCCGCTGGGCGATGGTGAGATTGTCCAGCACGGACAGGTGCGGGAAGAGGTTGAAGCTCTGGAAGACCATGCCGATGCGGCGCCGTACCCGGTCGATGTCCACGTCGGGATCGGTCAGTTCGGTGCCGGAGAGGGCGACGGTGCCCGCCGTCGGCTCCTCCAGGAGGTTCACGCACCGAAGCAGCGTCGACTTGCCCGAGCCGGACGGGCCGATGACGCACACGACTTCACCGGGGCGCACCGTGACGTCGATGCCCTTGAGGACCTCGAGCTCCCCGAAGGACTTGTGCAGCCCCTCGACGCGGATCGCGGCCTCGTCTGCCTTGTGATCGGTCACCTTCGGTCACCTGGCCTTCGCGGTACGGGCCTCGAGCCGCCGGACCAGGTGGCCGAGCGGGAGGGTGATGATCAGGTAGCACAGCCCGGCGACGAGAATCGGAGTCAGACTGCGGTTCTCGTTCAGCGCGTCACGGCCGAACTTGGCCAGCTCGTACTGGCCGAGGGAGAGGCCGAGCAGATAGACCAGCGAGGAGTCCTTGGTCAGCAGGATCAGCTCGTTGGTCAGCGGAGGCAGGACGATCCGGAACGCCTGCGGGATGACTATCGAGCGCATGGCCCGCCCCTGCGACATGCCCAGCGAACGGGCCGCCTCCACCTGTCCCTTGGGCACGGCCTGGATGCCGGCCCTGATCGTCTCCGCCATGTAGGCGGCACCGACGAGGCCGAGGGCGAGCATCACGGTGACGTACTGGTTGATGACGACCTGGAAGGCGATCGGGACGCCGAAGCCGAGCGCGATGAAGACCAGCAGTGCCGGCACGCCGCGGAAGAACTCGATGTACCCGGTCGCCAGCCACCGGTACGGCGGCACCGACGACAGCCGCATCAGCGCCAGGACCAGGCCCAGCGCGAGACCGAAGCCGAACCCGAGGAGGGTGTAGACGACGGTGTTGACCAGGGCGGTGGTGATGATGTCGGGGAACAGGGCCTGCGCGACGTCGAGGTCGAAGAAGGCGCGGCGTATCTCGCCCCAGTTCGCACCGAAGGCCATGGCGGCCACGACGAGAGCCAGCACCCCGTACTGGACGCCCCGGACGGTCCGCGTCCGCTGCCGGCGGGACATGGGCATGTGGTGTGCAACTCCTCAACTGCTGTGTTCTCGGCGGCATTTCCCGGCCCTCGGGGACCGGACCGGGGCCTACTTCTCGGGCGCGGTGCCGAACCACTTCTTGTAGATCTTGTTGTACGTGCCGTCGGACTTGGCCTTCTTCAGCGCCTCGTTGATCTCCTTGCGCAGGGCGGAGTTCCCCTTGCGTACGCCGAAGCCGTACTGCTCGCCGGTGTCGAACTCGGCCGTGACATCCGTGTCCGGGTTCTTCTTGACGTAGTCGTAGAGCACGCCGTTGTCGTTGATGCCCGCGGCGACCTGGCCGGACTTGACGGCGGTGAGCAGCAGGGCGACATCCTCGAACTGGACGAGCTCGACGTCCTTCGGGGCCTGCTTCTTGGCGTACTCCTCACCGGTGGTGGAGGCCTGGACGCCGAGCTTCTTGCCCTTGAGGTCCTTCAGCGAGGAGTACTTGGCGCCCTTCTTGGCGATCAGGGCCTGGGTGGCGTCGAAGTACGGTGCGGAGAAGTCCAGGTTCTTCTTGCGGACGTCGTTGATGGTCATGCCGGCGGCTGCCGCGTCGCACTTGTTGGCGTTGAGGTCCTCGCCGGACTGGATGCCCTCCCAGGGCGTGTCCACGATCTTCTGATCGGCCTTGAGCTTCTTGGCCACCAGGTCCATCATGTCGACGTCGAAGCCGACGATCTTGCCCGACTTCTTGAACTGGAAGGGTGCGTAGGGCAGATGCGTACACACCGTCAGCTTGCCCTTCGCGACCAGCTGGACCTCCGAGCCTCCCGCACCGGACGACTTGGTGCTGGTACATCCGGCCAGCACGCCGGACGCCAGGACAAAGGGGAGAGCAACTGCGACGGGGCGAAGCAGGGTACGCGCAGACACCTTTGAGCCTCCAGGAGGGTTGTTCGGCAAAGCCGCACTCGAAAGGGCGAGTTGCGCTGCATCCTTGCATCACGCGCCGACATTGTCGCTGGTGAAAGAGTTGCGACCGAATAACGAACCTTCTAAACGCTCTGGCGTGACGTGAAGACCACACATCAGCGCTCTTGCATTTTGCCGTCCAGGGACGGAACACGTACGCGTCCCCCACGCGGAAGCAGGCTCGGCCGGGCCCACGGACGCGGCCTCAATCGACGAAACCGGGTTGACCCCCATGAATACAGCCAGGCATTGGCTGCTGAACAGGCGCCTTATGCCGGGGGTCGTCAACAGGTGACGATGGGACGGGTGAGGGCTGCTTCGGCCACGGTCACGGCATCGGGGGAGCAGGACATGTCATGAAATATCCAAGGCTTTCAAGACGGTTTCCCGCTGAGTCCCTTGCCCGGGAATCGCCGCGAAAATCAGTCATCGTAGGGAAGCGCTATCGAGATCCTTCTCGCTGACACCTGCAACAATTCCTTACGACCCGTGGCAAACCGAATTGCCGCACTGTTGCCCCACTTGGGCCGCAGGTCCAGCTTCCCGCAACCAGTGCAGGTGATGACGGGCCGCTTCAGCAGCGGAATACCGCCCGCGTGGAAGAAGGGTCAGGGATAAGACACCGCCAATTCGAGCCATGGGACAACTCGTTGCGCCCTCTGCCTCCCACGTTGAGGAGCCGGCGCCGCCCACGCCGGCCGCAGGCGGCATCCGAGCGAGGGCGGCGGGGTCAGGCCACGGCGACCAGAGCCACAGCCACGGGCATCAGCCCGCACTGGGCGACGAGGAGAGCGATCCGCGCGCGGCGGTCCAGCGCCCGCGCGGGCACAAACAGCACCGCGAGGCCCAGCAGCCCGGAGCCGGCGAACATGCAGGTGCCGACGTCGAAGAGAAGTGTCGACTCCCCGTTCAGGGCATCGTCGAGGACCAGGCCGAAGGCCAGCATGAACAGAACGGGCAGCAGAGCGAGTGCGATGCCTGAAGTGATGCGCAGCCCCCGGATGCTCGGGGCTACCTCGGGGTCCTGGCCGTCGTTCCTCATGACAGCGACCCCTGCGTGGCCCTGGGCTCCGGACGGCGAGCGTCCCGCTGCAGTGCGAGCGACACCCCGCGGCCCAGTGCCCACAGCGCCAGCGCCACCACGAACGGGCCGCCGAACAACACGACCAGACCGGCTCCGATGTTGTCGGGGGTCCCCCCGGCATTGACCACACGCCACCCCGCGCCGACGATCAGTCCCGCCGCCACCAGGGGCGCGAGCACCTGCCACCAGCGCCGATCGAAGGCCCCGCGGCGTTGGGCGCGCACCAGCAGCACCGCGCCGGCTCCCGCGAGCAACAGGGCGCCGATACCCAACGCGGTCTCCAGGCCCGCCGGGAGCGTCAAGGGCCGGTAGCCGTGGTCGAGTTGGGATTGCTGTAGGACCTGCGCATCGTCCTGCCCCATCAGTCCCCAGGTGGCCACCGGTACGCCGGAGACCAGAACACCGCCGGCCACCAGGAGCCATCCATGTGCTTGCGTTCGCATCCCCCGATGATGCTCACCCAGGACCGCGCCGACAATGTGTGCTACTCAACTGCTCACGTCGGGGCCACCCGCGATCGTCGGTACGTCGAGACGCCGAATCGGGTGAAATGGCGTGTTGTTTCCCTTGTTGGGTGTTTCCGCCCATAGCTTCTGTGCATCTGTAAGCGATCTTTGCCGATCGCGGTCCAGCCTCATGGAAGTGGAGAAGTAATGCGCAAGCTTCGCGAAGCAGTCGTTGTGGCCGCCATGGTCGGAAGCGTCAGCATGCTCGGTGCCGGTGTCGCATCCGCCCAGGTCGAGCAGGAGATCCCGACGGTCAACTGCGAGCAGGAAGCCGACAGCAACACCCTGGTGTTCACGCTCGAGGGCACCGCCGCCCCGGTGACCACCGGCGATGCCGGCGACGCCGACTCCAGCGCTACCCAGCAGATCTGCGGTCTCGGCAACGACGACAACGTGAACACCGCCGGAGACTCCACCGGTGGCACCGGGACATCGATCGCCGGCGACATCATGTAGTCACTGCAACCGCCTTCCGCCGGCAATGCTTCAGGGGCCGAGCCCTCAAAGCCCGGCCCCTGAAGCATGCCGTCCTCCGTGGAGACAGCGCCCGGCGGCGGTCACGATTCGACCTGAACGGGACGATGCCTGGCCGTCAGATGCATCTGCCGACGACAGCCTCGCGAGTGCCCCGGTCAACCACCGGCCGGCTGAGCGTCTCAAGGCACCACGAGGGCCCGTACCCCGTCGGTTGTACGCCGGACAGTCCGTGTACTCCTCTGAGCGGAGCCGGAATCCACCTGCAGAGCGCCCCAATCAGGCCTTCCGTCCTTCTAAGGTTCGAGCATGAATCTGCGCAAGAGCCGCGGGATATCGCCGGCTCGACTGCCGGCCCGACTGCGCGGCAAGGCACGCGGCGGCTGGAGACGGCTGCTCGTCGTGGCTGCCGCCGTCGTCGTACTCGCCGGGGCAGGCACCTGGAACGCGATGGCGTCCGATGAGCAGCCGCCCGTCCACCGGGCGAACCGCACCTTCGACATGCCCGGTGCGCAGATCGACACCTCGTACTTCACCTCGGGCCCCCGCTCCGGGAAGCGGCCCGCCGTGCTGCTCGGGCACGGTTTCGGCGGAAGCAAGGACGACGTACGTGAGCAGGCGCAGAAGCTGGCGCGCGAGGGGTACGCCGTACTGACCTGGTCCGCACGCGGCTTCGGGGCCTCGACCGGCGAGATCGGCCTCAACGACCCGGATCACGAGGTCGCGGACGTCTCCCGACTGATCGACTGGCTGGCGCAGCGTCCGGAGGTCCGGCTCGACAAGACCGGCGACCCACGCGTCGGCGTGGCCGGAGGCTCCTACAGCGGTGCGATGGCGCTGCTCGCGGCCGGACACGACAAGCGGGTCGACGCCGTCGCGCCGCGGATGACGTACTGGAATCTGGCTGACGCGCTGTTCCCGGACGGGGTTTTCAAGAGGCTCTGGGCGGGAGTCTTCTTCGGCACCGGCTCTCCCGAGGGTGGCTGCGGCAGCTTCGAGGCGGAGGTGTGCGAGATGTACGAGCGGGTGGCGGTGAGCGGCAAGCCGGACGCCGCCGCCCGTGACCTGCTCGAAGCCCGCAGCCCCTCCGCGGTGGGGGAGCGGATCGAGGTGCCCACGCTGATCGCCCAGGGCCAGTCCGACTCCCTCTTCCCGCTCGACCAGGCCGATGCCATGGCCAAGGCGATCCGTGCCAACGGGGCGCCTGTCGCCGTCGACTGGTTCGCCGGTGGGCACGACGGCGGCGATCTGGAGACGGCCCGGCTCGACGCCCGTACGACCGCTTGGTTCGACCACTACCTCAAAGGCGACGAGGGCGCGGAGACAGGCCCTGCCTTCCGCATCACCGAGTCCGGCGGGATGGATTCCACGGACGGCACGCTCCAGACGCGGGGCGCCACCGGAACCGCCTACCCCGGGCTGAACAGCGGTGCCGGCACGGTCGCCCTCGGCACCGCGGAGGAGTCCTTCGAGAACCCGCCGGGCGCAGGGCCGCCTTCGATCTCCTCCATTCCCAGCCTCGGCGGCGGCCTTTCGCAACTGTCCTCCCTCGGCGTCGGCAGTCTGAACATCGACTTCCCAGGCCAGCACGCACGCTTCGACTCCCGTCCGCTGAAGAACTCCCTGCGTATCACCGGCTCGCCCACCGTCAGGGTCCGGGTGAAGTCCGACGGCGCCGACGACGCCGTGCTCTTCGCGAAGCTGTACGACGTCGGGCCGGACGGCAGCAGGAGACTGCCCTCCCAGCTCGTCTCCCCAGTCAGGGTCACCGGTGCCCAGAAGGGCCGGACCGTTCAACTCCGCCTGCCTGCCGTCGACTACGAGGCCGAGGCGGGCCACCGGTTGCGGCTCGTTCTCGCCGCCACCGACCTCGGCTACGCGTCGCCCGTCGAACCGACTTCGTACACCGCCTCGGTGGAGAGCGCACTGAGCGTTCCCACCGCAAGCGGCGTCACCGCCGAAACGGCCTCGCTGCCCGCCTGGGTGTGGGGCCTTCCCCTCGCAGGCGCCGTCGCCGCGGTCCTGCTGCTGGTGGTCGGCAGGCGCCGCACCGCGGCCCCGGCCCCCGATCCGCAGCTGACGGACGTGCCGCTGGAGATCTCCGGGCTGACGAAGCGCTATTCGAAGTCTGCCGACAGGTACGCCGTACGCGACCTGTCCTTCAGGGTGGAGAAGGGGCAGGTGCTCGGCCTCCTCGGCCCGAACGGAGCGGGCAAGACGACGGCCCTCCGCATGCTGATGGGCCTCGTCAAGCCCGACAAGGGTGAGATCCGCATCTACGGACACGCGGTTCACGCCGGTGCGCCCGTGCTGTCCCGGGTGGGCGCCTTCGTCGAGAGCGCGGGATTCCTCCCGCACCTGTCGGGGCGCGCCAACCTGGAGCTGTACTGGGCCGCGACCGCCCGCCCCGCCCAGGACGCCCACATCGAGGAAGCCCTGGAGATCGCCGGGCTCGGGGACGCACTCCAACGTGCGGTGCGCACGTACTCCCAGGGCATGCGGCAGCGGCTCGCCATCGCCCAGGCCATGCTCGGCCTGCCCGATCTGCTGATCCTCGACGAGCCGACCAACGGACTCGATCCACCGCAGATCCGCGAGATGCGCGAGGTGATGATCCGCTACGCCGCCCAGGGCCGCACCGTCATCGTCTCCTCCCACCTCCTCGCCGAGGTCGAGCAGACCTGCACCCACCTTGTCGTCATGGACCGCGGCCGACTGGTGCAGGCGGGCACGGTCACGGAGATCATCGGCTCCGGAGAGACGCTGTTCGTCGGCATCGACGGCCCGGCTCTGTCCGACGCCGTGGTGGGGAAGGTGGCCGGACTTGAGGGCGTCGTCTCCGTCGTGCGGAGCGACGAGGGCCTGCTCGTACGCCTGGGTGGAGCGAGTCCGTCCCAACTGCTCGCGGAACTGGTCGGGATGGGGATCCCGGTGAACGCCCTGGGCCCGCACCGTCGCCTCGAGGACGCCTTCCTCACGCTGATCGAAGGGGAGAAGACCTCGTGACCGCCCAGTTGGAGACCGCGTCCGGCTATCGGGCGGGCCGCACCCTCCCCTTCCGGGTGGAGGCCGTACGGCAGCTGCGGCGCCGTCGCACGGCGGTCGTGGCAGTGATCCTCGCCGCCCTTCCCTTCGTCCTGGTCCTCGCCTTCGCGATCGGCGGGGACGACGACGGCGGCGGGGGCGGGCGGGAGCAACGGATCAACCTGATGGACACCGCCACCGCCTCCGGCCTCAACTTCGCCGCCTCGGCACTGTTCCTCTCGGCAGGGTTCCTGCTGGTCATCCCCGTGGCGCTGTTCTTCGGGGACACCGTCGCCTCGGAGGCCGGATGGTCGTCGCTGCGCTACCTGCTGGCCGCGCCCGTGCCCCGCGCGCGGCTGCTGTGGAGCAAGCTCGTAGTGGCTCTGACCTTCAGCCTGGCCGCGATCGTCTTCCTGCCGCTCCTCTCACTGGCCGTGGGCGCGGTCGCCTACGGCTGGCACCCGCTTCAGAGCCCCACGGGCAGCTCGATTCCCGCCACGGACGCCCTGTTCAGACTCGCCCTCGCCGTCGCGTTCGTGTTCGTCTCCCAACTCGTCACGGCAGGACTGGCGTTCTGGCTCTCCACCACCACGGACGCGCCGTTGGGTGCCGTCGGCGGAGCCGTCGGGCTGACGATCGTAGGCAATCTGCTCGACGCGGTCGAAGCTCTCGGCTCCTGGCGTGAGTTCCTGCCCGCGCACTGGCAGTACGCGTGGGCGGACGCCGTACAGCCCCAGCTGGAGTGGGCCGGGATGATCAAGGGGACTTCCGTCTCGGTGGCCTACGCGCTGGTGCTGTTCGCCCTGGCCTTCCGGGGGTTCGCCCGCAAGGACGTCCTCTCCTGAACGCCCCGAAGGGCAGCGGCCCACAGGCCTCCGGGGCGGTCCTTGGCGTGAGTGCTGCCCGCCTTCCGGCAGCGGGGAGTCCTGGCCGGCTTCCCCGAGTTGGACGGCTACGGTTGTTCTCCCCCAGAGCCTTCGGCCTGGGAGATGCCCCCGTCGGGGCCTGCGGCGAGCAGTGCGTTGAGGCGCTGAAGGACGTCGAGCTGCGCCGGGTTGTACAGGTCCCTGAGAGCCTTCCCGATCGTCTCCATGGCGAAGGCTTCGCCGTGAGGAGCGCCGGCAGCAGGTGCGCCCAGGGCCGGGTGCTCGTCGAACAGCTCTCGGGCGGAAGGCACCATGCGCTCGGCGATGTCCTGCCGGGTCTGCTCGTCGGCGTCGGCGGGCAGTGCGTCGAATTCCTTGTCCACGGGGTCCTCGGGCTGATTCCGCAGCACGTCCGCCCAGGCCTGCCGAGGGGCGGGGCCGAGGACGCGCGTCATCACCGTGAACAGAGACCGGTCCGCATCGGACAGAGTCGTTCGGACCGGGCCGACCTCGGTCGGAAGGTCGGTCGGAAGTGA
This sequence comes from Streptomyces albidus (ex Kaewkla and Franco 2022), assembly GCF_013870515.1. Taxonomy (GTDB): domain Bacteria; phylum Actinomycetota; class Actinomycetes; order Streptomycetales; family Streptomycetaceae; genus Streptomyces; species Streptomyces albidus. Next base: position 9,895 of record NZ_JACBXA010000001.1, on the reverse strand, counting down.
CTGGCGCAGTATCAGGCCGAGTTCGGCGCGGGCCCGCTGGAGGCGTTCGATGGTGGCTGCGAGTTCAGCGTCGAGGGTGCGCAGAGCTTCCTCAGGGTGGTGCTCGACGTCGCCCATGTCGGCGATGTGCGCCAGTGAGAACCCGAGATCGGTGAGGCGCTTGATGCGCAGCAGCCGGACCAGGTGCGCGACGCCGTACTGCTTGTAGCCGTTGGCGCGCCGCTCGGGTTCTGTCAGCAGCCCGACGTCGTGGTAGTGCCGGACCGCTCGCAGGCTGACTCCGGCAAGCTCGGCGATCTCTCGGGTGCTCCAGGCCATACGACAAGTGCACACCATGCCGTGGCGGCATGGGCAAGCCCACTGCCGGCCGGGTCGTGCACCACGGACTACTTGACTGTGACGCAGCGGCACAGTGTGTCGTGAGTGGTGGCAGCCCACTCGGGGAGCCCCCCGGCGCGTTGCCGTCCCACGCGGCCGACGGCTTCCAGGCGAGGAGGGGGGGCGAGCCCCGCCCGCGATGGAGGGCAGCGCAGATCCCGTCCCTGACACCCACCGTCCGCATCACGAAGACTGGAAGAAGGACCATGCAGAACGAGCTGCTCGTCGTCGAAGATCTGATGCTGCTGATGATGGACGACAAGTCGGGAGCGGTCGCTGGGGAAGGAACGCTCTACTACACCTTGGGCGGCGCCGTGCTCGTCGAACTCGGTCTCGGCGGCCACGTCACGGTCGACCAGAACGACAGGGGACTGACCGGCCTGAAGGTGCGCGCCGTCCCAGGCAGCCGGCTACCGGATCCGATTCTCAAGGACGCCCACGACAAGGTCGCCCGACGCGTACGCGGCGTCCAGAGCCTCCTCGCAGAGATCGGTCCCACGCTGCGCGGGACCGTACTCGACCGGCTCGTCAAGCGAGGCGTGCTCCGTCGGGACACCAAGAAGTGGCTGGGGCTCTTCTCCTCGACGTCGATCACGATCGCGGACACCCGGCGCAAGAAGGCCCTGGTGGAGAAGGTTCGCGCCGTACTCGTGGACCACGCGGAGCCCGATGCGCGGACAGCGGCTCTGGTGGGGCTGCTCTCCGCGAGCGGCACCCTGACAACCCTGCACCGCTCCATCCCGTGGTCGGGCAAGGTCTACAAGCGTGCGAAGGAACTGGAGCTGGAGAGTTGGGGCGCTGAAGCAGTGAACTCCGCCGTGATGCGGACCATGGCATCGATCTCCGCAGGAAGCGCCGCCGCCGTCACCAGCTAGGTCGCCTGCGCGTTTTCGGCCCGTGGAAACCGGTACGGGGCTCGTCGGAGAAGGGCCCCGCCTGATCCCCCCACAGGATCAGGCGGGGCGGACCGTTCGCCACCCCCCACGGGAGCGAACGGGAGACTGGTCAGTCAACGAACCCCGTCCCAACCGCTCATGTAGAGAATGACCCCGTACGTCCAATTTGGACAAGATGCCGGGGAGTCACGTTTTCGCCACGACGTGGCCGGAGCCGGCAAACCACCGCCCGCGCCGTCCCGCGTGCGTCATCCCGGCCCCACCGCTCCGACCTCTCCCGTGCGCTTGAGCTTCTGCCAGCGCAGTCGCCCTCCGGCAGCGGCCGTGATGCAGGACTGGATCAGTACGAGGTACATCAGCTGCCGGTACACGATCTGCTGAAGCGGCAGCATCAGCAGGTAGCGGTACTGCTCCCGGTCCAGCCGGAAGGCGTACGCGGCGGCCATCAGCTGAACGGCCAGGACCAGCCCCCACGCCGCCAGCGACTTCACCGGGTCGATGAAGACCACGGCGTAGAGGGTGAAGAGGTCGATCAGCGGCGCCAGGAGCGGTGTGAGGACCTGGAAGAGGACGACCATCGGCATGCCGACGCGGCCGAACCGCCCCGACGGCCCACGGTCGAAGACGGACCGGCGATGCTTCCACAGCGCCTGCATCGTGCCGTAGCTCCAGCGGTAGCGCTGCCGCCACAACTGCCGCATGGAGCCCGGCGCCTCCGTCCAGGCGACGGCGTGCTCGGCGTACACGACCCGCCAGCCGCTGCGCTGCAGGGCGATGGTGACGTCCGTGTCCTCCGCGAGGGTGCCCTCGCTCATGCCGCCCGTGTGCGCGAGTGCCTCGCGGCGGAAGGCGCCGACGGCACCGGGGATGGTGGGCATGCAGCGCAGCAGGTCGTACATGCGGCGGTCGAGGTTGAAGCCCATCACGTACTCGATGTGCTGCCAGGCCCCGATGAGTGTCCTGCGGTTGCCGACCTTGGCGTTGCCCGCGACCGCGCCGACGGACGGATCGCCGAAGGGCTGCACCAGCGCGTGGATCGTGTCCGGTTCGAAGACCGTGTCACCGTCCATCATCACGACGATTCCCCAACGGGCGTGCGCGATCCCTCTGTTGAGAGCAGTGGCCTTCCCCGAGTTCTCCTGCCTGACCACCCTGACATTGCGCAGGCCGAGCGCCTCGACCAGCTCCGGAGTGCCGTCCGTCGAACCGTCGTCGACCACGATGATCTCGATCGGATGGGTGCTCCGCGCGAGCGAGGTGACCGTGCCGACGATGCATTCCTTCTCGTTGTACGCCGGGACGACCACGCTCACCGGCTCCACCACCTCCGGGCCCCAGAAGAAGCCCGGGCGGTTGCGCTGCCGGTGGTGCCGGCGGGCGAGTACCAGCATGAGCGCGAAGCGGCCGAGCACGGCGACGCCGACGACCGTGAGCCCGACGACCAGGACCGGCATGATGAAATCGGCGACCGCCGTCGCCGCGACGAGTGCCTTGCCCTGCCACAAGGGGGCTCCGGAGACCTGCCTGTGGGCGCTGGGCTGTCGCGTCGCCTCGCTGACGGTGGCGAACGTGTAGCCGCGCGCCTTCATCTTCTCGATGTACTCGGGCAGCGCCTTCAGCGTCTGGGAACGGTCGCCCCCGGAGTCGTGGAAGAGGACGGATGTGCCCTTGGTGCCCTTGGGCGTGGCGTTCTCGACGATCTTCGACACCCCGGGGTTCTGCCAGTCCTCGCTGTCGGTGTCCACGAAGGCGCTGGTGTAGCCGTTGCGACCGAGCCGCCGGTAGACGGGCCAGCTGTAGTCGTCCACGGCATCCGGGGTGGAGGAGTAAGGAGCCCTGAACAGCGAGGTGTTGACCCCTGCGGCGCCGGCGAGAGCGAGCTGTGTCTGGGCCATCTCCCGGTCGACGCGCTGCTTGCTCTGGTACGAGAGATCGACGTGCGTGAAGGAGTGGACCCCGAGCTCGTTGCCGCCGTCGACGATCTCGCGGACGGCGCCCGGATAGCGGGCCGACATGGATCCGACGACGAAGAAGGTGCCCGGCACGTCGTACTTCTCGAGGATGGCGAGGATCTTCGGGGTCCACTGCGGATCCGGGCCGTCGTCGAAGGTCAAGGCCACGGTCCTGCGCGGGACGGGCCGGCTGCGCGCCTTGCCGTCGGGGAACGACAGCGTGGACCCGCCGTTGAGGACCTTCTCCGGGACGCGGTCGGAGGAGGCGTTCTCGCGCACGCGGGTGTCGTCACCGAGTTCGGAGTGCAGATAGCCGTTGAAGAGCATCACGCCGACCAGCGTGAGCAGAGCGAGCAAGGCGAGCACCGCGCGCGGCCCGAAGAAGGCCGGTCGGCGGGCGGCGGACAGCTGGCCGGGCTTGGCATGCCTCGGACGTGTGGCGGTGGAGGTCATCTGCTTCAGGGGCTCTCACCGGCGGCGGGGGCGGACCGCGCGGGCGTCGGGCCGTTGTTCCTGTCGGCAGCTCTGCCGAACGCCGTTCTCCTGCACGGCTTTCCGAGGTGCTTCCTGCAGTTCTTGCGGCACTGCTTCCGGCACGGCCTCGCCGAGTTCCGCGCCGAGGGTGAGTCGTCCTTCTGCACACGCTCGGTGCCCGGATCCTGCGTGGTGCCGACGTTCTCGAAGGGCGCGAGTTCCGCGGGGGCGAGCGAGGGACCTCCCATGAAGGCCACACCGACCATCCCCCCGTACACGAGGAAAGCTGCCCCGACGACCATCCCGGCCCGGCGCAGGAGAAGGGCACGGCGGCCGGAGGCATCGACGAAGACGAGCTCGTCCGCCTCCTCGGACCGGTCCGGGCTCCCGTGCCGCCGGCGGTGGTCGGGATGCGCGTCGCTAGGCGAGAGACTCATGGGCGGGCATCCTGGAGACCGTTCTTGTGATTTCTCTGTGGCCCCGCCCGGAACGCAGCGCAAGTGCCAAGGTTGCTGCTGAGCCGGGACGCTCTCGCGAACTGCCTTCCCGTGAGAGCCACTTCGAAGGGTGCGGAAGGGGGCGATCGGCGTGCGGCACTGGATGGTGCGTCTGACAGCCGTTCTCGCGATCGCCTGCGCGGGATGCTCGTCGGGCGGCACGTCACCCGACCACGCCGGTGACGATTCAGCCGGAGACGCTGTCCCCTTCGCTCCGTACGTGAGCGCCACCTCGGCCGCGGAGACGGAGACCGCAGGCAAACCGTCGGCGTACCACGTGGCGTTCGCCGTCGCGTCGGGGCGCGACGAATGCAGCCCCATGTGGGACGACGAGACCGCCATCGGCGATGCGGCCGCCAAGAAGCGGATCAGCGCGCTGCGGGAAGACGGAGCGGACATCCGCGTGTCCTTCGGAGGCGCCACGGACACCGAACTTGCTCTGGCCTGCGACAGCCCGGCCGAACTCGCCGCGGCCTACGAGCAGGTGCTGCATCAGACCGGCGCGGAAAGCGCCGACTTCGACATCGAAGGGGACACGCTGGAGGACTCCGCAGCCACGCTTCGCCGAGCGAAGGCGATCGAGCTGCTTCAGCGCGGGCGCGACGGACTGGACGTGTCGTTCACCCTGCCCGTGATGCCCACAGGACTGACGACGGAGGGCAAGGAGTTGCTCCGCGTCGCCGAAGGCCAGGACGTGGAGATCTCCGCCGTGAACGTCATGGCGATGAGCTACAGCCCGTCCCACACCGGCGACATGGGCGACTACGGCGAGGCGGCGGCGCATGCCGTACAGGGCGAGCTGAAGAGCCTCCTCGGGCTGTCCGAAGCCGACGCCTGGCGAACGCTGCGGCTGACGGTGATGATCGGCGTCAACGACATCGAGGCCGAGACCTTCACGCTGGACGACGCCACGCAGCTGGCCGGGTTCGCGTCCGAAAGAGACCTCGGCGGGCTGTCCATGTGGTCCTCCGCACGTGACCGGGAGTGCGCGGGCGGCGCCAAGGCGGAGGTCGACGAGACCTGCAGCGGTGTCACCCAGGACGAGGGCGCGTTCGCGGCGGCGCTGTCGGGCCGGTGAAGCTGCCGCGGCGGAATCGGCGAGCCCCCGGCCGGCACCGACAGCACCACGCCGGAGCCCTGAGATCGCCCTGCGCCCCGGAACGGGAAAGGGCTAGCGTCCGGGCATGACGCCTCCTCGCGTACGTCCACGATTCGACGCCGACGAGCGCACACAGCTCGTCGAATGACTCGACCTGCAGCGCGCCGTCATCCACTGGAAGTGCGAGGGGCTCTCGGAGGCGGAGGCACACCGGGCCGTGCTGCCCACCTCTCCGCACATGACGATGGCCGGGCTCGTCTCCCACATGCGCTGGGTCGAGCACTGCTGGTTCGAGGTCCTGCTGACCGGAGGGCCCGCTGAGGGCCCGCAGTTCGAAGACGGGCCGGAGAGCGCGGACATGATGGTCGAGGGCATTCCCCTGGCTCGGCTGCTGGACGAATACGAGCGGCAGTGCGAGGTGTCGAACCGGATCACGGCGTCGTACGCGCTCGAAACGGTGGGCAAGCACCCCGGCTACAAGGCGGACCAGACATCTCTGCGGTGGATCCTGCACCACATGATCGAGGAGACCGCCCGCCATGCCGGTCACGCAGACATCATCCGTGAGCTGCTGGACGGGTCGAAGGGGTACTTCTGACCGGGCCGGCGGGCGGTCTCAGGCGGGGTACTCCCCGGTCAGCATGGCGGAGACGAGCTCGACCCTGGACTGGTAGCCGGTGCGCTTGAACAGCCTGCCCAGTCTGGACTCCACACTCTTCTGGCTGCCGCCCAGCACGACGGCCAGTTCGCGGTTGGTGAGCCCCTCGGTCACCAGGATGGCCAGCAGCCGCTCGTTCTCCGCGATGGTCTCGCTGCGGCCCGGCACGGCGATGTTCCGCGCACGCATCAGGTTCCGCAGCCGAGCCCGTGGAAGCAGCGCGTCCAACTCGCCGTACAGCGCGTACGCCTCCCGCAGCAGTGCCACGTCGGCGAGCCCGTGGCGGACCGCGGTGGTCAGCGTCTCGGCCAGTTCGTAGGGCTGGGCGCGTCGCCGGGCGAGGCGGACGGCCTCCGCTGCGGCCTGGGTGTCCTGGTGCGCCACGGCGGTGGTGAGCAGCCGGCACAGGCGGGACCGGCCGGTGCCGAGTTGTTCGGCGACCTCCGTCACCCGCCGGGCGCACCGTCGCGCGGCGTCCTCGTTGCCCGCAGCCAGCTCCCATTGGGCCATGCTGAGCCAGAGTTCGTCCGTACCCAGGACGACCCCGCGTTCGGCAGTGCTCTCGAGTGCCTCCGCGATCACCCGGGCGGCCTGCTCGGTCGCACCGAGGGCCTGTGCCAGTTCGGATTCCGGTACGGCCGTCAGATGCAGCTGGACGGGCTGTTCGTCCCGTGCCCTGTCGAGCACGGTGCGGGCCTGGGTGAGCCGTCCGCGGCAGACGAAGATGATGCTCGCCTCCCGGCACATCATGGTGTGGCTGGGAAGGTCGCCGAGCGCGGAGTCGCTGGCCAGGAACATCCGTACCAGGTCCAGGGCCCGGTCCCAGCGCCCGGCGAGGCAGTGGGCCACGATCTCGTCCGGCACCGGCCGGTGGTTGGACGGCAGTTCGTGGTCGGTGAGCAGACGATTGGCGCGGTCCAGCTCACCGCAGGCCAGCAAGGTGCGGTTCAGCCCGGACAGCCGCTCGTACCGGTGACGGGAGCCCTTCTCCCACAGACGCCAGCTCGTCGGGTCGGCGACGCTCCCGTCGAAGGCCGTCATCCGCCCCAGCGCGGCGGCGACGCATTCGCTCAGGAACTGCCCGAGGGCGGCGACGATGGCCTCACCCTGGGACCAGGCGGCGTGCGTCGCCTTGAGATGTTCGTCCGCCTCGCGCCAGCGGTCCAGGTGGCACAGCGCCGCACACCTGACGATGCTTCGGTGGCCCTCGCCGCCCGGCAGGGAACGCCAGCCGTCCTGGGCGATGTTGGCGAGCGCCGAGGTGTCGGAGGTCGCCGCCACCGAGATGACGTAGATCATCTCGGCTTCGAGCAGGGCGGCTGAGGAGACACGGTCCGGATGAGTGGAGATCACCGCCCAGGCACTCTCCAGCGCTTCGGCGTACCAGTGGTGGATGTAGCACGTGGAGGCGTGCAGGAGCAGTGCCTGCGTGTGCGCGCCCGGCTCAGCGGTCAGCTTGACGGCGGCCCGCAGCCAGCGCTCCGCGGAGGACCCGTTGTGCAGCATGGCCTCCACGCTCCGGGCGACCAACTCGCCGGCGGCGCGCCCTGTCTCCACGAACCTGCCTGCGGTGGCCAGTTGATCGGCGAGATACCCGTCGGGGGGCGTGGCGTCGCCCGCCCAGATGGAGGTGACCGCCGACCGCGCGAGCATGCGCCGCTCGTACTGTCCGAGCCTGGCCGCCAGCGCGGCCGCCAGCAGCGGCAGCCGGAACCGCCAGGCACCCGTTCGCCGACTGTGGCGCAGCAGCCCTTCGGCCCACAGACGGGACAGCTCCTCGCGCACCTCGTTCTCTGCGACGTCCAGAGCCTGAGCGATCAGCCCTGGCGCTGCGCCACCCAGCGGATGCAGCACCGCCAGGGCCCTGGCCACCGGCCAGGCCAGTCCGCCCAGTTGCCGCACCTGCTCCACCAACGGCTCTTCGCTGGGGAGTTCGGGTGGCATGTCGGGTGACTTGAGGTACGCATGCCGGTCGAAGACGCACAACGAGCCGTTGCGGCGGTGACCCTCGACGGCGGCGCGCACGGCTCCGGGGACGCCACGGCAGCTTTCCCGGAGGTACGCGGTCAGCGAGGCGGACGGTACGGCCTGCATCTCGTGGGTGACCAGCGCGCGCACCTGCGCCGCGGGCAGCGGACGCAGGGGTACCAGCTCGGCGAGCCCGGCGGCGCGCAGTTGACGCATCGAGGCCGGCCCGCCCGCGGGGTCGGACAGCGAGGGACGGTAGGCGCACACGAAGGTGACGCAGCCTCCCGCGAGGGTGCGGATCACCGGCAGCAGCGCCATGCGCGAGCCGGGGTCGGCCCACTGCACATCGTCGACGAGCACCACCAGTTGGCGTCCTTCGACCTGCAACGATCGTAATTCGGCGGTCAGTTGGTGACCGATGTCCGGGTGGCTCGGGGCAGTCGCCGCGCCGCCTGCCGGACGTCCGGCGGCACCGCCCCCTTGTAAGGCGCCGAGTTCGGCGGACAGCCGGGAGACCAGGGCGTGGGAGCGGTCGCGTTCATTGCGGGACATGCGCAGCGTCAGGGTGGCCACGCCTCGTGCGGTGAGCGCCTCTCGGACTCCGTGCAGGACGGCGCTGCGGCCTGTGCCCATGGGGCCCGTGACAAGGACCAGCGGCGCTGCCTCCGGCGTGGTGGCGACCTCGGTGATCCGCGCGACCTCGGCGTCCCGGCCGTACAGTCTGTGATGTGACTCGGTGGTCCTGACCGAGTCGCGCCAGTGGTGGATCACGAAGCCAGTATGCACATCGTGGCGCTCGGCCCGACGTCGGAATGTAGAGTCTCCCGTCCAGCGGGCCGGACCGCCCCCGACTCCCTCGCGAGGGCTCGGAATCGGTGGCGAACGCCCGCGAGTGGCCGACACGGACAGCCTCACGAGGGGGGCGGCCATTGACCCGAGACCGTGCGACGGTGCTGGGCAGGGACTCTGAACTGGCCGCGTTCCGCGCTGCGTCGGCGAGCGGGAACGGCCGGCTGGTGGTGGTTCGCGGCCCGGCCGGCGTCGGCAGGACGGCACTCCTCGACGCTGCGGGGCAGTTGCTCCAGGCGGACGGGGCGCGGGTGCTGCCGATGTCCTTCGGCGCCGGCGCGTCCCGTGCGGACCATACGGATCATTCGGACTGCCGGAACGACCCCGCTGCCGCTGACGAGTTGAGAAGCTCGTCCGGCTCGGCGGACGGGTGCGGCGACGTCTTCGGGATCGCCTGCGCGGAGCGCACCGTACGTGAGCGGTTCGAGGAGTTCGACGACGGCAGGCTGGCCGATTCGCTCACCGCGCTGGTGCGGCTGGGTGAGTCCGACGGACGGGACGCCGGCGGCCGGGTCACGGGCATGGTGACGGAACTGGGCCTGCTGTTCGACCGGATCCGCCTCCATGGCCGTACCGCGATCCTCGTGGATGACGCACACGCCGTCGCCGAACCCGCCCCACTGCTCGACGCGGCCCGCCGGTCCGGCTGTCTGGTGGTGGCCACCTGCCGGGACGGTTTCGAACGGCCGCCGGGAGTGGTCGAGTTGATGAACGTCGCCGACCAGGTGATCACTCTCGGACCGCTGGCCGGCAAGACCGCCGAGGCACTGGTACGCAGGGCGGCGGGCCGGCGCCTGGACGACGCGGTGACGGCCGGCCTGCGCAACGCGCTGGGGCCGCTGTTCACCAACCCGGGTGCACTGCTGAGCACCTTCGCCGACCTCTGGGACCGCGACCGGCTGACCGTCTTCCGAGGGCGGGTGTGCCTGCGTGTACCGGAGCAGCCGATCCAACTCCCGCCCGGGAACGAGCTGTTGGCCCGCGCCAAGGCGCTCGGTCAGCAGGCCGAGCGGGTGCTGGCCGCCGTGGCCATGTGGGACGACGCCCAAGTGGCCGACCTGCCGCTGCTCGCCGAAGCCCTCGGAGCCGGCCTTGCCGACGTCGGCGTCGCGCTCGACCGGCTC